>JAZNKF010000001.1:0-33956 GCA_045578425.1 Acutalibacteraceae bacterium
TTGCATGAAACGCGTATGGGTCGGCATGAGCGGTGGCATCGACAGTTCGGCAGCGGCTTTTTTGTTACAACAACAAGGCTTTTTAGTAGAAGGCGTCACGTTGCAATTATTGGACGGTCCCTCTACCGATGCGGACGATGCCAAAAAAATGGCACAAACGTTGGGAATCGAACACCGTGTTTTAGATTATCGCGCATGGTTTCGTGAATCGGTCATGCAAAACTTTGCCGATACGTATTGTCGCGGCGAAACTCCCAACCCTTGTTTGGTTTGCAACAAAACCGTCAAATTCGGTAAACTGTTGGACGATGCGTTGGAAGCGGGTGCCGATGCAGTTGCCACGGGACATTATGCGCAGTGCGAACAATCCCAAGACGGCCGTTGGTTGCTCAAAAAAGCGGCAGACACCACCAAAGACCAAAGTTATGTTTTATATTCTCTGACACAACATCAATTATCCCATTCGCTGTTTCCTTTGGGCGGCATGACCAAAACCGAAATTCGCCGTTTGGCGCAGGAACAAGGATGGGTAACGGCACACAAATCCGACAGTCAAGATATTTGTTTTGTGCCAAACGGCAATTACGTTGAGTTTTTGGAAAAAGAGTTTCACATTCAGCGCCAAAGCGGCAAATTTTTAAACATGCAAGGTGAGTGTATCGGCACGCATGCGGGCATGATTGGATACACCATCGGTCAACGCAAAGGACTGGGTGTTGCCTTTGGTGAGCCGCGGTACGTCACCGCCAAAGATGCGGTAACTAACACCGTAACGCTGGGAAAACATGAAGAGTTGTTTTCCTCGTCATTGGTTGCCGATGATGTCAACTGGATAGCATTTGACGAACTCAAAGAACCGTTGCGGGTGACTGCCAAAACGCGGTATTCGCAGGTGGAAGCGGCAGCAACGGTCGAGCCGTTTGGCGATTCGCGCATAAAAGTGATTTTTGATGAACCGCAACGGGCGTTAACGGCAGGACAAGCCGTGGTTTTGTACCAAGGCGATTACGTTGTCGGCGGCGGAACAATACAAGCAACATAAGAACACGCCATTCTCTGCAAAGAGAATGGCGTGTTCTTTTTTTGTTAAATCAAATTCAGTTTGGTTTTAAAGCCCATCAAAGCCAGTGCCAACAAGCCAAGATACACCAAAGTGGCGGGCAACCCGCGAAAAGCGCGGGGAATATCGGGGTTATCCAACCGTTCCACCGCTTCGGCGGTAAGGGCGGAAAGGAGTACAAATCCAACGGCACCGCCCGCGGCAATGCCGATGGCGGGGAAAAAGGAAACAGAAACTTGATAATTTATCAACAGCGATACACCGATGACCACGTTGTTAAACGCTGCCAGCGGTAAAACAGAACGCAAAGGGCGGTATTGCTCTTTTGAACGCGAAAGATAAGCGGTGCATCCCAAATACAGCAAACCCGTCAGCACCAACAGGATAAACGGACGAATCATACGGGCAAACCACGTGTCGGGGAGAAGGAATCTGTCAATAGGGAAAAACAACGCGGTAGTCAGCACGGAAAAGAACAACAGCAAGGTCCCAAAACGGAACAATTGCTTTGGACGCCGTACCAGTTTTATCATGGACGAGGCGCCCAAACCGGTGGTAAGTATCAAGTTTTGTGTGGTGGCAACCAACAAAAAGAAGAGCAACATATCGGTAAAAGATTTCATACGTCAAGTTCCTCCTTTGCGGGAACGCGATGACGGATTAACTGTTGTACCCATTGCAGAGCTGCCGCCATAAAGCCGAGCAGAACATAACCGATAAACGGATGTTCCGCTTCCGGGAATCGCGCCGCATATCCCAGTGGAATATTCCAAATGGTACCGTTTATTGCCATTTCACGCAAGGCGGAAGTGACACACAATACGAAGCCAAACCCCAGTGCCGTACCGAGAGAATCGGCGAGCGTTGAAAGATAAGAAACTTTTGGAGATGCCATACCGGTAAAACGGTAAGTAAACAAGGTGTTTACCGCCATCAAGGGTAAAAACAAATACAAGTGTGCGTAGATGGTGGGGGACACCCATTGCCGTAAAACCAGTGCTGCCGCCAACAGCAAAACCGAAGAGAGCAAGGCATACACCAGCGGGCGCAGTTTGGAAGAAACGTATTTATCCAACCAAGAACCTGCCAATGCGGTGGGAACTAAAACAGCGGTGGTGCACAGAGAAAGTGCTACACCGTATTGCAAATTAAAACCGATTGCCAAGATAGGGCACAAGCCTAATGCTTGCACCAAAACAACATTTTGCGGCAAAAAAGCGTTCCAAAACACAGAAAAAAACGATTTAATCGAAGGTTTCACGAACGGTACACCTCCCAAACCTTTGAAAGGTAGCGCACGGCATGCCAACAACCGCGGTCTAACATAGCGGAAAAGGAATTCACCAACAGCACCGCAAAGAAATCACAACATTCAAACCGACCGTAGCGTCTGAGCAACATGGTGAGTATGGCGGCAACAATGCCGTAAACAACACGAGCGGGGGGATAGTGTGGGGCGGTGATGGGGTCAGAAAGCAAAAACACACCGGAAAACAAAAGCAAGCCCGTGCACAACTCCAAAGCAATGCTGGCGGAAGCTAAAATATCGGCGCGGGGGAACAACACTGCCCACAACACACATACTGCAATATACGGAACAAAAATAAGCGGCGAGGCAGAACGGCGTACAAACAAGTATACCGCGCAAGCGAGCAGCACCAAAATTCCTGCCGAACCGATAGGACCGGGAAAATCACCGCTTATCAGCGAAAGCCAATTATAAGAGGTGACACCGCCGCTGCTCAGTTGCGCAGAGGGGGAAACCGCCGTGATGACCGAGGAAGTATCCCACAAAGGGAGCCAGGTGTTTTGTGCCGTGTCGGGGTATACAAACAACCGTGTCGGAAAGCAAATAGCACAAAACGCCACACCGGCAGCAGCGGGGTTAAAAATGTTCCGCCCAAAACCGCCAAACGGCATTTTTGCTACACCGATAGCAAACGCAGCCCCGATTACCGGCACCCAAAAGGGTGTTAAAGGGGACATCATAGCACCAATCAACGCGCCGGTCACGGCGGCAGTGCCGTCGGTGATGGTGGGGGACTGTAACCGAAAAGCACAGCACACCGTTTCCACAACCATGGCAGACAGCATGCCCGCCAGAATCAATAACAACGGGCGCCACCCAAAATACAAGCAAGAAAAGCCGGTGACGGCTGCCAAACACAGCAACACACCGCCCGACTGATAAAATGGATGATGTACTTCCCGCAAGTGCGGTGCAACAGAGGTTTTAAGCATGGCTATCCTCCATATCTAAAAACACGGCACCGGATGCCGCTTTGGATTCTTGTACCAACATTGCCAAAGGAATACCGCTGGGACAGACAAACGAGCAAGCGTTGCAGTTATCACATTCTTCAGCGTGTAGCGAGGGCAAGCGTTCGTAATGCATGTTTTGGTATCGTCTGGAAATTTCAAACGGCAGTAATCCCGCATGGCACACTTTGGCACAGCGGCCGCAACCAATGCAAGTATACGTTGCCGGAAGAGAAATGGCTTTGGATGAAAAAGCCAACAAGCAAGTCATACCGGGTAACACGGGAATATCCAAGGAGGAAACGCAAGTGCCGGTCATGGGCTCGCCGATAATAACATAATCCGGCGGTTCCGATACCCCGCAGTGTTCCAAGACCTGTTGTATGGTCACACCAAACGGTACCGAAACGTTTTGAGGATGCGGGACAGCATCTCCCGCCACGGTGAGAACACAGCGGCTGTGAGCTTCCGACAAAAATAAAGCGCGATATAAAGCAAGACACGCTTGTACACCCAAGCGTCCCACGGTGGCACCGTGAGGAACGGTGTGAGTGCCGAATTTTTTGCCACGGTGGACAATATCCGTTACCGGATAGTAGGAATCGGTTTGATACAAAAACGGTTTTCCAATGCGAAGTGCCAGTGCACGGCGACGAGCACCCGACAAGCACACCGCAATATGATACCTTGTGACAGCGGCGCAACGAGCCGCCATACGCAGGCCTTCCAGCACTTGCTCGGCGCAGTCGTGCAAAACGGCAAAGGCAGAAGAAGAAAAAGGTTCCACCTCAACGGCATCCACCACCAAAAATCCGCAACCGTTTGTTTGCCACTCTTTTAGTTTTAACGAGAGCGGCACACCGTCTAACTCGTCAACAATTCCGGCTTGCTCGGCGGCTTGCAAAATATATTCGGGTGTGAATTGTTCCCTGGCGGGGGTAGGTACTTCCGGTGTAGGATTGTCCGGCAGACAGTCAATCACCACACAAGGCAACGTACCGTATAACGGGTGTTGTACTTCCCGTTCGCCGCTGACAAGGCCGGTAACACTCGAACACACTGCCGAAATCGGGTCTTCTTCTATAACCGATAAGCGGGTGCCTTTTCGTACCGTGTCGTATAAATGCACCGCAGGAACAACAGCGGCTTCTGTTGGGAAAGCGAGGGGAAGGGTTACTTGTGTTACATCGTTCAGTTCGGTTGTAGGCAAAGAAATGGCCGGCTCCTTTTGAAACAACAGCCGAACACCTGCTTTGAACGCCACAAAAGCACCACCTTTCCAAATTTGATAAGATATCCAAAAATAACCTCTTGCCAAGAACTTGTCCGCATAATATGATGGTAGTAGGCTCGACTCTCGCCGACCTATCCTTGCAAGAGAGGGGAGAAACATAATGAGAATAGAACCGCTCAGCAACGGGGCTTTGAAGATATGGATGAGTGAAGAAGAACTGGGACGATGGGGGTTAAGTTTTGAAACTTTAGGGACCGACAAAGTCCGTACCCACCGCGCCTTGATAAAATTATTGGGAATAGCCAAACAACGATTGATTGCTTGTCCCGAAGAAGAAATGCGTGTAGAAATTATGGCACTGCAAAGTGGTTATCTTTTTTTAATTACCCCTGAAAAGGATTGTTGGTCACCCGTTTGCAGTCCCAAAATTTACGCGATTGCCGATGCCGAAGAACTGTTGCGGTTGGGAGAAAATTTAGCGGCCAATCACGCGGGGGAAATGCCGCTTTCCTCATTGTACGCGTGGAACAAAGAATACCGCTTGATTATATACGGTGTCACTCGTAAGCAAAGCAACGAATGGCGAGTTTTATCGGAATTTGCCAGGTGTGTTGCCGAGGGGAATGGCGCCGCCGCTTTTTTGGAAGAACACGGCATACCGATTATAAAAGGAACGGCACTTCACCGTTTGTGCGCAACGTATGAATCTCGTCTACCAACGCCGCCGCATCCGGCGCATTGAACAACGCACTGCCGACCACGGCAATGTCTGCGCCTGCCGCCGCGGCAATCGGTGCCGTTTTGGCAGAAATGCCGCCGTCTACTTGCAAACAGACAGGAAGTGAGCCACGGTCAATTTCGCCTCGTAATTCACGGAGTTTGGGCATCATATCTTCCATGAATTTTTGCCCGCCAAACCCCGGCTCCACCGTCATGACCAACACCATATCGATTTTATCCAAATAGGGAAATACCGCCGAAGCCGGTGTTTTGGGCTTGATGGTAAGTCCTACTTTTTTACCGTGACTACGGATGGCTTCAATTGTTTCTTCAATTGGCGAATCGCTTTCCACGTGGAAGTTAATGAGGTCTGCCCCCGCTTTGGCAAAAGCGTCAATAAGACGATGTGGGTATTGCATCATCAAATGCACGTCAAAAAACATATCCGAGATAGGACGGATGCGTTCAATCACCGGTGGTCCAAAACTCAAGTTGGGAACGAACACGCCGTCCATAACGTCCAAATGCACCATGTCTGCGCCGGATTGTTTAACAAAATCCATTTCGGCACCAAAGTGAGCAAAATCACATGTGAGAATAGAGGGGGAAACCAGCATAACAAACCTCATTTCCGCTTGGTATTGTTTGTTGCCATTTGGTATACCAAGCAACTCATCTATATTTTACCGTATTTTTGATAAAAGGTCAAGCAAAAGCCCGACAACGCAGTTGTCGGGCTTTATGATTAAATATGGGTGATTAGTCTTCGCGGCGGTTGGTGCGACGACGGAAACCGCCTTGACGGGAAGCAGGACGAGCGGGTTCTTCAGCAGCGGGTGCTTCGACTTCCAAGCCTTCCACTTGAATCAAAGCATCGCGGCGAGACAGGTTGATACGGCCTTGTTCGTCGATTTCTACCACTTTTACAATGATTTCATCGCCGACGGTAACAATATCTTCCACTTTTTCCACGCGTTTAACGTCCAGTTTGCTGATGTGAACCAAACCCTCTTTGCCGGGCGCAATTTCCACAAACGCACCAAACGCCATCAAGCGGGTGACGCGGCCTTTGTAAATCGAGCCGACTTCGGGGTCTTTGGCAATGGTTTCGATGACAGCCAACGCACGTTTGGCATTTTCGGTGTTGATAGCGGAGATAAACACGGTGCCGTCTTCTTCGATGCTGATGTCGCAGCAGCAGTCGGCTTGGATTTTTTGGATAACCGAGCCGCCTTTGCCGATAACGTCGCGAATCTTATCCACATCGATTTTGGTGGAAATCATTTTGGGAGCGTAGGGAGAGAGTTCCTCACGCACTGCGGGGATAGCTTTGAGCATGATTTCGTCCAAAATATACAAACGAGCTTCATAGGTTTTGTCCAACGCTTCACGAATGATAGCGGGGGTCAAACCGTGCACTTTCAGGTCCATTTGGATAGCGGTGATACCTTTGTGAGTACCACCCACTTTAAAGTCCATGTCGCCAAAGAAGTCTTCCAAGCCTTGAATATCCACCATGGTCATGAAACGGTCACCTTCGGTTACCAAACCGCAGGAGATACCGGCAACCGGCGCCTTAATCGGAACACCGGCGGCCATCAAAGCCAAGGTAGAACCGCAAATGGAAGCTTGCGAGGTAGAACCGTTGGAAGAAAGCACTTCTGAAACCAAACGCATGGTGTAGGGGAACTCCTCTTTTGAGGGAAGAACCGGAACCAACGCGCGTTCTGCCAAAGCACCGTGACCGATTTCACGACGGCCGGGGCCGCGAGAAGGTTTGGTTTCACCCACCGAATAGGAGGGGAAGTTGTAGTGGTGCATATAGCGTTTTTCGGTTTCATCGTCCAAACCGTCGAGTAACTGTGCATCGTCGGCGGAACCCAAGGTAACCGTGGTCAACACCTGGGTTTGACCGCGGGTGAACATACCGGAACCGTGCACGCGGGGGAGCAAGTCCACTTCGGCGGCCAAGGGGCGAATTTCGTTAATGCCGCGGCCGTCTACACGTTTGCCGTCGTCTAACAACCAGCGGCGCACCACGTATTTTTGCAGTTTATACAAGCATTCATCCAATTTAGCGGTATCTTCGGGATATTGTTCGTCAAATTTGGCGTGAACGGCATCGTAGATGGGGAGCAAACGCTCGTCGCGCACCAATTTGTCGTCGGTATCCAATGCCACACGGATGTCGTCAATAGCAAAGTCTTTGACCGCTTCATACATAGCGGGGTCGGGGTCATTGGAAGTAAAAGCAAATTTTTCTCTGCCGATTTCGGCTTGAATGCCTTTGATGAATTCCACGATTTGTTGGTTAGCGGCATGACCTGCCATAATACCGTCAAACATGGTATCGTTATCGATTTCGTTGGCACCGGCTTCAATCATCGCCACCAAATCCGCTGTGGAAGCTACGGTGACGTGCATTTGCGATTTCTTTTCTTGTTCGGCGGTGGGGTTGATAACGTATTCACCGTCTACCAAACCGACAACCACACCCGAAATCGGGCCGTCCCACGGAATATCCGAAATGGAAATCGCAATGGAAGCGCCAATCATGGCCGTGGTTTCAGGCGGACAATCGGGGTCCACCGACATAACGGTACAAACGATAGAAACATCGTTGCGCATATCTTTGGGGAACAACGGACGAATGGGACGGTCAATCACACGGGAAGTCAAAATAGCTTTTTCCGTGGGACGGCCTTCACGGCGTTGGAACGAGCCGGGAATGTGACCGACAGCGTACAACTTTTCTTCGTAATCTACCGAAAGCGGGAAGAAATCCACCCCTTCGCGCGGTTTAGCAGAAGCGGTAACGTTACACAAAATTGAAGTGTCGCCGTAACGCACCATGCACGAACCGTTGGACAGTTGAGCCATTTTGCCGGTTTCCACTTTAAGCGGTCTGCCCGCTAACGTGGTTTCGAATACACGATAGTTTTCAAACATGATAAATCCTCCGTTTAAAAATATATTTCAAAAACGGTGTTTGTTTGGGATTTTTAGCAATAAAACCGAAACTTTCAAAACGTTCAAAGTTTCCGTTTCACTGCTAAAAAATCACCGCCATGTAACACCGTAATCGACAAGGGAAAATGCAGGTTGAGGCAGGAGAGCACCGGCTCGCCTGCCTCACACCGATTTTTATTTACGAATACCTAACTTCTCAATGATGGCACGGTAACGCATGATGTCCTTCTTCATCAAGTAGTTGAGAAGGTTGCGGCGATGACCAACCATTTTGAGCAAACCACGACGAGAGTGGTGGTCTTTTTTGTGCACTTTCAAGTGCTCGGTCAAATCGTTGATTCGACGAGTGAGCACGGCGATTTGAACTTCGGGAGAACCGGTATCGCCTTCGTGCGTGGCGTACGTTTGCATGATTTGAGTTTTTTCTTGTGCTAACATTTAAAACACCTCTTTTTAATATTCCGCAAATCCAGAAAGGGAACCGGTGCTTCCCCGTTGGGGCATTCTCCGCAATCCGAATAAGGGTGGCGCACTTTTTCACGCGCTGTTGTAGTATATCACATTCTTTTGCGAATGTAAAGGCTTTTTTAAAAATTTTACTCAGCGGTGTTTTCTGCCATTTCTTCTGCAAAGAAAAAGACAAAACCGTTTTCGGTAAGAAGTTTTGCGGCAGTATCAATCTTTTCGGCATAGTCGGGTTGATACGCATAGTATTCCGGATAAAAATATTGCTCATGCGTGGCATAACCGACGTATTCTTTATCCAAAAAGGCGGAAAGTTCTTGCGGCACTTCTTCCAGCGTGCTTAAATTCAAAACAACGCTGTTATACAATTTCTTAAAATGCAACCCTGTTTCCTTGTCAAAATACGTTTGGCGCTTAAAATAAATCGGGTCATTTTTCTCTGCCGTCAGATAATTGTAACCGCACAGTGAAAACGTAACGGCTGTATTCTTGGAATCACGGATAAAAACCGAACTTTCCGGCTTGCGATTTTGCAACAAACGTGCCGCGTGACCATACGGTAACGAGTCGGGGTCTTCGTTGTACGGGCGCTTTTCACCCACCGAAACCGAAAGAAGTTTAATACCGCCCTCGCGCAAGGCAATGCAGCCTTCTTTGCTCATGGCACCCCAATGCAACGTAGCGGAAGCGGCAAAACTATCGGGTCCTGCAAAGCGGATGATTTCCCGTTTTACAGCGTCAAGGCCGTTTTTTGCATCCTCATAAGAAGCGTTAATATAAGGATAATCGGGAAACTCTTGTTTTGCGTGAAAACCGAGTTTTAACCAGTCGGAAGCAGCCTTCCATTCCGCTTTATACGCATCGGTCATGTCGGCAAGAGTAAACTCATCATCACCGTAAAAGAAATCTGTTCGATAAAAAACGTGTAATTGCACTTTCATACCATAGCGGTCGTGCGCGTCTTTTAGGCATTTCATAAATGGATTATCAAATAAAGAGGCGGGGCGCTGTCTTGTTAAATCCCGAAACACCCAAATAACGTCGTCGATGAAGAAAAAAGTTTTTTTAAGCATAGTTATGAACCTTTCCGTGTTAAAAAATTAAGGAGTAACCGCTTCTCCTTTAACATAGCGGCGATAATTGGAAACAAACAAGTTCACGTTTTTGGAATCTACCAAATATATTTCACCCGTATCGTGTTGTGCCACACATTTTCCTGCGGAATGAGTATACAAACGAATGGTTTGTTCCTTTTGCGTTTTGTCCAGCGGACGAATAGTAAACGTCAGCAAGGGTTCGCCGTCGGGAGCTTTTTCAATCGAGCCGTTGCGGTAAATGCTGATAAGCCATGTATACAACGTACGGAAATCAGGGGTGCTGTATTGCTTGCCGCCGGCGGTGACAATGAGCTTTTCATCAAGTTCTTCCGCTTCGGCATCGTGTACGAAGTGGAAGTTGTGGGTGCTACCGTCAACGGTGATAGCCATGCCGTCCAAGTTGTAAATGTATTCAAAGAATAAAAGCGGGTCGGCAATGTCGTCGTATTGTAACTCTGCCCACGGGACGGCAGTGGGTGATACGGTGTAGATAACGGGTGTAACCTCTCCCTCTACCAATACCAAAGCGTAATAATCACCATCTTCGTTTTTGTTGCCGAGCAACAAGGTGTTTTCGAAGGTGTTGTGGAACGAAACCGTGGTGGTTTTTTCGTCCCCCACACCGCTTACCGTAGTACGCTGAACAGCCAATTCTACCACACAGCGGGAATACGGATTGGCAAGACCGTATTTTTTCAAATCTTCGGCGGTGGGAAAGGTTTTGGCAATGCCGCTGGCAAAGGCAGAAGTAAATGTTCCCACGTTGATAAGAGGTGTGTCGCTGTTCACGGCATGAGAATACGGTTTGGTAAGATAAAAGCCGGAAAGCACGACATTGTCATTGCCCGCATTTTCTCGGCCGTTGTTATAAAAGGAAACAACCTCTTTGCGTACGGTTCCCCCCAGTGTAACGCTTTTTATCGCAACCTGGTCATCTTCCTTTTCAGCATCGGGAGCAGTAAAGAGTGCCCGTGACAAATAGTCGGTGGAAGGTATTGCCGTGGTTTCCACAAAATCGGAATTTATCAAATAGATGGTCTTAGAATCTTTTTCGCGGCAATAGTAATCCTCGCCATTGGGAGAAAGATTTCCTATTTCCAAAGCAAAAGAAGTTTTATCGGAATAGGTAATGTTAATTTTGGCATAACAACTGCCGTCTGCCGCGAATCCAAAATCGGATAGGTTTTCGGCATTATCCCAAACCTTTTTTGAGGCGGTAACCGACAACAATTCTTTACCCAACTCGTTAAGAGAATAAAAATCCAACGGTAGAGCCTCGTATCCTTCAACATAAAAAATGTTGTTTTCATCGGTAGTGGCAATTTTGTAACTTTCTCCTTTTAAGGTTACCTCGGCGGCGGTAACGGAGATTTTGGCATCGGCTGTTTTGTCAACCAAAACCACCGAGGTATCCAAAGGTTCGTCGTTGTCATTTGTCGGAGCTTCGGGCAATAAAAACAGCAAGGCAAGCAAAATGCCGACAAGTGCCACCAATGCTGCTGCGGAAAGCAGCAAGGTACGTGAACGCTTACTCATAAGTGCCTCCTTTTAAAGAAGACCACCAAGCAGATAACAATTAACACCAGTGGAATACCGACGGTGAACACACCGAAGCCGAGAACCGTTGCAGTGAAAGAAGAGAAGGTAACGGTTTTGGCGGATAAGTCCTTGCCGGAAATCATCACCGTGTCACCCAAACTGCACACCGTACGCAACGGCTCTACTGCCAAACTTTCGTTCTCGTAGTTTTCGTATTGTGCCGCCGCTTGCAAAGCGAATTGATAACTGCCGCTGACAATGACATGATTTTCAACGGTGGTGTTTTCGACGGTCTTAATTTCCTGGGCATAGGCCATACCGATAACGGGATAACTGTCGGCTTTTTCTTGCACAATATCCTCGTCAGATTCAGCCTCGGCCAAAGTGGCAACGCTTACCAAACGGCTGCTTTCGGGGAAGGTCACCAGCGAGTGGTTGGTGAGCAGTTCTTTTTCATTATCGTCGGATAACGAGGTTTTAAGTTGAACCGTAAACGGCATCAACACATCTTTTCCTGCCGTGCCCAACGAAAGAGCGGTTTCCTCCACCGACGTGATGGGATAATACGGATAACTACCGTACATGTCCATGGGGTAGTTGTTGGAATCGGTTTCCAAAATGAGTTTATCCGTCACCGTAATACCGTAGTCTACCGATAAAAATTCGTACAAATTGGGGCAGGAGGCGGCGTAGTTGCAAAACACCAGTAACGTTCTTCCCATTTGTCCGTTGTTGTACAACCAGTCGCGCAAACGAGTAATTTCGGTTTCGGTGTAGTCTTTTTTTGGTGCGGTAATCACCAAAGCGCCACTGTTGTCGGCAATTTTCTGTGCTGAGGCAAAATTGACGGTTTCGGTAAAATAGCCGTTCAATTCATACATTTTTTTGAGCGCTTCCATGGTTTGCTCATCTTCGCCGTGCCCGGTAAGGAACGTCAGCGTAATGCTTTTTTCACCGCAGATGCTGTTGATATTTACCGCCAGCTTTTGTTCCACAAGCGAAGTCACCGTGCTTTCGTAGTATGAGGTATATTCTTCGTTGACAAGGTCGTCCAAACTGATAACACGGAATCTTTCGCCGCGGCGGAACAAAATATCGCCGGTAGAAACGTCGTATTCCTTGTATGCATTGGCAAGAGCGGGATTGGCTTCCAAATCCACGTATTCGGTTTTTACTTTGCCGCCCGAAACGGAATTATATTCTTTGGTGAAATGATAAAATTGACGAAGAATAGTGTCGTATTCTTCCGCACCCGTATTGGGAGCGGAAAACACCGATTCCTGCGAAAAAACGGTAATCGTAACCGAGTCCGGAACTTTTTGGGCGACTTCTAAACTTTCTTCGGATAACGAGAAAGTTTTATCGGGTGTTAAGTCCAAAGACCAGGGAAAACGGTCAGCCAACACGCCGCAGATAACGTTCAGCAGTATTACCGCCGCAACAACAATCACGGTAAAGGTTGTGGCAGTTGCGCCAAGTCGCCATTTGCGATTGGATTTCCAACTGCTTTTACGGGGCGATTTTTCATCCCCGGATTTTTTAAACAAACTCATAATTCGGTACCTCCTCTCAATTCCATCTCTTACGGTCCAGCACGCGAACCGTCAAGAACAGGAACAACGCCTGCATACTGATGAAGAAAATAATATCATCGTATTGAATGATACCCGTAGTAAAGTTGGCGTACCGTTTATATATCGAAAGAAAATCAATCACCGATAACATAAACGCATTGTTCGAAAACAGCGAGCCAAGGCTGTCGATCATCAGCAAAGCAAAAGAAGCCAAAAACGTACCGAGCGCGGCAATGAATTGACTTTCCGTCAAGCAAGAGATAAGTAAGCCAATGGCGATCACCATGCCACCGAGCAGTAATAAACCAAGGAAGTTGCCAAACACCAACATCCAGTCGGGGTTTACTTGTAAAGCGATAATAAACGCAAAAACCAGTGTGATGGAGATACCAATGACAAACAACAGCAGCGCCGCTGCAAATTTCCCCAGCACAATACCGGTCAGTCCCACGGGAGCTGTCAGCAACGCTTGGTCGGTTTTTTGGCGTTTGTCATCGCTCATCAACCGCATGGTTAAAATGGGGAAAACCAACAACAACAAAAAGGACAAAACCGAACTGAACAAATACGAAAGGTCGGCCATGCCGCCGGCAAGATTATATTGGAAGAAGTAGAAACCGCTGAGTCCAAAAATCATTGCCAATACCACATACCCGATGGGAGATGTGAAATAGGTTTTAAACTCGCGTTTAAAAATTGCACTCATTTTTATTTTCCTCCTTTACGGGTGGTGGGAGATAATTGTTCCCGCGTCAGCGAGATAAAGATATCTTCGAGTGACATGTCCATAGATTTTAAGCCGAGCAGCGGGAACCCCTCTTGTGATAACGCCGTAAACAACGCACGGCGGAAATCCACACCGTCTTCCGGTTCCAAAGCGTATTCAAACACTTCATTTTCCTTTTCGCCAAAGCAAGTGACGTTGGCAACACCGGCAACGTGAGAAAGAATATCGTACACACGTTTTTCATCCCCCGCCACGCGCGCGAGCAAACGACGGTCGGACGAGTAACGAGCAGAAAGTGCCGCAGCGGTGTCGTCGGCTACAATTTTGCCACCGTTGATAATGACAATGCGGTCGCACACCGCTTCGATTTCCGGCAAAATATGGGACGAAAGAATCACCGTATGGTGCTTGCCTAAGTTTTTAATCAATGTACGCATTTCGATAATTTGATTGGGATCCAAACCAACCGTCGGCTCGTCCAAAATCAAAACGGGCGGGTTGCCGACAAGGGCTTGTGCAAACCCGACACGTTGGCGGTAACCTTTGGAAAGGTTTTTAATCAAACGGTCAAACACGTGTTCAATGCGCATCAGTTTGCAAATTTCCGCCAAATGTTTGGCACGGTTAAATTTGCATTTTTTCAGGTCATAGACAAAGTTTAAATATTCGCGCACCGTCATGTCCAAATACAGCGGCGGCTGTTCGGGCAGATACCCAATGTTTGCTTTGGCCTCGTTGGGTTCTTCCAAAATGTCGTGACCGTTAATTTTAACAGTACCGGCAGTGGAAGAAAGATACCCGGTCAAAATGTTCATGGTGGTGGATTTACCGGCGCCGTTCGGCCCCAAAAACCCCAAAATCTCGCCTTCTTCTACGCGAAAACTGATATCGTCTACCGCGCACAGTGAACCGTAGCGTTTGGTGAGGTTTTGCACTTCTATCATGGTAGAAATCCTCCTTTTCAGAGCAAAATATTACAGTGTACATCGTACCAAAGATTTGTGTTTTTTTTGTGTCTTTTTTCAAAACAACTTTTGTTTTTAAGAAAAATGTGTTACAATGGCATTATCACGCAAAAAAAGGAGGGGCGTTTTATGGCACTGTGTCGTTATATGGGCGAATGGGAAAACACGTTACCCAAAGTACCGCGTGCCGTGGCGCTTGGCGTGTTTGACGGCTTACATATCGGTCACCGTGCGGTGATTGCCTCTGCTTGCGGCGCGAGAGATGCTGTAACGGGGGGCGCGTTGCGCGCAACGGTGCTGTCCATGACGGGAGCACCCAAAACGGCGGCAGGACGGCTGTTGACCCCCACAAGGGAAGATGCCTTGTTCGAAACCTTGGGAGCCGAAGAATGGATTGAACTTTGTTTTGATAAGGTACATCACCTTTCCCCCAAAGAATTTGTCAACACGGTATTGCACGAGCAGTTGAGTGCTCGCCATATTTGTTGCGGCTATAATTATCGTTTCGGCAAAGGTGGCAAGGGTGATGCGCAGTGCCTTAAAGAATTATGCGAGCCGCTTGGTATCACCGTCACCGTTGTACCGCCAATGCTTTGCGAGGGAGAGCCGGTCAGTTCCACGCGTATTCGTACTGCCTTGTTGGGCGGCGAAGTGGAACTCGCCGCACGACTATTGGGGTATCCGTTTACGGTAGATTTTCCCGTAACCGAAGGGAATCATACCGGCAACACCTGGGGGACTCCCACCATCAATCAAGTATTTTTGCCGGGTTACACGGTGCCAAAATGCGGGGTATACGCTTCGCTGATAGTGATTGACGGCAAACAGCATTTCGGCGTAACCAATGTGGGGATTCACCCCACCGTCGGTGCCCTCAAAAGCCCGCAGGCCGAAACGTGGATTTCCGATTTTTCGGGGGATTTGTACGGCAAAAACGTGCCGGTGCAACTTATTCGTTTTTTGCGCGAAGAACGTCGTTTTGACACGGTGGACGATTTAAAAAAACAAATTCCGGTTGACGAAGAGAACGCACACGATGTTCTTTGCGGCATTGGCGGCGGGCGGGCGGTATTGTTGGATTTTGACGACACGGTACAAGACCGTTTTGCCGCGGTGCTGGAAGCCAATAGAGTGTTGATGGAACGCCACATGCCGTATTTGCCAAAAGAAGAAACAGAAAAACGCGCATGGCAAATGGCACAAGACAATAACGGCGGCTATGTCAATTACACTGCCTTCTTCAAAGAGTTGTTCCAACGTTGGCAGTGGGAGGGTGTTTCTTCGGCCGAAGAGTTGCTGAGGGAATTTAACTTGGAATTTCCTCGCCACGTCAAACTGTTTGACGAAACAACGGAAGTGTTGCAGAAATTAAAACAGCGGGGATATCGTTTGGCGTTTATCACCAACGGTCGAGGATTGGTTCAGCACCGTAAACTGGATCTTTGCGGCATAAAACCGTATGTTGATACCGTGTTGGTTTCCGGCGAAGAGGGCGTTCACAAACCAAACAGGGAACTGTTTTTACGTGCGGCGGCACGCCTTTGTGTTTCTCCCAAGAATTGTGTAATGGTGGGCGACCATCCCGTCAACGATATTGCAGGGGCGCAGGGAGCGGGTATGAAAGCCATCTACTTGAACAGTGTAGGGCGCGACGAACATCCCGAAAACGTGACCGAAGTCACCGAGTTACGCGACGTTTTAAACTATTTGTAAATGAAAAAGCACGGCAGTATTCACAGATACTGCCGTGCTTTTTGATTGTTTATTCTTCCGTAAAATCCACGCTTTGTCGACCAATTGCCACGGCGTGCACAAATTTCTTTACGGCAACGTGCGCCGGATGCGTTGCATAATTATCCAACGCTTCTTTGCTGGTAAAACGCGAGTCAAGGGCAACGTCATATTCTCCGCCGTTAAAATTTACACCGACTACCGCTTCTTCCAACCCGTCAATTACGCCTACCAACGCTTCTAAACGTTGTTTCATAATACGGGCGTTTTCCAGTTTGCCATTACCTTCGGCTGTGTCTGCCAATTTCCAAATAACAATGTGACGAATCATATTTTTCTCCTTTTTATTCAGCGCCCCAATACTTGCGGTCCAAACTACGGTATTGGATAGCCTCCGAAAGATGGTCTATATGCAACACTTCACTGCCGCCCAAATCGGCAATGGTGCGAGCAACCTTTAACAAACGGTCATATGCGCGAGCGGAAAGTCCCAACCGCTCAAAGGCGCTTTGCATCAGTGTATTAGCACCGTCGGATAACACGCAGTATTTCCGCAACAAAGCGGGTGTGAGTCCCGCGTTGGTGCGAACCGCGGTGCCTTTATACCGCTCCTTTTGTACTTGTCTGGCGGTGTTGACACGCTCTCGAATAGAGGCCGAAGATTCCGCCAGCGCCTTGGCGGTCAAACTTTCGTATTCCACCGGCGGCACTTCCACGTGCAAATCAAAGCGGTCCAAAAGCGGTCCTGAAATGCGGGACAAATATCGGTGTACCGACGAAGAGGAACACGTGCAAGCACGATGAGGATGACCGTAATACCCGCAAGCACAAGGGTTCATAGCACCCACCAGCATAAATGAGCAGGGATACGAAAGCGAAGCGCTCACGCGCGAGATAGTTACTCGCCCGTCTTCTAACGGTTGGCGCAATCCCTCCATGGTTTGCCGTGAAAATTCCGGCATTTCATCCAAAAACAACACGCCGTTGTGTGCCAACGAGATTTCACCGGGGCGTGGTATGGTGCCGCCGCCCGTCAAACCGGGTAACGAAACGGTGTGATGCGGTGACCGAAACGGTCGAAAGCGAAGTAATCCGACACCTGCCGGCAACGTACCGGCAATGGAATGGAGTGCAGTGGATTCCAGTGCTTCTTCTCTTGTCATATCCGGCAAAATAGAGGGGAGCCGTTTGGCTAACATGCTTTTGCCCGAACCGGGAGGGCCCACTAACAAAATATTGTGGCAGCCCGCGGCGGCAATTTCCATGGCCCGGCGGGGGACGGCTTGCCCCATCACTTCCGAAAAATCAGGCGCTGAGCCGTCAATTTGCGGTGAAAATTCGGTTTTTGTAAGCGGTGAAAGCACATTTTCTCCTGCAAAATGTGCGAGCAACGTTTTGATGTGGTCTACCGCATAAACGGTAATGCCATCGACCACGGCACCCTCGGCGGCGTTTTCTTTGGGGATAAAAGCGGTATGTATACCGGCGTTTCGTGCGGCAATCACCATGGGTAACACTCCACGTACCGGACGAATGTCACCGGTTAAGGATAACTCACCCACAAACGCCATACCGTCGGTTTGTATTTGCAGTTGTCCGGCGGCGCACAGCAAGGCAATTAACAACGGCACGTCGTAAACCGAGCCTTCTTTTTTGATATCCGCCGGTGCTAAATTAACGGTGATGTGACTGACCGGAAACGAAAACCCGCAGTTTTTGAGCGCCGCTCGAACACGGTCGCGCGATTCTTTCACCGCGGTGCCGGGCATACCCACTACGTCAAAACCGGGTAATCCACCGGCAATATCCACTTCTACGTTGACGGGAAAACCCTCAATACCGAGTAACCCCATACTTGTTACTTGTGCAAACACACAACATCCCTCACTTAATTACGTAAACTTTGTAACGGTGCAGGGATGCGACCGCCGCGGCGAATCAACCGCGCGGGCGAGGCGGTGTTAATCGGCATAACGGGTCCGCTGCCCAATAAGCCGCCAAACGACAATTCGTCGCCGACCTGTTTGCCAATGGCAGGGATAACACGTACGGCCGTGGATTTCGAGTTAATCATACCAATAGCCGCTTCGTCGGCAATGATAGCGGCTATCACTTCTGCCGGTGTATCGCCGGGGATGTTAATCATATCCAAGCCGACCGAGCAAACGGCGGTCATGGCTTCCAATTTTTCAATGCGCAAGCAACCGCTTCGCGCGGCGGCAATCATACCGGCATCTTCGGTAACGGGAATGAAAGCGCCTGACAAACCGCCAACGTGTGATGAAGCCATGACGCCCCCTTTTTTAACAGCGTCGTTGAGCAATGCCAGTGCGGCAGTCGTGCCGTGTGCGCCGCAACATTCCAAACCCATTTCTTCCAAAATATGTGCCACCGAGTCACCAACTGCGGGTGTGGGAGCGAGAGATAAGTCAACAATGCCAAACGGCACACCCAAACGGCGGGAAGCCTCTTTGGCAACTAACTGTCCCATACGCGTGATTTTGAACGCCGTGCGTTTGATTAAATCCGCCACGGCCGTCAAATCACAGTCACCCGCCTTTTCCAAGGCGGCGCGCACTACACCGGGGCCGGAAACGCCCACGTTGATAACACAATCGGGTTCACCCACACCGTGAAAAGCTCCCGCCATAAACGGGTTGTCTTCGGGTGCGTTGCAGAACACGACCAATTTGGCGGGGCCAATGCAATCGCGGTCAGCAGTAAGCTCTGCCGCACGGCGCACTACACGTCCCATTTGCGCTACGGCATCCATGTTGATACCGGATTTGGTAGAACCGATGTTTACCGAGGAGCAGACATGATTTGTGGTTGCCAAGGCTTCGGGGATGCTTTCTATCAGTTCGCGGTCGCCTGCCGCAAATCCTTTGTGTACCAAAGCCGAATACCCACCGATAAAGTTAACACCGCAAGCAACGGCAGCTTTTTCCAGTGTATGGGCCAATTTCAGCGGATTTTTGTCGGTACAAGCCGCTACAACCATGGCAATGGGGGTAACCGAAATGCGCTTGTTGATAATCGGAATACCATATTCTTTTTCAATTTCATTGCCAACTTTCACCAAATGGGCGGCACGAGTCGTAATTTTATCATACACGCGGCGGCAGACAGTATCAATATCGCTGTCACAACAATCCAAAAGCGAGATTCCCATCGTAATGGTGCGAATGTCCAAATGTTCCTCTTGAATCATCGCAATGGTTTCTAAAATATCTTTTGTGTTTAACATTCTGGTATCTCCCGTCAAATTTTGTGCATGGAATTAAAAATATCCTCATGCATGGTGTGAATCGCCATGCTCATGGACTCACCGAGTTGTGTCATGCGGTCGGAAAATTCGGGGAACGGTATATCACTGTTTGTCATATCCACCATCATAATCATGGCAAACATTTCCTGCAAAATTGATTGAGTCACTTCCAAGACATTGATGCCGTGCTTGGCGCAAGTAGAAGAAACCTTTGCCAAAATACCCACGGTATCCTTACCGATAACCGTAATAACAGCGCGCATAGTATCATCTCCTTTTATAATTGGTTCATTATATCACAAAAAAAGAGGTAACGCAATTCTTTTCTTGGCATTAAAGCAAATTTATGGTATACTGAAAAAAACACCAAATAGGAGGAACCATTCATGGATAAGTTGTTAAAGATATTGGATTCCAACGCACGGCTCACCAACGCACAGTTGGCGGCTATGCTGGATATTTCCGAAGAAGAGGTAGCAGGCCGCATTACTTCTTTGGAAAAAAGCGGTGCGCTGCGAGCCTACAAAGCGGTAGTTGACTGGGACAAAACCGACCGCGACTATGTAACGGCGATTATCGAGCTCAAAGTCGCTCCGCGTCGGGACATCGGTTTTGAAGGCATTGCCGAAACCATCATGGCGTTTGACGAGGTGGAAAGCGTCTATCTTATGTCGGGGGGCTATGATTTGTCGGTGCGTGTTAACGGCAAGACGTTTCAAGAAATTGCGGCATTTGTTGCCAAACGGTTGGCGCCGCTCGATTCTGTTATTTCTACCGCCACCCACTTTATATTGCGCCGTTATAAAGAAAGCAACGTTATGTTTTTAGGCGAAAATGAAGACGAAAGAGGTCTTGTATAATCCTATGAACTACGAAACTGCTATTAACCGTGCGGTAGCCGAATTAAAACCGTCGGGTATTCGGCGATTCTTTGACATTGCCGCCGGTATGGATAATGTGATTTCCCTTTCGATTGGGGAACCCGATTTTGCAACGCCGTTCCACATTCGGGAAAAAGGAATAGAATCTTTGGAAAAAGGGAAAACGTGGTACACTGCCAATGCCGGCATGCCGCGCTTACGCGAAGCGATTGCAGGCTATGTTGAGCGCCGCGCCGGTCTTTCTTACGATGCATCGACCGAGGTGTTGGTAACCGTTGGCGGCAGCGAAGCCATCGATTTGTGTTTGCGCACCGTGGTTTCGGCAGGGGACGAAGTGTTAATTCCCGAACCTTGCTTTGTGTGTTATGACCCGCTGACACGGTTGGCAGGCGGTGTGCCGGTGCCGATTGAAACGAAGGCGGAAAACGGTTTTCGTTTAACGGCAGAGGAACTTAAAAAAGCTATTACGCCCAAAACCAAAGTGTTGATATTTCCGTTCCCCAACAACCCTACCGGTGCTGTCATGCGTCGCGAACATTTGGAAGAAATCGCGGCCGTGTTGCGCGGCACGAATATTGTGGTGTTGTCAGACGAAATATACAGCGAATTAACCTATGGTGACGAACGCCATGTGAGTCTTGCAACCCTGCCGGGGATGCAAGAACGCACCGTATACATCAGCGGTTTTTCTAAGGCATTTGCCATGACGGGGTGGCGGCTGGGTTATGCGTGTGCACCCGCCCCGCTTATGAAACAAATGCTCAAACTGCACCAGTTTGCGCTTATGTGTGCGCCTACGGTGTCGCAACATGCCGCTATTGAGGCCATGACAAGTGGTGACGAAGATGTAGAGATGATGCGTGCCGATTACGATGCGCGCCGTCGCTTGATAGTTTCGGAACTGCAACGAATGGGGTTGCCTTGCTTTGAACCGGAAGGTGCTTTTTATGTGTTCCCTTCGATTACGGCAACGGGTTTATCGTCGGAGGAGTTTTGCACACGGTTGCTCAAAGAGCAACACGTGGCGGTTGTGCCGGGAACAGCATTTGGCGATTGCGGCGAAGGGTTCGTGCGCATTTCTTATTGTTATTCCATTGCTCACATTACCGAAGCACTCAAACGTATTGAGCAATTTGTCAAGGGGCTTATTGTATGAAAATAGTGGCAGAAGCACCGGCAAAAATCAACTTAGCGTTGGATATTACGGGCAAAAAGGACGATGGGTACCACACCTTACAGACGGTTTTTCAGTCGATTGACTGGTATGACCGTATTGGGGTAGAGTTGTTGCCAAAGCGCGAGGATGTTGTCTTTTCTTGTTCCGACAAAGCACTCGAAAATCAAAAAAACACCGCGTACAAAGCGGCAATGCTTTTTAAACAAACCATAGGAATGAAAAGCGGTTGCGCCGTTACAGTGGAAAAATCCATCCCCCAACAAGCGGGTTTGGCAGGCGGCAGTGCCGATGCCGCGGGGGTTTTGGCGGCACTCAATCGGTTGAACGGTTCTCAGCTTTCGGCGAATGCGCTGTGTGACTTGGGTGCCAAAATCGGCGCGGACGTTCCGTTTTGTTTGTTGGGCGGCACAGCTTTGGGCGAAGATACCGGTGTCAAACTAACGCCGTTACCCTCGCTTGCTCCTTGCTACCTTGTTATTGTCAAACCGGATGGCGGCGTTTCTACCCCGCAAGCCTATGCGCGGTGGGATACTGCCGAAAACGTAATTCATCCGGATGTCAGCGGTATGTGCGCGGCATTAACGATGGGGGACATAGACGGTGTTTTTAGCCGCGTGGCTAACACGTTTGAACAACCGCTTTCATTGCCGCACACCCAAAACATTTGTCACATTCTCAAAAACAACGGTGCCGACGCGGCGGCTTTAAGCGGTAGCGGCTCGGCGGTGTTTGGCATATTCCGCGGGGCGAAAGAAGCGCAAAACAGTGTGGAACACTTGCAAAAACAGTATCCGCAAACCCGCCTTTGTAGGCCGTGTAATGGTATTATTTTAACCGAAACTGAATAAAACGGAAAAAACCACCCATGCTTATCATCGTTACATAGAACGATTAGCAAAGGGTGGTTTTTATATGAAACAAAGTCTTCGCGCCATAGCCGGAGTGGTTACCGTCTGTTTAGTATTGGTTATGTGTACCTTTGAAGGGAATTGTGCACAAATACGCGATGCCGTCGTGCGCTTGCACGTGTTGGCAAATTCCGACACGGCTGAAGACCAAGCGCTCAAACTGCGCGTGAGGGATGCCGTTTTGTCTGCAGGTGCGACGTTGTTTGCAGATACCACTTCTCGTGAGCAAGCCGAGCGGGAAATACAGGCGGCTTTGCCGCAAATACAGCAAGCTGCCGAAAAATGTATTCAGCAACAAGGATACGATTATCCCATTACCGCACAACTGACCGAAAGCTATTTTTCTACACGCACGTACGAAAACGGAACGTTCCCCGCAGGGCGGTACAAAACGGTGCAAATTGTCATTGGTGAGGGCAAGGGGAAAAACTGGTGGTGTGTTATGTACCCGCCGCTTTGTGTGGCGGCGGCAACCGACCGTCATACCTTATCTGATACTTTGGGTGAAAAGCAATGCCATATTATTGAACAAGCGCCGCGCTATGTTGTGCGTTTTAAAGTGGTAGAATGGCTTTCGGCATTGTTTTCTTGGTTTGAAAAATAAACAAGTCCGCTGTTCAAAAAAAGAACAGCGGACTTTGTCGTTGTTATCGTTTGCGACGGCATGCCGCCAATAAAAGCAACGATACTGTCAAACTGAGTACGCACAGCACAACCATAAACCCTTTGGCAATCGGGTTGTTAATAAAATCCATGGTGGGGTTCAAATAATCAAAAATCAGTAACGTCAGCAACACCAACACCAGAATAACGCAGGCATGTGCAAGACCCTTTATCCACATGTTGTTCACGGCTGTGCTACCTCCCCAATGAAGATGATATCACTGATTTGACGGCCGCCTTTGTACGGTTGGTTGACTACTTCGTTGCCAAACGCCATCACCGCCGTGCGCCCGCCATCTAAGTTGTAGGCGGCGGAACATCCCAAAGATTGGAACAACTCACCCAGTTCCTCTAATTTCATACCGACGGAATAATTCTCTTTGCGCCCGTCAACCAGCACGAAGGCATAGTGTCCCGGCTCGTAATAGCCAATGGCACAGCGCGGATGCGTTTGTGACAAATAGCCGGAAAAACCGCTGCGCGGTGTGCCGTCCTCATTAAGTAACGACGGACCAAAACTGAACGCCTGCCAAGCGTTGTTTTGCATTTCTTTTTCGGCATCAAACGTTCCTTCGGCAAACATACGCATGGTGCCGTCGCGGTATAGCACACAAACGTCTTCATCGCTGCTTTTATTGCGATAAAGTTTTCCGTTACGAATCACGGATTTGTTGGCGTGCATACCGTAATAATCACCGGAAATAGCCAAAATAGCGTTGTGGCGTACGGCAATGTCCAACAAATCCTCTTTGATGTTGCTGCCATAAGTGTCTTTGGCAAACGCGGTTTGAAAACATTCAATATCGCGTATATAAATGTCGGCTACATAGTAGGTGACCAAATCTTTACCTTCGCCCAGGGTCTTCTTTTCCACAGACAGCGAAATATTTTTGGAGGAATAACCGGTTTCGGTGCGCACGACCGTGTCGGTGAATTTGTCTTTGAACTTGGCACCCATCGAGGTATCTTCCGGCTCTTGCGGGGTTTGCACCACGGGAGGGGTAATCGATTCTGCCGGTTTTTCGGCAGAAGGCAACACGTGGTGAAACAATGCAAACACGCACAAAAGAATACCGGCAAGGAGTATATCCAGCACGGCGGGCAGCCACCATCGTGTACGGCGCTTTCGGCTTTTTTCGGTGACGGTTTGTTGTTGTGCCGTTTCCCAAATGATTTGTTCCACTGTCATTTTGCTCAACGAAAAAAGCCTCCTTTTTTGTGGGATACTGAAAAACAAATTCCATTATACACCCTTTGTGTCAAGAAAGCACGAATTTTTTGTGAAATTTAAAAACTTTTTAAATTTTTAAGCAATTTATTGAGTTTTTTTAGACCATATGGTACCGTAGTATGTAAGAAGGTGATTACATGATACCGACGGGGTCCCCTTTAACCAATTTACGACACGAACAACGCCGTAAGCACCGTATCGCTTTTTTTCTTGTTGCTTTGGTTTTGGTAACACTGTGTTGCTTGTTGCTTTTTCGCAAACAACCAAAAGAGATTGCCGTTCCCGATTGGATACAACAAGAACTCATTGCGTTGGACGGTGCTGCACGGCGCGGGACCAAGTTGAACAAGGTAACGGCGATTGCCGTTCATTATGTGGGCAACCCCAACACCACCGCCATGCAAAATCGAAATTATTTTAATCAAGAAGGCGTTACGGTTAGTTCACACTTTATTGTCGGGTTAGAGGGGGAGGTGGTACAGTGTGTACCGCTGGACGAAATTTCTTCGGCAACCAATCACCGCAATCGGGACACCATTTCCATTGAAGTATGCCACCCCGATACAAGCGGGCGGTTTTCGGAAAAAACGTACGCTTCGTTGGTGCGCTTGGTGACGTGGTTGTGCCGCGAGTTTGAGTTAGACCAGACCGATTTGTTGCGCCATTATGACGTTACCGGAAAGCTGTGTCCTCTGTATTACGTAAAAAATCCCGAAGCGTGGGAACAATTTTGCGACGAAATTGGTCGTAATTTGGTGGAAAAAAGCGAATAAAATTAACAAAATGTTATTGACGTTCACTTTCCGAAGTGATATACTAAGGAAAAGGGGCGTGGGGATAAGTGAAAACAATATCTCGTTGTATGGCGATGAAAGAGACCATATATCTTGACGAAAAAGTACAAGCAACTTATGGAATCACTATCGAGTGGGAGGATGGCACCGTGCTTAAAAAACACGATATTGACCCCAGCGAGTCGGTGGTACAAACGTTGGCAGAAAAACTGTTACGCGAAACAACAGACGAAGAGCAACTTTGTTATATTATAGAAGATTTTTTGGCAAAACAGTATACGTGTCGATGAAAAAGACAACAGCCTTGGTGTTAACCCTGACACCAAGGCTGTTGTTGCAAAGGCAGGGAAAATATGGTACACTGAATAAGTAAGACGGAAAGGAGAAATCCTCATGACAATACAAGAAATAGTGTCTATGGTAGACCACACGGTATTATCTCCCACGGCAACGTGGGAGGATGTTCGCGTTGTGTGTGAAGAAGGGGTAACCTACCGCACCGCTTCGGTGTGTATTCCCGCCGCTTTTGTAAAACAAGCAAAAGCGTATTTGGGTGACCGAGTGCCAATTTGTACGGTGGTGGGTTTTCCCAACGGGTACAGCACAACTGCCGCAAAGGTTTTCGAAACAAAGGAAGCGTTGCAAAACGGTGCTGACGAAATTGACATGGTGATTCCCCTTGGCAAACTGCGCGAGGAAAAATACGACGAAGTGTTGGCGGATATCAAAGCGGTCAAAGCGGCTTGTGGAGAGCATATACTGAAAGTAATTGTGGAAACGTGTTTGCTGACACAAGCCGAAAAAATCAAAATGTGTGAAATTGTTTCACAGTCAGGGGCAGATTATATCAAAACGTCTACCGGGTTTTCTAAAGGCGGAGCCACGCGAGAAGATGTGGCGTTGTTTGCCGCACACGTGGCACCACACGTGAAAATAAAGGCGGCAGGCGGTATTTCCACGCTGCAAGATGCCGAAGATTTTATCCGCTTGGGTGCTTCGCGGCTTGGTAGCAGCCGTGTGATATCCTTGGTTAAACAACTTGAAAAATAAGAGGTGTTATACAATGAACAAACCGTTATATCCTACACCGCATATAAACGCTACTCCCGACGATTTTGCCAAAACGGTGCTCATGCCGGGTGACCCGTTGCGTTCCCGTTTTGTGGCAGAAAATTTTTTGACGGATATTCGTTTGGTGAACAACGTACGCGGCGTGCAAGGCTACACCGGCAACTATTTGGGCAAACCGGTTTCGGTGATGGCGAGCGGCATGGGTATGCCGTCGATGGGGATTTACGCCTATGAATTGTTCAACTTTTTTGGTGTAGAAAATATTTTGCGCATCGGTTCGGCGGGAAGCCTGCAACCAAACGTGCAGGTACGCGATATTGTGTTAGGGCAAGGTGCTTGTACCAATTCCCGTTTTGCCGAACAATACGGTCTTCCCGGAACGTTTGCACCGCTTGCCGATTTTGGTTTGTTGCAAAAGGCTGTGGAGGAATCCCAAAAAGCAGGGGCTGCGTATCATGTGGGGAACTTGCTTTCTTCCGACACGTTTTACGGTGACGATAGCGCCGCTACCGCTGCGTGGCAAAAAATGGGCGTTATGGCGGTAGAGATGGAAGCGGCGGCACTATACATGACCGCTGCCCGAGCAGGGAAACACGCGCTTGCCATTTGCACCGTTTCGGACAGTTTGGTTACCGGTGAAAAGACAACGGCAGAAGAAAGACAAAATTCTTTTACGCAGATGATGGAGATTGCACTGAATACCGCTGTGAGGTGAGTTTTTGAAACGTGTTTTTTTAATCGTGTTAGATAGTTTTGGCATTGGCGAATTGCCCGATGCGGCGTTGTTTGGCGATGTGGGAACACACACGCTCAAAAGTTGTTACCGCAGCGGTCAGTTGCACATACCGCATCTTAGGAAAATGGGGCTTGGTAACGTTGATGAAGTTTCCTTTTTAGGTAAAGAAGCGGCACCGACGGCTGCCTACGGTCGCATGGCGGAACGCTCTGCCGGCAAAGATACCACTACCGGGCACTGGGAGTTGGCAGGGCTTTGTTTATCAGAGCCGTTTCCTACGTATCCTAATGGATTTCCCAAAGAATTGTTAGACGAATTTTCCCGCCGTGTAGGGCGCGGTGTGCTGTGCAATCGGCCGTACTCGGGCACCGAAGTGATTCGGGATTTTGGTGAACAACACGTAAAAACCGGCGATTTGATTGTGTATACCTCGGCAGACAGTGTGTTCCAAATTGCGGCGCACGAAGAAGTCGTATCCGTGGAAAAATTGTACGAATATTGCCGTGTTGCCCGTGAACTGTTGGTGGGTGAACATGCCGTCGGTCGGGTGATTGCCCGTCCGTTTGTCGGCGAAAACGGACAGTATACACGCACGGCAAACCGCCACGATTTTTCATTACCTCCTATCGGCGAAACGGTGTTGGATATCGTGAAGGCCGCCGGCAAACAAGTGATTGCTATCGGTAAAATTTCGGATATTTTTGCGGGAGTCGGCACGACAAAAGTTACTTTTACACACAGTAACGAAGAAGGCATGGCGGCAACCGCCACCGCTGCCGATACCGCATTTGAGGGATTGTGTTTTACCAATTTGGTGGATTTTGATATGGTATACGGTCACCGCAACAATGCCGAGGGGTATGCACAGGCATTGTCAGCATTTGATGCGTGGCTCGGTACGTTTTTGCCGCAACTGAAAAGGGAAGATATATTGATTATTACCGCGGACCACGGCTGTGACCCCGGCGACAGCAGTACCGACCACACGCGGGAATACGTACCGCTTTTGGTATATGGTCGCGGTATAACGCCGTGCAATTTGGGAACACGTAGTACTTTTGCCGATGTGGCGGCAACCGTTGCCGACTATTTTGGGGTGAAATCACCTGCAAACGGCACATCGTTTTTGCAAGAAATGGGGTGCTTTTTATGACAAAAGAACAGTTGGCAGACTTCGCCAAAGGCGCCATGAAAAATGCGTATGCACCGTATTCGCGTTGTACCGTCGGCGCGGCGTTGCTGTGTGATGACGGCACGGTGTATCTTGGCAGTAACGTGGAAAACGCCTCGTACGGAGCAACAAACTGTGCCGAGCGAACCGCGTTTTTCAAAGCGGTCAGCGAAGGAAAGCGAAACTTTTCGGCCATTGCCGTTTGCGGCGGAAAAGACGGTGTTGTTACCGACGGATTTCCCCCTTGCGGCGTTTGCCGCCAAGTGATGCGGGAGTTTTGTTCGGATAATTTTTTGGTGTATGTAATTTCACAAAACGGGATTCACACTTACACTTTACAAGAATTGCTTCCGCACGGTTTCGGTCCTTTACAAATTTGCGAAAACACTTGATTTTATAGACAGAAGAGATTATACTAAAAGCAATTCCAAGGGTAAAGGAGAAAGTAAAATGCAACTGATTGATATGTTCTATGACCAAATTGAAGATGCGGTAAAACGCAAAGTGCCGTTCATTATCCCGATTGGCACGCTCGAATACCACGCGCACCATGCTTCTTGCGGTACCGATACCATGGTGGTTACCGGCTGCATGCGTGAACTGGAAAAGGAAAAAGAAATCGTGGTGTGCCCGCCTATTTGGTACGGCGTGGCATCGTATGCCGTGTGCGAACCCAAACCCGGTCATTTCCACGTGGATGAAGATGCGTACACCGCGTATTTGTATAACATATTAAAATCCATGATTTATGCGGGAATTAAGAATATCTATTTGGTACCGCACCATCAAACCGAAGCAGCCGGTTTGATGCCCATGACGATTGCTTGTCACAAAGCCGCCAAAAAAGTAACCATGGAATACATGGAAGAAACCTTAGGAAAAGGTTGGTGGGGCAGCGATTCCTACGCCGATTATTATGAAAATCTCGGCGGCGGCGACGACCCGTTTGCATACATTAAAGTCATTCCGCTGATTGGCGCGGATGCGCAAATCAAATGCGGTGGTTTTGACCATGCCGGCAAGTGGGAAACCTCGCTCATGATGGGAACGTGGCCTGAAAACGTCGACCTTTCCCGTTGCTCGCAAAACACCGAATGGTTTGCCGAAAGCGCCAAAGAAGCTTCGGCCGAAACCGGCAAACACATGGTAAACTGCACGCTCGAATGGTTGCGCGAAGTGATTCAATAAGTTAAAAATAAAAAAAGAGAGACGACATCTGTCGTCTCTCTTTTTTTATTGTTTTAAATCCAAGTATCTTCCGGAAATTCTGTGGGCGGGACTTCAAGCGATTGCGGTTTTTTAAGCAAGCGACGGAAGATACGGAACGATTCGGCATAATACTGACCGTCACAGATGCGTTCGTCTGCCACAACGCGCAACCGCACCACTTTTTTGGGCTCGATTGTTCCGTCAAGCGAAGCCATGGGCACAATTTCTTTTTTACCCAAGGCAATGAACACGGAAGTGGTTCCGAAATTGTAAATGTGATGGTATATCGGAGCGATACCGATGGAGCCGACGTCGGTGATGTAAAATGACGTGTGGAACGGACTGAGTTTGTTGATAAATTCCGTCATCATGTTGTGATTATCCATGAATTTAATGAAATTGACAAACGCCCGCACCAACCAAGCCGGCAAGCGGTTGAGAATATTGGCAATCATGTCGGTATCGTTTTCACTTTCGTCGTCGCGCACTTCGTTTTCCATTGTTTCGTTCACTTTGCGGTAAACGTCAAAAACCGTGTCGGTTTTTTCAAACGAGGGTTTGATACACACTTCCAACGCATTTTGCGAAAGGCTCCGCTTTACCGTCATGGAAGATGTCAAGCGATTACGGGCGTAGGTTTTACCGTTTATGACAAAACGATTTAACCGTGGGCGCATCACAAATAAACGCATAGCCGCTGCAATCATCACGTGGTACAAAGAAAAGTACGGCATGTCGTGTTCTTTGCGCATGGCGCGCACGTATTTTTCCAATTCTTCAATTTCAATGTAGTCATCAAAAAAGACTTGGGAGTCTGAACGGTCTTTCATGATATGCGGCATTACCGCAAAGAAAGATTGGGTATGGCGCAGACGCCATCCGTCTTTTCGGTCGCCAAAGCGACGCTTTCTGTTTTCCATAAAATGCCCCATCCTAACTTAAAAAATCAATCCGCGGTGAATACCATGGGCGATTCCGCCTTTGCCCACAACTGCCGCAACTGTTCCGCAAAGGCCGCACCGTTGCGGATGTTTTTGACCACACATTCCGGAAAAGACGGATTGCTGGTCGCCACATGAATCGATGACAAGCCAAACCATTTTTGCAATGTGGTTTGTGTCAGCACCATGTTGCGAATTTGCGAAAACGGAACGGCGTGAGTGGTTACCGCGAACAAGCCGGTATGCCGCACCAACTGTTCCTCATGCAACTCGTATTGTGTGGCGGTAAGCGGCGCACCAAACAAAAGCCAACGCTTTTTTTCACAAAAAAGCGGCGCGTTTTGCGTGGCTTGCAAAGTTGTTACCATACCATTCCTCCTCTTTGAAAAACGCCGAAAAACGACAAGATTTTCAAAAACACACAGACAGTATACTATAAAACACCCGTTTTTGTCAACTTTTTGTCAAAAACGGGTATTCTCCAATGTTTCCCATTTGAGTGTATGACGGGGGTTACGAAAACTTGCAAACGGAAAAAGAGAGCACCAACCTTACGGTTAGTACTCTCTTTTTGGCGCGCCCGAAGGGATTCGAACCCCTGACCTCTTGATTCGTAGTCAAGCACTCTATCCAGCTGAGCTACGAGCGCATAGGCAAACAACGTAGTAGATTATAGTGTGTTTTTTAAAAAAAGTCAAGAGGAATTTTAAAATTTTTAAAATTCCCGTAATTTTATTCCATAGGTAAGGGAACGTTAATTCATTTTCGGTGCTTTTTAAAATTTTGCCGAGCGGATTGCCACAGGGTGTGGGGGTAACATACGAAAGAGGTGGTGGGTGAGGACAAGTACAAATGCGAAACCGATTCGGCAAGTCCCAAAACCATCAAAAACGTGCCGACCAATTTGGGGGACAAAAACGGGTAATCCACCATGCCGTATACCACAAACGCAATCACGAACATGCTGAGTACAAAGCCCAAACCATGACCGCGGGCGCGGCGGTTTGCCAGTTCCAAACTGTTTTGCAACAGCTTGGTGCCGACGGTACACAGTATAAACAACATGACAAAACCGCCTTCTACCAGCAACTGCAAAATGAGATTATGGGAATGGGGCGCGTTGATGCCGGCGTTTGTAAGGCATTCCCAAAAATTCGAAACACCCGCACCGAGCCCAAGCAACGGACGGTCGATAATGGTTTGAACGGCTACGTTCCAAATTTCGAAACGTTCGGTAATGGCACCGTCCGTGGTGGTGGCGCCAATGGACAAAAAACGGCTCATAACGGCTTCCGGAATCAGGGATATGGCTGCTACTAAGCACAAAACGAAAGGGGTTAAATGCTTGAAATTCAGTGCCAAAATCAACAGCAACATCGATAAAAGCGCAATATACGCACCACGGGAAAACGAAACGGCAGTACCGAGCACGGCAAGCAACAAGCAACCACGCATCCACAAAGCTCTTTTGGTTCGCGGTCCGGAAAAGCCGGCATAGCCCACAAAGGGAATGACCATGACCAAGTACTCGGCTAAAATGTTGGGGTTATTAAACGTAGCGGCAGCGCGTTCGAACCCCAAGTATAAATTGATGCCTAACGGGAAGACGGCGTAGAGTTTTTGATCAAGTGTAAACCATAGTTGGTTGGGAAGTTTTTGACCCAAAATATCGCGCAAGACGTATTGTGAACAAGCGATCAACCCCACTATCCCTGCGACGACACTGACAAACAACAGTGCCGTATGCAAACGACGACGGTTACACAACACGGTGGTGAGTGACAAATACCCGCAAAACATGACGGCCCACATCAAAACAGTGGAAAGAGTGTTGCCGATATGGCGGGAATAGGCGGCGGAAATCAGTTGGTAAGCGATGAACAAAAGCAACAGTTTCCCCAGGGTGCCCAGTTGCACCACGGTTTGACGGTTATGGGCATCTTTGGCGGCGGCAAACAGTGAGCCGATTGCTAAAAACGGAGCGCAGTATTCCGGAAACAGCGGTACAAGGGTAAGCAACAACAGCGATAAAAAGAACGAAAAATCGTTTCGAACAAGACAAACCAAGCGTTTTCCCATACTGACACTCCTTTCCCCATTATTCAACGTTAGTATACCTTTTTGAGGGGGAATGTGCAATCATTGTGACAAAGTTGTTACTTTTTTCTTTACAGATAAGCAAAATGAGTGGTACACTGTATATTGTATGGAGAGGAAATGAGAATGAAAAAGTATGTAGTGATTTTATTGACAGCCCTTTGCGGTTTGGGAATGGTTGGTTGCGAAGGCCGAGTACCATCGTTTTCTCGTTCGGGTTTTGCACTGGACACGGCGGTGACCATTACGGTGTACGATATGCCCAAAGCGGCGGCAGACAAAGCATTGGCGGCGGGATTTGACGAAATTGAACGGATGGAAGCCTTGCTCAGTGTAACAAAAGAGGGCAGCGATATTGAAAAATTAAACAGAGCAGAAGGAAACCCCATAACGATATCCGACGAAACGGCGGCGCTTTTGTTACAAGCAAAGCAGTACAGTGAACTTTCGAACGGAGCGTTTGACGTGACGATTCGACCGTTGACCGCATTGTGGGATTTTTCGGCAGAGAGCCCAACGGTTCCGAGCGCGGAGGAGTTATCACTGGCGGTAAAGGCGGTGGATTACCGCCGATTGACAGTGACCGAAACAACAGCGCAAATCCCCGCCGACGCGGGCGTGGATTTGGGCGGCATTGCCAAAGGGTACATTGCCGACAGTGTACGAACGGTATTGCAACGGCAGGGTGTTTCCTCTGCCATTATTGATTTAGGCGGAAACATTGTGGTGTGCGGAAGCAAGCAGGGAAACCCCTTTCGTATTGGGATTAAAGACCCGACGGACACAACGCAGTTGTGCGCGGTGATTAAGGGGAAAGATATTTCCGCGGTGACTTCCGGTGTGTATGAACGCGGATTTACCATAGATGGTGTGCGATATCACCATCTTTTGGACCCGCAAACCGGTATGCCGACAAACAATGGCTTATCCTCGGTGACAATTGTGTGTGAAAGTTCCGCAAAAGCGGATGCTTTGTCCACCGCCTGTTTTGTGATGGGCGAACAAGCAGCAACAGAATTGATAGAGTCGCTGGACGGTGTGGAAGCGTTATTTGTGCGGTCGGACGGTACGATGCAAGCGACCGACGGATTACTTTACGAGAAAGCATAAAAAGAACGCGATTGAGAAACTCAATCGCGTTCTTTTTGGTTTTAAAAATTATGCGTTTGCAATTTCGTCCAACACGAATGCGAGAGAAGCGGTGGCATCCTTTAAAGTGGCTTTTTCGACCGGTTTTTGCTGTTTGGCGCAATCGGTAAAATAGACCAATTCATTAAAGTAACCGCCCAAATCCGAAACGTTGCCGCCTTCGAAGCCGTCGCCTTCCACCGTGGTTTTAACAACCGGGATTTCTTCGGCACCGTTTTCGGTATACAAAAGGAATTTGCCGCCGCTGTTTTCCACAACGCCCTTTTCAAATACCACACGGAAAGTGGCCGTGAAGGGGTAGGTGGTGGGCAGATTCCAA
>JAZNKF010000002.1:0-25754 GCA_045578425.1 Acutalibacteraceae bacterium
TATTATGAAACGTTTTGTTGCACTTTTTTTGACAGCTTGTTTATTGACAGTAAGCTTTTGCGGTTGCTCCAAGCAAGGTGACGACACGCCTGTCGGCGATGGAACAGGCACTTCAACCAACGCAACAACCACAACGGCATCTCCCTCTAAAGGAAATAAACTTATGAACGTCCTTACCGGTGAGTTTTCGTTGAAAAAATCCGAGGGTAACCGCCCTGTCGGGATTATGGTTCCCAACGACGGCACCACCCGCGGTAACCAAGCCGGTATTGACGAAGCGGATTTCATTGTAGAAATTGAAACCGAGGGTGCTATTCCGCGTTTGTTAGCCCTTTTCGGCAACGCCTCTTCCATTCCGGAAAAATTTGGTCCGATTCGCAGTGCGCGTTCTCCGTTTGTCCGAATTGCCCGTGGGTTGGACGCCATTTACTGCCACGCCGGCGGCAGTCCGTTTGCTCTGGAAACCTTAAAATCCGGTGTCATGACGCACATTGACGCTCTGGCCGATTCCAAAACGTTCTGGCGCGACAGCGAACTCAAATCCGTAATGGATACTGTTCACAGTGTTGCTACTTCCGGCAAAAAAATGGCTGAGCGCATCAAAAAAAGCGAATATGCCAACACTGCTTCCAAACAACCCTTCACGTTTGGAGAAGTTGCCGGTACGAGTTCGGCTCAAAAAGTACAGTTGAAATCCACTGTCAGCCACACGCTTTCGTTTGTTTACGATAACGAATCCAAAACCTACGGTAAACAAATCGGCACGTTGGAAAACGGCAAACCCCATCTTTCTTTAGATGACAAACAAATCAAAGTCAGCAACGTTGTGGTTTTGTACGCACAAAAGAACGTGGAATCCGTCACCAAAAAAACCACCACGTACGATTTTTCTACCGGCAACGGTAAAGGGTATATGATTAGCGGCGGTACCATGCGCCCCATCAAATTCACGTTGCAAAACGATGGCTTTACCCTGACGGAAGAAGACGGTTCCCCTGCCAAGTTTGCAACCGGCAAAACGTATATGGTTCTTGCCGACCAAAACCTTGCCAAAAACTTTTCTGCTTCCTAAATAAATTTTAATGCCCCTGACAGAATGTCTGTCAGGGGCATTTTTTAATGTGTGTTTCTTTTTTTTACTTGGTCTTTGAGCGGCACCACACTGCCGTCGGGGCGTTTAATGCTGGTATTTTCCAAAACGCTTTGCATATTTCCACGCATGGCTTGTAAATATTCTTCCCGCAACGCTTGGCGCTCTTTTTGCTCTTCGGGTGTTAATTCCCTTTTGCGGGAAATACGCGTCAGTTCGCTGATGCGGTCAATTCGTTCTTGTTTCATGGGCTGTTACCTCAATGCTTCCTTTTTGATTTTGGCGGTCGGCCGCGGATATTTTGGGGGCGTGGGTTTTACTTTTTCGAACACAAAAATGCGCCGTTCTTGCTTTTCGCCGTCCACACAAGGTAACCACAACGAATGTACCGCTTTTTCTTTGGCGCCCAAAACCTTGACGGCGGTTTTTGCCGCCTCGAATTCCGCGTCACTTTCAGGTCCTTTCATGGCAAGGAACACCCCGCCCACTTTGCAAAACGGCAAACAATATTCCGACAGCGTCGGCAATGCCGCCACCGCGCGTGCGGTTATCACGTCAAACTTTTCGCGCAGTGCAGGGTCTTTTCCCCCCTCTTCGGCACGGGCGTGAACGGTTTGTGCCGAAATTCCCAATTCGCGACAAACTTCTTGCAAAAACAGTACTCGTTTGTTAAGACTATCCAGCAACGTCACCCGCAAATTTTTGCAAACGATGGCAAGCGGTATGGCAGGGAACCCGGCTCCTGTTCCTACGTCAATGAGTGAAACGGTTTCCTTTTGCGGTAGAAGCGGCACTGCGGTCAAACTATCCACAAAATGCTTCACCACGATTTGTTCGGGTTCGGTAATGGCGGTCAAGTTCATTTTTTCGTTCCATTCCACCAACAACTGCGCATAACGGTCAAACTTGTCGGCGGCGATATCGTCCACCGTTACCCCATACTCGGCGGCATAGGCTTTCAGCTGCTGCTTATCAATCATGTGTTACCTCCTTTGGTGGATAACCACACCAGCAACACCGACACGTCGGCAGGGCTGACACCGCTGATACGCGATGCTTGGCCAATACTGCGCGGACGGATTTTTCCCAATTTTTCTTGTGCTTCTTTGCGCAAACCGACAATGCTTGTGTAGTCGGTATCTTCCGGCAACAACCGATTTTCCAACCGCCGTTGTTCATCAATGGCGGCTTGTTGACGGCGAATGTAGCCTTCGTACTTGATTTCCACTTCCACTTGTTCTTGAACCAGCGGGTCAAGGGTTGGGCGGGCAGTATCCACGCTCGCCAAATTATCATAATTGAGTTGAGGGCGGCGCAATAACTCTTCCAACCGAACACCCGAAACCACGGGTGTGGTACCGCAATTTTTGAGCACTTCGTTTAATTCTGCGGTCGGCGGTAAAATGGTTTCTTGCAACCGCTTTCGTTCTGCGGCTTTTTGCTCTTGGCGACGGCAAAAACGATCCCAACGACCATCGTCTACCAGTCCGACTTTTCTGCCAAATGGTGTCAGACGCTCGTCAGCGTTATCTTGCCGCAACACCAAGCGGTATTCCGAACGCGACGTCATCATGCGGTACGGGTCGGCACAGCCTTTGGTGACCAAATCATCAATCAAGGTACCAATGTAACTGGACGCACGGTCCAATATGAGCGGCTCTTTCCCTTGTATTTTGAGCGCGGCATTGACCCCCGCGACCAAGCCTTGTGCGGCGGCTTCTTCATAGCCGGAACTGCCGTTGAATTGTCCCGCGCCGTACAAACCTTCAAACTCTTTACATTCCAGCGTAGGTGCCAACTGCAGCGGGTCACAGCAATCGTATTCAATGGCATAGGCAGGGCGCATAACTTCTACCTTTTCCAAACCGGGAATGGTGTGCAACAATTTCAGTTGCACATCGACCGGCAAGGACGAGGACAACCCTTGCAAATACATTTCTTGTGTGTGCAAACCGCACGGCTCAATGAACACTTGATGCCGTTCTTTATCGGCAAAGCGAACGATTTTATCCTCAATACTGGGGCAATACCGCGGTCCGACACCGTGAATTTTTCCACCGTATAACGGTGAACGGTGCAAATTGTCCAATATTACTTGCTTGGTTTCGGCGGTTGTCCATGTGATGTGACAATCCACTTGGTTTTCCAAAACACCGCCCGTTTCAAACGAAAACGGCACCACGGGTTCATCCCCCGGCTGCACTTCCGTTTTGGAAAAATCAATACTCGAGCGCAACACCCGCGCAGGAGTTCCCGTTTTGAAGCGGCGCAATGACATTCCCAAAGCCACCAACGAATCGGTCAGCGTGGCGGCGGGGAATAATCCGTCCGGTCCCCCGTCGTACGAAACGTCACCGATAAACAGTTTGCCGCGCAAAAAAGTACCCGTTGCCAAAATAACGGTTTTGGCAGTATATTCTTCTTCCAATTTTGTGGTGAGCAGCCATTCGCCGTTTTCAGCACGGTCAAGTGCGGTTACTTCCGCTTGTTTGATTTGCAACCCTTTGGTCGTTTCCAACACGTTTTTCATATACGCACCGTATTGACGGCGGTCGATTTGCGCGCGCAAGGAATGTACCGCAGGACCTTTACCGCGGTTTAACATTCGCGATTGCAAAAATGTAGCATCGGCGGCTTTTCCCATTTCGCCACCCAAAGCATCAATTTCGCGCACCAAATGCCCCTTGGCTGTTCCGCCGATGGAGGGGTTGCACGGCATATTCCCAATGGCATCCAAATTCATGGTAAAAATAGCGGTCCGACACCCCAGTCGTGCCGCCGCTAATGCCGCCTCGATACCGGCATGACCGGCACCGATAACCGCTACATCAAATTGTCCTGCTGTGAATTTCATGCTGTTTGCTCCCGAAATTTTGTTTTTCTTATTATACTGCTCTTTTACGTAATGCGCAACCGTTTTTCAAAAGGAATCTGCTTTTTTCCCCATTTTTTCCACCGCGTTTTCCTGTTGAAAAGTTAAAAGTTTTGTGGAAAACTTTTTTAAAAATAAAAAAACTTTGCCCGTTTTTGTCGTTTCATTCACAGTTTCCACGCATATTTCCACAAAATGTAAATCTTTTTCATTTTTGTTCTTTTTTATGTTTCCGTTGTCTTTTTGTTGCATAGTTTGCAAAAATATGATAGGATAGTGCTTGTTATCATCAATTTTTTAAGGGGGATTTATGTGCCGACGTTAACCGACATCCGCACCGTTCGGGAAATTTTGTCCCGTCACGGTTTTTCGTTTTCCAAGGCTTTGGGACAAAACTTTTTGATTAACCCTTCGGTTTGTCCGCGCATGGCGCAAAGTTGCCATCCCGACCTTGCGGGTGATTTTGCGGTTTTGGAAATCGGACCGGGGCTTGGGGTGCTTACCAAGGAATTGGCGCAAGTCGCCACCCGTGTCATCAGCATTGAACTCGATACGCGACTTCTCCCCATTTTGCAAGAAACGTTAGCAGAGTATGATAACGTCACCGTCATTTCCGGCGATGCACTCAAACTGGATTTGGCAGAGATTCTCAATACCCATGCAAAGGGATTGCCCCTCGTGGTGTGTGCCAATTTACCCTATTACATTACGTCACCTATTTTGATGCATTTGCTCGAAAGCCGCTTACCGTTTGAAAGCATTACCGTGCTGGTACAAAAAGAGGCCGCTCAACGGTTGTGTGCGGTACCCGGTACGCGGGAGTGCGGTGCCATTTCGCTGGCGGTATCGTATTTTGCCGAAGCTCAATTTTTGTTTTCGGTTTCGCGCGGCAGTTTTATGCCCGCACCCAACGTTGACAGCAGCGTGATTCAATTGCGACTGCGCAAAACCCCGCCATGCAAGATTATAGACGAAGCGCTGTTCTTCCGTTTGATTCGTGCGGCATTTCAGCAACGGCGAAAAACGCTTGTCAATTCGTTGTGCAATGCGGGTTTTTCAAAAGAAGTCGTGCGGGAAGTATTGGAAAATGCAGCCCTTTCCCCTACCGCCCGCGCCGAGGAACTGTCGCTCGAACAATTTGCCGCACTGACCGATGCGTTTCATCACATTGAAAAAGGCAACTCTATTTGAATAGAGTTGCCTTTTGTTTTTTATAAATCGATTCTGCCGTAAAGCGTGGCGGTCAATTCGGTTTCGGATTTTGTTCTATCGGGGGGAGCAATGTCTTCCGCCGTGTTCATGGGATTGCTGCGCGGAACAAATTTGCGCACTTCACGTACCGGACGTTCCACCGCTTCTGCCGAACGTTCAGGGCGTTTACCCTCGCGACGTTCGCCGCGGTTGCGATTGGAACGCGGTTCGCGTTTGACAGGATTGTCATCGGACGCGGCAATCACTACGTGACGGTTAGGGTCGCTGCCCACGCTGAACGAGGTGGCACCTTCCACTTTTTGTACCGCGGTGTGAATAATACGGCGTTCGTACGGGTTCATCGGTTCGAGCGAGGTGCTGCGACCGGTTTTGGCAGCTTGGATGGCCGCTTTTCTTGCCAAACCCGATAAGGTTTTTTCGCGTTTTTCGCGGTAGTTGCCAATGTTAATGGTTATACGATAAAAAGAATTTTCCACACGGTTGGCAACCAAACCGGTCAAATATTGCAACGCATCCAACGTTTCGCCGCGGCGACCGATGATAAAGCCCAAATCTTCGCCTTCCAACGTCAAAGTACATTGGGAATCGGATTCTTCCACCGCAATGGCAACCTCTTCCTCGACACCCATTTTAAAGAGAATGTCTTTTAAGAAAGCAACGGCGGCCCCTGCCGGTGTTTCTTCTTTGACGGTGGCTTTGATTTTTGCCAAAGAGCCGCCAAACAAACCAAATGTTTTCTTTTGCGGTTCTTGCAAAACTTCTACTTGCAATTTATCTTGGGATACACCCAGTTCTTGGGAAGCAAGGAGCGTAGCTTCTTCTACCGTCTCTGCCTCTTTAATAATTTCTTTTTGCACGGTTTTTCCTCTTTTCTATCAGATCGGACACACGGATGCCGTTAGTCTTCTTGTTGCGGTTTTTTGGGTTCTTCTGCCGTCTCTTCTGCCGCATTTTCGACAGTTTCAACCGCTTTTTCCGTTTTGTTTTCCGTCGCTTTTTTCTTTTTGGAAGTCGGTTTCTTTTCTTCTTTTTGTTGCAATGCTAATTCACGTTGTTCTCTGGCGCGTGCCTCGGCAAGACGTTTTTTATCTTCTTGCTTTTGACGGCGGCGTTCTTCGTATTCAATTTCCGCTTGTGCACGAATTTTCACGGGATTATAAATCTGGTTAAGCACAAACGTTTGCAAAAGCGCAATCAGGTTGGAACAAATCCAGTAAACACCCACGCCGCCCGGCACGGAAAACGTGATAAACAGCGAAAACGCCGGCATCATAATCAGCATCATGCTGTTGGAGCAACCTTGCCCTGGTTGTGATTCCGAACCGGTCATTTGTTTGGTGTAGTGCATAGAAAGCAAACTGGATAAAAGCGCTGTTAAACCGGATAACAGCGGAATAAGCCACAATACACTAAACCCGCCTGTGCCGGGGTTTTGCAACATGTTTTTACCAAACATGGTAAAGTCTGCGCGGAAGTCTTTCATTTGTGTGAAAACCGCATCTGCTTTTTGTACGTCATATCCGTCAATCGCCGCAATGGCGGTTTTGATTTTGTCCTCATAGTTTTCCAACTCACTGAGCATCCGCATTTCTTTGTAGTAACCCTTAAAATCCGTTTCTTTGTATTTTTTGGCTTCTACGGTTTGGGATTTTACAACTTCTACCGAAGTATCAATAACCGATTGGTCAATGCGGGCAATGTGTTTGAGCGGAGAATAAATAACCGAAATAATACCGAAAAGCACCAGCATTTGTACCAGCATCGGCATACAACCGCCGGTAAGGCTGACGCCTTCTTTTTCGTACAACGCCATTTGCTTTTCTTGAAATTTTTTCGGATCTTTTTCGTATTTCTTTTTAAGTCTGTCCAAGCGGGGCGCCAAGCGTGCGCGGTCGGCTTGATTTTTTTGCGTTTTTAAGGACAGCGGAAATAAAATAATACGTACAATCAAAGTAAATAAAAAAATTGCCGCAAAATAATTGGGAATTCCGCTGTAAATGAAGCTCATTAACCATCCGAGCGGGACGGCTAAAAAATCAAATAAAGCTGTCAAGGTTTGTTCTCCCCTTTTTCTTTTTTTAGTGTTTCGGGAACCGGGTCATAACCGTGACCGCCACCGGGGCGACAACGGAGTATGCGACGAATGGCTAACCACGTACCTTTTATTGCACCAAAGCGGTGGATAGCTTCGGCGGCGTAGGCAGAGCAAGTCGGTGTAAATCGACAGACAGCAGGAAAATGGGGAGATATTGTCCGTTGATAAAACCGAATCAAAAACAGCAGCACTCGTTTCATGGCAGTATTCCTGCTTTTTTGAATAATTCTTGCATAACGTTATACATTTGTGTGCCGGAATAGGAAAGCGTTGCTTTTCGCGCAACAAAAACAAAATCCCATCCGCCAGAAAGTGACGGATAGTGCAACCGATATGCCTCACGAATGATACGGCGACAGCGATTTCTTTGTACGGCTTTTCCGATTTTTTTGCCGGTAGTGATGCCAAAACGCGGTTCGCCGAATCGATTTTTTCGAACATAAAGAATCAGTGCCGGATGCACAAACGATTTGCCGTGGTAATAGGCTGTTTTAAATTCTTTATTCAATTTCAGCACACATAGTTTTGCCATTGTTCTTTCCTTTCAAACAAGCGCTGTTTTGAAAGTCATAATAAAAAAAGCCACGCATTGGTGGCCTTTCTTAATAGGTGAGACGATTTCTACCTTTCGCTCTGCGGCGAGCCAGCACTTTGCGGCCATTGGCAGTTGCCATTCTTTTACGGAAACCGTGTTCCATTTTACGATGTCTTTTTTTAGGCTGATAAGTCCGAAGCATGGTTTTTCCCCCTTTCGCCTTGCGAGAGTCTATTATATAACACCTTTTTCACAAAAGTCAACAGTTTTTCGTTCTTTTTTATTTAAAAGCCGATAAATGCCTTTTAAAATCAAAATCAAAATAGGCACATAAACGCCCTATTTAGGCGCTTTTTAACTTTTTAACTCTTTTATATCTACCAATATCGTAAAAATTAAAAAATAATTTGTTTTTGTGGTTGTAATAGGTAAAAAAATATGTTACAATTAGGTATATTTATAATAATTATTATTTTAATGTAATTATATAATATATATATAAGGAGTATAAAGCGCATGGAAACCATCAAAGAAGCGTGGTCTCAAATTTTGGAATATCTTCACAATTTGCCGGATATCAGTGACGTGGCATACAACACCTGGATTACGTGTATTGAGCCGTGCAAAATTGAAGAAAATACCGTTATTTTGTCGGTACATACCAATTTTCAGCGCAGTATCGTAGAAGGACAATACGCCGAAAAAATCAAAAATGCGTTTCGCGAAGTATTGGGTATTTCCCTGGAACTCAAAATTTTATCCAAAGAATCCGAAGCACCTGTTGTAGCAGAACCTGCCGCACCGGTTTTCCCCACAGCAGAAAATATGCTCGGTAAAAATTCTTCCGATTACGAATATTCCTTTGAAAACTTTGTGGTTGGCCCGTCCAACAAATTTGCGCATGCCGCTTCACAAGCCGTTGCCAGCAAACCCGCCAGCGATTACAATCCTTTGTTTATTTACGGAGGATCAGGACTTGGTAAAACCCACCTTTTGTTTGCTATCTGTAACGAAATTCGAAAAAATTCGCCGAATATGAAAATTTTGTTCACCAAAGGTGAATTTATGACGAATGAACTGATTGAAGCCATTCGTAATCATTCTACCAAAGAATTTCGTGAAAAATACCGTCAAGTCGATATTTTGCTTATTGATGACATTCAGTTTATTTCCGGTAAACAAAGTACGCAAGAAGAATTTTTCCACACGTTTGACGAATTACATCAAGCAAAAAAACAAATTGTGCTCACATCTGACCGTCCCCCGCGGGAAATTTCCACGTTGGAAGAACGTTTACGCACCCGTTTTGAAATGGGTTTAATGGCCGATATTCAACCCCCCGATTTGGAAACGCGTATTGCCATTATCAAACGCAAAGCGCAGTTATTAAAATTTGAAATTTCAGATGATATTTCCGAATATTTAGCTTCTCAACTCAAAAGCAATGTACGTCAGCTTGAAGGTGCCGTACGCCGTATTCAAGCGCGTTGCCAACTGGAAGGGGCCACTCCCTCGCAATTAATTGCACAAGAAGCTATTCGGGATATTAAAAATGACAATCAACCCACACCTATTACGGTGGAACGCATTATCAACGAAGTGGCGCGTACCATGTCGGTTTCTGCATCGGATATTCGTTCCAATAAACGTTCTGCTTCTATTTCTTCCGCACGGCAGGTAGCCATTTATGCTGTACGCAATATTACCAGTCTTCCTATGAAGTCCATTGGTGAAGAATTCGGTGCTCGTGACCATTCCACCGTTGTTTATGCTTTACAAAAAGTAGAAGAACGCATGGAAACAAACTATTCTTTCAAAAGTATGGTAAACGATATTTTAAAAAATATTTCCGAAGGATAAGCGTTTAAAACTCTGTTGGTTCTTTGTGGAACTTTGTGAAATGTTTTGTATTTGTTTTCACATTTTTTTCACTTTTCCACCCTCATTTTTCCACCACATGTTGATACTTTGTAAAGTTTTCACTTTTCAAACATTTTGCTTTTAAATTTTAAACATTTCTTTTTGCTGTTTTTTGGCTCTGTTATTCGCTTTTTAAAGGAATTCAACATTTCCACCGTTCCTACTAATTACTACTAGTTAAAGAAAGATATTATTTATAAAAAAGGAAGGATGAATTTTATGAAAATTATCTGTTCCAGACAAGCACTTGTGGATGCTGTCAATAATGTACAAAGGGGTGTTGCTTCCAAATCGGCTTTACCTGCTTTGGAAGGTATTTTGATGAAGGCTTCTGCTTCTTCTTTGTTCTTGGCAGGATATGACATGGAACTTGGTATTACCACCACCATTGAAGCCACGGTGGAAGAACCCGGCGAACTGGTTTTAACCGCAAAATTATTTTCTGAAATTGTTCGTAAATTGCCCGAAGAAGAAGTATCCATTATTTCCAATGCCGGCAATAATACCGTTATTCGCAGCGGTAAATCCGAATTTACCATTATGGGCTTTTCTTCTGCCGATTATCCGGAATTGCCTACTATCAAAGACGGTGCGGCAGTAACCATGCAACAAAACACGTTAAAGAGCATGATTCGTCAAACACTTTTTGCCGCTTCGCAAGATATTGCTCGTCCGGTACACACCGGTGTTTTGTTTGAAATGGATGATAGTGTTTTAAAACTGGTAGCGGTTGACGGTTCTCGTTTAGCTATGCGCAGTGAATCGGTAAAAAGCAGCGAATCGTTGCACTTTGTCGTACCGGGAAAAACGCTCGGCGAAGTGTTAAAATTGTTAAATGATGAAGAAGAACCATTATATTTAACTGTCGGTTCACGTCATATGATTATGGAAATCGGCGGGTATTCGGTATTTTCCCGTTTGTTGGACGGTGAATTTTTACCGTATAAAAAAGCTATTCCGGTGGATTCTTCTTCTACCATCCGAGTAAAAACCAGAGAACTAATTGATGCGGTTGACCGCGCTTCTTTGGTAATTAGCGACCGTTTAAAATCGCCGCTGATTTGCCGTTTTAAAGATAATCAAATCTTTTTATCCTGTATTACGGCTCTTGGTAGTGTAAATGAAATTGTCAACGTAGAAATGGAAGGCCGTCAAGAAGAAATCGGTTTTAACTGCCGCTTTTTGTTGGATGCCTTGCGCAATACCGAAAGCGACGAAATTTTAATTGAACTCAACGGTGCACACGCTCCGATGAAACTTCTTCCCTCTACCGGCGATTCTTTCCTTTTCTTAGTGTTACCGGTAAAAATTAAACGCGTATGAAAATAACAATCACTACGGAATTTATTCGTTTGGATGCTTTGTTGAAACTGGCAAACTTTGTCGGTTCCGGCGGACAAGCAAAATTGGTTATTCAAAGCGGACAAGTTACGGTAAATAACGAAGTTTGTACACAACGCGGTAAAAAAATCCGTGCGGGCGACGTTATTATGTTTGAAAAACAAACCGTAACGGTTATTAGTTCGTAAAGAAAGGCAATCGGTATGAGAGTATCCCGATTATCCTTTGAAGGATTTCGTAATTTACAAACCGACAGCTACGAACCTTGTGAAGGGGTTAACATTATTGTCGGTGAAAATGCGCAAGGAAAAACAAATATTTTAGAGGCTATTTGGTTGTTTACCGGCACCAAAAGTTTTCGCAGCGCCAAAGATAAAGAAATGATTGCTTTTGGTGCCGAGCAAAGCCGCTTACAAATGGATTTTTTTGCCGCCGGCAGAGAACAAGATGCCCAAATACAAATTATTAATCGCCGCATGGCAACGCTCAACGGCATTAAGCAATCCTCCCCCACTAAATTAGCGGGTGTGTTTTGCGGTGTGGTTTTTTCTCCCACCCACCTTTCGTTGATAAAAGGGGGTCCCGCAGAGCGTCGGCGGTTTATTGATGCGGCTTTTTGTCAGTTGCATCCGTCTTACATTCAGTCACTTTCCGACTATGCCCGTGTTTTGGAACAACGCAATGCTTTGTGTAAAACCAAAAATAGCGGCTCCGCTGTAGAAGAAATGATGGAATTATGGGACCGCCAATTAGCACAAAGCGGTTGCAAAATCATTCACGCGCGGCGGAGATATTTGTATCGGTTAAGTCCGATTGCGCGTCGTATTTATCAGGGTATTTGTTCCGGCAGGGAAGAATTTGATATTCAGTACGCTTCTTCCGTGAAATTTTTAAAAGAAGAAACGCCTGCTGAAATTGCTGTGCATTTATATAATGCGTTGCGTGAACATCGCAAAGAGGATTTTTCTGCCGGATTTACCACCGTTGGTCCCCACCGTGACGATATGGAAATTTATATAGGTGGCAATGCCGCCAAAAATTTTGGTTCCCAAGGGCAACAACGTTCGGCGGTACTTGCCATCAAATTAGCGGAAGCCGCCTTGCTTGAAGAAGTCACCGGAGAAAAACCGATAGCCTTACTGGACGACGTCATGAGCGAACTTGACCGTTCCCGCCAAGAATATATTTTAAATCACATAAAAGATTGGCAGGTGTTTATTACCTGCTGTGATCCCTCACCGCTATCGGCATTAAAAAGCGGAAAAACCGTGGAGGTATCGGGCGGAAAACTTTCAACAAAATAGCAGAAGATTGTTGAAAAAAGGAGAGAAATTGGTTGTATTTACATATCGGACAAGAAACCGTTGTTCCCCTTTGTGAAGTGGTGGGCATTTTTGATATGGAAAATACCACCATTTCTAAAAATACACGTTCTTTTTTGAACGACGCACAAAAACGCGGTACGGTAATAACCGTCGGTGATGATTTGCCGAAAAGTTTTGTGGTTTGTATCAAAAAAGGCGTGCAAACCGTTTATATTTCACAGATTTCCTGCGCGACGTTGTTAAAACGCGCTGAAATGTCTTATCAATTTGAGTGAATGAGAGGTTGTTTTTTAAATGAGTACCGAAACCAATCAAAACTTAGAAAACGAAGTGTATGACGAAAGTCAGATACAAGTACTCGAAGGCTTGGAGGCTGTCAGAAAGCGTCCGGGTATGTATATCGGTTCCACCGGTCCGCGTGGTTTGCATCACTTGGTTTATGAAATTGTGGATAACTCCATTGACGAAGCATTAGCCGGCTTTTGTACCCACATTGAAGTGGATATTTTGCCGGATAATGTAATTTCGGTGCGCGATAACGGTCGTGGTATTCCTGTCGGTATCAACGAAAAACTGGGTTTACCCACCGTAACCGTGGTACTCACCGTGTTGCACGCCGGCGGCAAATTCGGCGGCAGCGGTTACAAAGTATCGGGTGGTTTGCACGGTGTTGGTTCCTCGGTGGTTAACGCGTTGTCCGAATGGCTGGAAGTGGAAATTTCCCGCGAAGGCAAAATTTTTGCGCAACGTTTTGAACGCGGTGCCGCCGTGACGGAATTGACCGTTACCGGCACTTCCGAAAACGACGGTACGCTCATTCGCTTTAAAGCAGACCCCGAAATTTTCACCGAAACCACGGAATATGAATTTGAAGTACTGCAAAAACGGTTGCGCGAGCAAGCCTTTTTGAATGCAGGGCTAAAAATTACGCTGACCGATATGCGTGATTCGGAAAATGTTGTTTCCCAAGAATATTGCTACGAGGGCGGTATTTCTTCCTTTGTGGATTTTATGAACAAAACCCGCGGTTATCAAGTGTTGCACGATAACGTGATTCATATTTCCTTGGCAGATGGCGACTCCACCGCAGAAGTCGCCTTGCAATACAACGACAGCTATAACGAAAACATCATTTCGTTTGCGAATAATATCCATACGGTAGACGGCGGCACGCACGAAAACTCGTTTAAAAACGGTATTACGCGTATTTTAAACGACTACGCTCGTCGCCATAACCTGTTAAAAGAAGCGGATTCCAACCTAAAAGGCGATGATGTGCGCGAAGGATTAACAGCTGTCATCAGCGTCAAATTAAAAGAAGCCCAGTTTGAAGGTCAAACCAAAGCAAAACTCGGTAACACCTCCATGGGTACGTTGGTCACGCAATTACTTAACGAAAAATTATCTCCGTATTTGGAAGAAAATCCCGCGGTCGGCAAAGCAATTCTGGAAAAATCCATCAATGCTGCCCGCGTTCGGGAAGCCGCCCAAAAAGCGCGTGAATTGGCACGTAAAAAGAGCGGTCTTGCCGCTACGCGTATGCCGGAAAAACTGGCAGACTGCATTTGGAAAGATGCTGAACGCACCGAACTGTATATCGTAGAGGGTGACTCTGCAGGCGGCTCCGCTATCCAAGGACGCGATAGAAACTTCCAAGCCATTTTGTCCATGTGGGGCAAAATGCTCAACGTGGAAAAGGCGCGATTGGATAAAGTATACGGCAACGAAAAATTAATTCCCATCATTTTGGCATTGGGTTGCGGTATCGGCGACGATTTTGATTTATCCAAACTGCGTTACGGCAAAGTCATTATCATGGCAGATGCCGACGTTGACGGTTCGCACATTCGCACCTTGTTGTTAACGTTTTTCTTCCGCTATATGCGTCCGCTCATTGAAGAAGGGCACGTGTATATTGCACAACCGCCGCTGTTTAAAGTTTCCAAAGGCAAACAAGTTCGTTACGCGTTCTCGGATGAAGAACGCGACAACTTCATTGCGGAACTTGGCGGTAACGCCGATATCCAACGTTACAAAGGTCTTGGTGAAATGGATCCCGAACAACTGTGGGAAACCACTATGGATCCGGCTTTTCGTACCATGTTGCGCGTGGAATTGTCAGATGCGGCTGCCGCAGACGAAACGTTCTCCATTCTCATGGGCGATAAGGTGGAACCTCGCCGTGACTTTATTGAACGCAATGCCAAATTTGCCTCGAACTTAGATATTTAAGGACGATGAAAAACGAAATGGAACAACTGCGCTTTTCGGTGGATTTAAGCCAAGCCGAATATGTGCGCTCGCAAGAGCTCTTATCTCATAAAATGAACGGCAGACGGGTAGGAAGCAGTCGAATTTTTTCGCTGTTTATGATGTTGTTGTGTGTGGTTTCGGCTGTTACTATTTACAAGCAAACCGGCACTCCCGACTGGCCGCTGTTTACGCTGCTGGTTTTAATGTTTATTTCGGAATTGTGGCTCATGTTCACCCTTCCCCGCCAGTTGCGGTACCGCTATAAAACGGCATATAACACCACGCTGTATACCGGATATACTTTTGCAGGAACGGTTACGGTGGATGAGGATGGTGTTCGCAAACAAACAGCATCTGCCACCGCTTTTATTCCGTATCATACGTGCCGTGTGTTTGTGGAAACGGCGGATATGATGATTTTTTGCGGTGCGGACGGTCACTCCATTGTTCTTCCGTCACGGTTTTTGACCGAAGAGGCGGCAGAAATTATCCGCCAAACGGTACTCAAAAAAATTCCGCCGATGCGGCGACTGTTGTTGCAACGGCTAGTTTCGGCGGCAACGGCCGAAACCATAACCCCCTTGCCGGAAGAAGAAACACTGTTTACGGTTTCGCTTGACTATACCGAAAAAGAGGTGGTTTCCATGACCATCGATTCGGCATTAGCGCAGTTTGGCAGAACGCTTTCGAATAAATGTTTGTTGTCCACCATGGCAGCGGCTGTGGGGTATTTTGTGTTTTATTTACCGCCGCTTGCGGTGTTTTTGCTGACGTTGTTGGTGTTTTTGGTGGCATCTCTGTTTTTTGCATGGCACAAAGCACACCGCGCCGCCGTGCAAACCAAAAAAGACGGTAGCCGCATGCGGTTGCAAATTACCACTCGTGGATTACGCTTGTTTGGCAGGGGCGAAAAACCGATTGTTTTGCCGTGGACAGTTATTACCCGTGCTGTAGAAGGACCGCAAACGGTGGAATTTTATTGCGAAAAAGACAGACAACTCATGATACCCAAGCGGTGTATTGAAAAAATGGACGATTTTCGCCGTTTGGTAGATGATAAACTTTACTAAAATGTTGAAAGGACCACGTTTATGCAACAACCGTTTGAACAGCGACAAACTCAAAAAGACGATACGTTGCGTATTTTTGTGGCAGGGCGTTTTTTGCAGCCGCAAGAAGCGGTTTGGTGGATGCGATTGTTAAACGGTCCGGCATATACGTTTCTTTGGTGTGGAATTTTGCTGCTGTTAGCCACGTTCTTTTTCAGTACGTTGGGGCAACTGGAACAAACGCCGTGGGATTTGCGCGGTGTGGTGGTGGCCTTTATCACGGCTTGCAGTTGCTGGTGTATTGCGGGGATTTCACGGTTTAGAAAACAACAAAACCGTTGGATAGCGGCTCTTTTTTCCGACCGCATAGCAGATAAAAAAGCGGTGGAAAACGGTTGCACCTTTGCTTTTTACGATGACCGTGTGGTTTCTACCACTTTGCGCGGGAGCGATACCATTTGGTTTTCGGATGTGATGATGTGTACCGAATGTTCCAAGGGTTTTGCGTTGCAAACCAAAACGGCGGTTTTGTTTTTGCGTAGTGCCGATTTGACAGCCTTTGATTTACATTGTATTCGAACACATTTACGCGGGGTGATTGCCCCGCCACACCATCGCATTAAGGAAATCGCAACGGCAGGTCTTGTCGAAGCATTACCCATTCCCCGCTTTTTCAATTTTGATACGGTGCTTACCAGAGCAACCTTGCCCGTTGTCGGGCAAACCGGACAAAAGCGAAAACAACTCAAAGCGGTTTTATTACCGATGATGTTGCTTTTTTCAGTGTTGCCGGCGGTGTCATTGCACCTGACACGGTGGCTTTTGTTGGATTTAATTGTTTTTGCCGTTTTGTTTGGTAGTATCGGCTTGTGGATTTCCCTCTTTCTCGAAAGAAAATTATCCGGCGTTGCCGATTGGCCGGACTTGCAAATTGCTTTTACCAAAGAAGGCATGGCAGTTCTTTGCAACGGCATCACGGAATTTACGATAAAGCAACGATTAGCCGTTCGTTTTACCGAACGCTATATGCATATTCGTTATACAAGCGGTGAACGCTTACGCATTCCGTTGTCGGCAGTTGACCGACCGGAACTTTTAAAAACCTTGTGGTTGAACGCGGATTAAAACCCGCAGAACGAAAAGGAGAAGTTATCAATGGATGAGCAAATGACAGTACAAAACAAATTGTTTGACGTGGATTTGGAAAAGGAAATGAAACAAAGTTTCCTGGCGTATTCCATGTCGGTCATTATTGCGCGTGCCTTGCCGGATGTGCGTGACGGTCTAAAACCCGTGCATCGTCGCATTTTGTATACCATGCACGAACGAAACTTAACGCCCGATAAACCGCACCGTAAGTGCGCCGATACCGTTGGTGCGGTGCTGGGTAGTTATCACCCGCACGGCGACGCTTCGGTGTACGATGCCATGGTGCGTATGGCACAAGATTTCTCACTGCGTTATCCGCTGATTGACGGTCACGGAAACTTCGGTTCCATCGACGGTCATCCGGCAGCTGCTTACCGTTATACGGAATCCCGCATGACCAAAATGTCGCTCGATATGTTGGCGGATATCGAAAAAGAAACCGTTGATTTTGCCCCCAACTACGACGACCGCTTGCAAGAACCGGTGGTTCTCCCCTCTCGGTTCCCCAACTTGCTCGTAAACGGCTCGGTGGGTATTGCTGTCGGTATGGCAACCAATATTCCGCCGCACAATCTGCGCGAAGTGATTGACGGTATTTGTTTGTTGCTCGACAATCCGGATGCGGGTTTGGCAGAAATTATGGACTGCATCAAAGGCCCCGACTTCCCCACCGGCGGCGTTATTATGGGCTATTCGGGTATTCGCGCTGCGTATGCTACCGGCCGTGGCAGAATCATTGTGCGTGCCAAAACCGAAATCGAAGAACATAACAATCGTTTTCAAATTGTGGTTACGGAAATTCCGTATCAAGTCAATAAGCTCAATCTGGTAAAATCCATCATTGAATTGGCCGATGACAAACGCATTGAAGGTATCAGTGACGTGGTTGACCATTCCGACCGCGAAGGGCTTCGTATTGTCATTGAACTCAAACGCGATGCCAATCCGCAAGTGGTACTCAACCAGTTGTTTGCCTATACCCAAATGCAAACCACATTCGGTGCCATTATGCTTTCGCTTGTAAACGGTGTTCCGCGTGTGTTGACGCTCAAAGAAATGCTCGAGGAATATATCAAGTTCCAATGCGAAGTCATCACACGGCGCACATTGTTTGAACTGCGCAAAGCAAAAGAACGCGCCCACATTGTGGAAGCACTCAAAGTCGCGGTGGATTTTATTGACGAAGTTATTAACATTATTCGTCATTCTGCCGACCAAGCCACTGCCAAAACCAATTTGATGGAACGTTTTGGCTTTGATGAGGTACAAGCCACTGCCATTGTGCAAATGCGACTCGGACAACTTTCCGGTTTGGAACGTCAAAAAATCGAAGACGAATTGGCGGCGTTGCGCGCCAAAATTGCCGAATTGGAAGGCATTTTGGCAGACGAACAAAAAATCAAAGATATTGTCAAAGACGAATGTATCAAAATGCGCGACAAGTATGGCGACGACCGCCGTACCGAAATTTCGCTGGTATCGGGCGAAGTGGATATCGAAGATTTGATTCCGGTCGAAGATTGTGTGCTGACGATGTCACAACTGGGGTACATTAAACGTCAACCGCTCGAAGTGTATAAAACACAACGGCGCGGCGGCCGCGGTATCAAAGGCATGGCAACGCGTGAAGAAGACTTTACCGAAACCATGTTCCTTTGCTCCAGCCACGATATTGTCATGTTCTTTACCTCGGCGGGACGTGTCTATCGTCTGAAATGTTACGAAGTGCCGGAAGGCAGCCGTACTTCTCGCGGTATGAACATTGTCAATTTGTTACCGCTGACAGAAAACGAAAAAGTTACCGCCATGATTCGGGTAACCGAATTTGAAAGCGATAAATATTTGTGCATGGTCACTCGTCGCGGTGTTATCAAACGTACGCGCCTCGATGCCTATGCTAACGCCCGCAAGAGCGGCCTGATTGCCGTCGACCTGGACGAGGGCGACGAACTCGCGTGGGTGCACGTGACCGACGGTTATCAACAACTGTTGGTGGGTACTCGCAACGGTATGGCTATCTGCTTTGATGAAAACGATGCCCGCGTCGTGGGCAGAACCGCTCGCGGTGTGAAAGCTATCACCTTGGCAGAAGACGACGAAGTCGTCGGTATGGCACTTCGTGACGAAAACAGCCTGCTGTTGACCGTTACCGAAACCGGTTACGGTCGGTTGAGCGAATTTAGCGATTACCGTATTCAATCTCGCGGCGGTAAAGGTCTTACCAACTACCACACCGAAGAATACGGCAAGGTAGCCGCTATTCGCATGGTCAATACCGACGATGATATCATCTTGATTTCTTCAAACGGTATTATTATTCGTTTGCCGGTGGGTGAAATCCGCTTGTGCCGCCGCCCGTCGAAGGGTGTCCGCGTCATGCGTGTAGAGGAAGGCTCTCGCATTGTGTCGCTTGCGCAAGTGCCGCATGAAGACGAGGAAGAATCCGAAGCAGGCCAACCTGCGGCAGAGACCGAAACAACACAACCCGCCGAAGGTGTGAACTAAGCGTATGGCAACAGTAATTGCGGCAATTTCCACGGCGGCAGCCCCTGCGGGAATCGGTGTGATTCGCCTTTCGGGCGAGGGAGCCACGGCTATTGCCGACAAGGTCTTCTCCCCTGCCGTGGCGGGACGAACACTCGATTCGCTTTCGGGTTATCGTGCCGCCTATGGGCATGTCAAAGACGAAAACGGCATATTTGATGAATGTGTGGCAACGGTTTTTCGCGCGCCGCACAGTTATACCGGTGAAGACGTGGTGGAGTTTTCGTGCCACGGAGGGTTGTATTTGTTGCAACGCGCGTTGCGCGCTTTGTTCAGTGCGGGTGCCGAGCCTGCCGAAGCGGGCGAATTTACGCGACGCGCATTCTTAAACGGCAAGGTGGATTTAACCCAAGCCGAAGCGGTCATGGATTTGATTGCCGCAAACGGCCGTCTGGCGGCAAAAGCCGCGTTGGAAGTACGCGAAGGCGCTGTTTTTCGGCGGTTAGAAGGCATCAAAGAAACGTTAATCGGTTTGCAAGCGCAATTTTCGGCGTTTGTGGATTATCCCGACGACGATATTCCCGAACTGGACACCGCCACGCTGGAAAACACCTTGTGTGAGGCACAAGATACCCTTTCTTCCCTGCTTTTAAATTATGATGCGGGCAAATTGTTGCGCGAGGGCGTCGATACGGCGATTGTGGGTAGTCCCAATGTGGGAAAATCCACGCTGATGAACCTGTTGTCCGGTTGCGAGCGCAGCATTGTCACCCCCATTGCAGGTACCACGCGCGACGTGGTGCAAGAAACGGTGCGCGTGGGCGAACTCTTTTTGCGCCTTTCGGACACAGCAGGTATTCACCGCACCGACGATACGGTCGAGGCTATCGGTGTTGAGCGCTCTCGACGTCAACTGGAAAATGCCGCACTGGTGCTGGCGGTTTTTGATGGCTCTCTTCCCCTTTGTGACGATGACAAAGAGTTAATAGAGCAATTACCGTGCGACACTACCATTGCGGTTATCAACAAGCAAGATTTGGAACAAAAAATAAACCAAGAGTATATTTATAACAAATTTAAACATATTGTAAACATCAGTGCCGAACAGGGAAGCGGATTAGAAGCGTTGACCGAAGCCATTCAAACGGTAACGGGGCTTCACCGTTTAAACGAATCCGAGCCGGTGCTCGCAACCGAGCGGCAACGACTCTGCGTTGTCCGTGCCCAAGAGGCGCTTGGCGGAGCCGCCGAAGCGTTACAAAACGGCATGACGCTGGATGCCGTCAGCGTAAACATTGACGATGCGCTTTCACAGTTATTGGAACTGACCGGGGAACGCGTTACCCAAGCGGTTGTTGATGGTATTTTTGCGCGTTTCTGCGTGGGAAAATAAATTTTTGCAACAAAAAAGCCCTGTCTGCGGCAAATTTCACAGACAGGGTTTTTTGTAAAAACAAGACTTATTTGATTAACGTTCCCATGGTGCCGGGGGCAACACAACCGGCGTTGGATTCGTCGGTGTCAATGTGCATGGCAAGGGCAAAGTTTTCGTTCACACGTACAACCACGTCACCAAACGTCAAGGAACGACCGTCGGTTTCCACTTTAACGCTGACGACGTCTTTGTCTTTTACATCAAATTCCGCGGCGTCGGCGGGGGTCATGTGGATATGGCGTTTGGCAACGATAACCCCTTCGGTAATTTCCACTTTTCCGCACGGGCCAACCAACGTGCAACCGGCAGAACCGGCAATGTCGCCCGATTCACGAATTGGAGCGGCAAGGCCCATGGAACGCGCATCGGTCAGCGAAATTTCCACTTGCGAAGCGGAGCGAACGGGTCCGAGAATGCTCACACCGTATAAGTACTTTTTGGGGCCGTAAATATCCACGCGTTCGTTGCAAGCGTATTGACCGGGTTGCGATAAGTCTTTTTTGACCGACAATTCAAAACCTTTGCCAAAAAGAATGTCCAAATGCTCGCGCGAAAGATGCACGTGACGGGCGGAAGTTTCCACTAAAATTTGTTTTGACACGACAAACACCTCAGATTATGATAAATTTCCAAAAGTTCTGTTAAAACTTTACCATAATCCCCTTATTTTGTCAAGGAATCAAAGGAGAAAACGGCTATGAACAGCGAATGGACAACCTTACAGGAACAATGCAAAAACTGCCGAGCATGCGCTTTGTGCGAAACGCGGCATAACGTGGTGTTTGGCGTAGGTAACGAGCAAGCCGAAGTGCTTTTTATCGGCGAAGGCCCCGGCGAAAACGAAGATTTGCAAGGTCAGCCGTTTGTGGGCAGAGGGGGACAGTTGTTGGATAAAATGTTAGAGGCGGTCGGGCTGTCACGCAAACACAACATTTATATTGCCAACATGGTCAAATGCCGTCCTCCCAAAAACCGCGACCCGTTGCCGGAAGAACAAGCAGCGTGTGCGGGGTGGCTTGCACGGCAAATCGAAATTTTGCAACCCAAAATTGTGGTGTGCTTGGGTCGTATTGCGGCATTTCACTTCATTTCTCCCGATTTTAAGGTGACCAAACAACACGGCCAATTTTTTGAGAAAAACGGCAGACTCTATATGGGGATGTTCCATCCCGCGGCAATTTTGCGCAATCCCAACCAAAAACCGCTGGCATTTGCGGATTTTGTGGCTTTGCGGGATAAAATAAAAGAGATTTGCACTCACACAACACTGACCTTTGACGATTGAGGAATGAACATGAAAAAGTTTTTAAAACGCGTGCCGGTAATTTGTTTGGCACTTTGTGTACTTTTGATACCGTTTTCGGTATCGGCCGAAAAAATCTTATACGATTACCCGTCAGAAGGGGAGGATACCGTAACCGCGCCTTCCGCTATCATGTTGTATATGGGTGTCAAACCCGAACAAGACGTGATTTTGTACGAAAAACAAGCCGACAAACGCTATCAGCCCGGTTCGTTAATGCGCGTAGCCATGGCGGGTTACGCCATGAAGCTCATAAACGAGCAACAGCTTAACATGGAAACCGTTACGGGGCAATACACTTTGCAACTGTTTAACCATTACGTGGCGGGAACGGGCCTGCACGTTGCGCTGATGAACTTTGGTGAGACATGGAAACTCAAAGATTTGCTCACGGTTTGTACCATCCAAACCGCGGCGGATGCCGCGGTGACGCTCGCAACGGTGCTCAGCGGCTCGCCCGAAGCGTTTGTGGAAGGTCTCAACGCCTTTGCGCAGGAACTGGGGTGCACGAACTCGCATTTTACCAATGTGGTGGGGCTGAACGACGAAGGACAGTATATGTCCGCACGCGATGTCATGACGTTTTCGCGTTATGCCATGCAATATTCCGAAATACGCAATATGCTGGAACTGACACAATGGACGGTACAACCCGTTTCGGGCGGCAACAAGCGTAGTTGGCCCAGCAGTAACGATATGCTGCGCGCCTCCACACCGGTATATTATTCGTATGCGGCGGGGGGGAGAACCGGCGGAACGCTTACCGAACAATCGCTTATGGAATACGGCAGCATGGATGGCTATGAGTACATGGCCATTGTCATGGGCGCCGCCAAAAAGAACGAAAAGGGCGAGGTTATCAACAACGGGTACGCCGATGCACGTCGCTTGATACGCTGGGGGCTTATCGGCTTTGAATATGCTACCTTGGTCAGAAAAAGCGAGCCGGTAGGCCGCTTGGCAGTAAAAGATAGTGCCAAACGCCAATCGGTTTCCTTGGTTCCGGAAAAAGAGCTATTTACCGTGGTCAAAAAAGGAACCGATTTAGATGCCGTTACCCGCAAAATCACCACCGAAAAAGAATATTGTACCGCACCGATTGAAAAAGGGCAAAAACTCGGAACGCTTTCGTTATATTTGGGTGACAAAGTCATCGGCAGTGTGCCGGTGGTAGCAGGGGAGGAAGCACCCCGCAACTTCTTGTACGCTTTGTGGAGTGACATCCGCGATGCCATTTTTTCGGGATGGTTTTTGGGCATACTTTTGTTGCTGATTTTGGCTGTTATCGGGTATGTGATTTTGAACATTCGCTACAATCGCAAACGAAACCGTAAATGGCGGGGATAAATTGTTAATTTTTTCACATTTTTTTGATTTTTTTATGGCTTTCTCTTGAAAAACAGGAAGAAAAAGGGTAAAATACTTCTGTTAGGGACGTACGGTAAAAGGGCGCATCCCGCAAAAGACCGAAAGGGGAGTTTTTGTATGAACATCTTGAACAAAAAAACAGTAGAAGATTTGCAAGTGCAAGGCAAACGCGTGTTGGTTCGTTGCGATTTTAACGTACCGCTGAAAAACGGCGTTATTACGGACGAAAACCGCATTGTGGCGGCGCTTCCGACCATTCAATATTTGATGAAGAACGGTGCAAAAGTTATTCTTTGCTCCCACTTGGGCAAACCGAAGGGCGAACCCAAACCGGAATTTTCCTTAGCGCCTGTTGCGGTGCGTTTGAGCGAAAAGCTGGGTTGCAACGTGGTGTTTGCCGCTGACGACGAGGTTGTCGGTGAGAATGCCCGCAAAGCGGTTGCCGGCATGAAAGACGGCGAAGTAGTGTTGTTGCAAAACACCCGCTATCGCGCGGAAGAAACCAAAAACGGCGAAGCGTTTTCTCGCGATTTGGCTTCGCTTTGCGATTTGTTTGTGAACGATGCGTTTGGTGCGGCTCACCGCGCACACTGCTCCACGGTGGGTGTGGCTTCGTTTGTGGAAGAATCCGCCAACGGTTATTTGATGGCAAAAGAAATCAAGTTTTTGGGCAACGCGGTGGAAAATCCCGTGCGTCCGTTTGTTACCATCTTGGGCGGTGCCAAAGTAGCCGACAAACTCAACGTGATTGAAAACTTGCTCAACAAAGCCGACACCTTAATCATCGGTGGCGGTATGGCGTATACTTTCTTGGCCGCCAAAGGTTATTCCGTAGGTACTTCCTTATTGGATGCTGAAAAAATCGATTATTGCCGCGAAATGTTGGTGCGTGCCGAACAAAAAGGCGTGAAATTGTTGTTGCCCATCGACTGCAAAATCGCTGCTTCGTTCCCGGACCCGATTGATGCACCCATTGATGTGGATGTTGTCAATGCCGATGCGATTCCCGCAGACAAAATGAGTCTCGATATCGGCCCCAAAACCGCCGAATTGTTTGCAAACGAAGTAAAACTTGCCAAAACGGTTGTGTGGAACGGCCCGATGGGTGTGTTTGAAAACCCGATTTTGGCAGAAGGCACCATTGCTGTGGCAAAAGCGTTGGCAGAAACCGATGCGACCACCATTATCGGTGGCGGTGACTCCGCAGCAGCCGTGAATACGCTTGGTTTTGGTGATAAGATGAGCCATATTTCCACCGGCGGCGGCGCTTCGCTTGAATTCCTTGAAGGTAAAGAGTTGCCGGGTATTGTGGCTATGAGTGATAAATAATCAAAAACAAAGGAGTAATAAAAATGGGTAAATACGTTATCGCCGGCAACTGGAAAATGAATAAAACGCCGGCAGAAACCACCGCGTTAATCGAAGAAATCAAACCGCTTGTGAAAGATGCCACGTGTGACGTGGTTGTCGGCGTTCCGTTTGTGGACTTGGCCGCCGCTTTGGAAGCTGTCAAAGGCACCAAAATCGGCGTAGCTGCACAAAACTGCCACTGGGAAAAATCCGGTGCTTATACCGGTGAAATCTCCGCCGAAATGCTCAAAGCCATGGGTGTGGGATATGTGATTATCGGACACAGCGAACGCCGTACTTACTTTGGTGATACCGATGTAACCGTTCAAAAACGTATGCGCGCCGCTTTGGATGCCGGTTTGACCGTCATTTTGTGCGTGGGCGAATATTTGGAACAACGTGAACAAGGCATCACCGGTGAAGTGGTTGCCATGCAGACCAAAATTGCTTTGGGCGGTGTTTCCAAAGAAGAACTCAGCCGCGTAATTATCGCTTACGAACCCGTTTGGGCCATTGGCACCGGCCGTACGGCTACGGCAGAACAAGCCAACGAAGTATGCAACTTGATTCGCAAAACCATTACCGGTTTGTATTCTTGCGCAACCGCTAAAAAAGTAACCATCCAATACGGTGGTTCGATGAATGCGGCAAACGCAGCCGAGTTGTTGGCACAACCCGACGTTGACGGTGGTTTGATCGGCGGCGCTTCGCTGAAAGCTCCTGATTTTGCGACCATTGTTGCGGCAGCGAAATAAGAGATAATTTAACAAAAAACGACGGAAAGCAAGATTTTTCAAATCTTGCTTTCTTACTGTGATGACTTGTTTTTATGAAAAGGGAGGAAAAGCCTTGAAAAAGCCAGTAGTATTGATTGTGATGGACGGTTTCGGCATCAATGAAGATTCAAAAGGTAATGCCATTCATGCAGCCGCGACACCCAACTTGGATAAATTATTTGCAGAAAATCCGTTTA
>JAZNKF010000003.1:0-2939 GCA_045578425.1 Acutalibacteraceae bacterium
AATCGCTTTCGTCGTAGTAACCGGAAGAGGCAAGACCCGTGTTCGAAATATACGAAAAGGGGACGCCCTTGTACTCGGCATACGCAATATCCATGCCGCGGTCGGGAAGCACCACCAATCGCAAACCGTTTCCGTTGCGAACCTCAATGGCATCCAATCCCTTGGCGCGACCATCGGTATAAGCAAAGCGCTGCGCGCCGGCAATCTGGTGAATATCACCGACCAACCGTTTGACTGATTCTTTGGTTACTTCTTCGCCGTACAGTTTCATTGTTCTTCCTCCCACGGATGTAATACAATTTTAATAATGTGCGGATTACTTTGTTGCAACAATTCCACCGCTTCTGGCCATGCGCGAAAGCGGCAAGGTTTTGGAAATCATTTTTTTGAGCGAAATCGCGCCGCGGTCGACAAGCTTAATCAGCGGGTCCCAGCCCCATTCGTTGCCCGTATACCCACACACGCGGATTTGACGGAGTATGCACTCGATCACCGGCAAATTGACAGTGAGCGAAGTATCGGGAATCCCGTACAGCGGCACCAAACAACCCCACCATGCAACATTTTTTGGATGATTTGAGCATTTTGCTCACCAATGTTGTCAATTTGCTCGACCCCGAAGCCGTGGTACTCGGCCACGAAGGCGCCCTGCTTTCACAGGAAAGTTGCCAAACGTTGCAACGAATCCTGAGCGAGCGCATCATGACACGGCAGTTTAAAACGGTCCACATTATCCCATCGGCATTGGCACAAAGTATCACCGCCCAAAGCGGTGGGGCACTGGTCTTCGACCGCCTGTTTGGGGGAGAATTTAAGTTGTAAAAAAAGAAACCGCATCATATGAGGCGTACACTTAAGGACAGTAAAAGAGCTGTGTAGAAAATTTCTACACAGCCCTTAATTTTGTCTTATACCGTAACAAGCAGGGAAAATGTACATCACATTTTGCACTTGTTAGGAGAACCTAAAACCCTTTAAATGTTGCATCCCGTATAAGTTGTGCGGTATGCAACAGAGGGAATCGTTAATAATATTCTCCAAAAACATCTTGAAAATATCTATATGATTCTTCGTCAGTTAAATAACTGCACATATTTGACGATGTCATATATGTGGAATCATATATTTCTTTTTTTGAGTATCTAGAAATAATTTTATCAAATTCAACGATGTTTTTACTATTACCAAAACTGTTTAGTCGGAACACCTTATGGCTTAGCACCTCTACAACTTCACCAGACTCAAATGTGATGTCGTACTGTATACCATATTGAACCCCCAATTCAACTTTGGTGATGTTCTCATAGTTATATACTTTTGACACATTACCAAAAACATCTATTTTTTTAATAGAATTTTGGTCGGCTACTGTTCCGTTTTTAAAGAATAAAAATGGCATCAACAAACAACAACCAATACATACAAAAATTACTGTCATTTTAGTTTTGTTGGACTTTAACCATCTAATTGTATTTTTATTAATTAAAAATGATCCGAAAATAAGTAAGCAACCGTTGATACAGGCAATGATTATAGAACCCTTTGGGCAAAAATATAAATAATGATCATATACAAGTCGATTTAAAAACCATATAGCACAAAAATATAAGACAGCTAGAACTGAAAATATTGCTAGTGTGAAAACAATATAATTATCGTTTTTTTGTTTTGTTTTTGATTTTATCTTCATATATTCACCGCCTTATTTGCATTATAGCATAAAAAGACGTGTTTTACAAGAAATATCCTTAATGGTACGACTCATACCGATGCGGTTTCTTTTACTTCTTCTTTCACCGATTTTTTGGCAAGGCGTTTTATCAGCATGGCAATCAGCAAAATCAAATACGATGCCAGCGAAAAAGCGGCAATATAAATGATCAAACACCACGGAAACGGTACCACTTGTTGCACGAGCGAATATACCGGCAACGAGGGTTCACAATGCGGGCTGATATAAAACATATTAAACGTTTCGTTTTCAAGCAACCCGCTAAAATAGGCGATTTCGTTCATTACACAAGCCAACGCAATGCAAACGGCAAAAACAGGAATTGCTTTCAAAATGGTTTTGTGCTCCAATTTCACATACTCCGAACCGAGCAAATAAATCCCCATCGAAATCATGAAACCGTGACAAATCATGGTTTGAATGTTGATGCCAATGGTCGTGATAAATACTTGCGGGGGATAAAACATCACGCACAAACCCGCAAACAAGGCAAACGTGGCAAGATAAGCGCACAACGCGTCGTGCACCTTTTTGTTTTTCACCAAAGCGGCAAGCAAGCTCAAATACATTGGCGTGGAACAAAATTGAAACGGAAAAGCATACCACTGAAAATCGCCGGTAATGACACTTCCGTCGTACTGGAACGTGTAATTAATTTGTTTATACACTTCCAACACAATCGAAATAATCGCGGTAATTAACAACCATTTTCTCGCAAATTTTTCGTTGTCACCTTTGCGAAAGAGGCACAACAAAACACCGCCGATAATCGAAAGCGCAAAGAAAAGCAAATGAAACCACCCGAACATTTTGGGTTCTTCCATACGAGCATCTAAAACTTGGAGTAATCTGCCCCAAAATTCCAAACCGTCACCTTCTTTTTTGTTTTGGTCATCTTATCGTAACATAAACGGTCGAATAAAACAATCAAAGTAACATCTTTGTCATTTTTGCAGAAAAAGAAAACCAAATCCCCTTAAATTTCAACTTTTCTCTTGACAAGTCGAAAAATTTTGTTATAATATGTAAGGCAATCAACCGATTGCCGAAATTTCCGGGTGTAGCGCAGATTGGTAGCGCGCTTGAATGGGGTTCAAGAGGCCGCAGGTTCGACTCCTGTCACTCGGACCAAATAAACGCCGATGACTTTTGTCATCGGCGTTTATTTATTTTGTGCGGCAGCAGAAAATTGCGGTGTCTTGAACCC
>JAZNKF010000004.1:0-14707 GCA_045578425.1 Acutalibacteraceae bacterium
TTTATTCAGTTTTCAGGGTATACAAAGCCTTGAATATAGTTGGTGTCGATGGCGGTGAGGGTACACCCGTTCCCATCCCGAACACGGCAGTTAAGCTCACTTGCGCTGACAATACTTGGCTGGTAGCGGCCCGGGAAGATAAGTAGATGCCAACGCAAAGAAAGACCTCGACCAAAAAGTCGAGGTCTTTTCTTTGTGAGTGAAGAGTGAAGAGTGAAAAGTGAAGAGTGAAGAGTGAAGGTGTCGCGCACGGCGCGACGGATGAGAAAGGAAAGCACTTGACAGAAAGGTTGGGTGCTTTTTCTTTGTGAAGTAAGATGGGAACGGGTTACACCCTACTCTTGCGGTGCCCAAAAAAGCCGTCGCGCTTCCGCTTTTGCTCGGCTTTTTTGACCGCGGCGCCAACCCTTGCTCCCTGTATCCGCCTCCGGCGGCGGTCGCAAGCGTTGCTCATCCCTCACCGGCAGTTAAGCTCACTTGCGCTGACAATACTTGGCTGGTAGCGGCCCGGGAAGATAAGTAGATGCCAACACAAAGAAAGACCTCGACTGAAAAGTCGGGGTCTTTTCTTTGTGAGTGAATAGTGAAAAGTGAAGAGTGAAGAGGTGAGGTGTCGCGCAATGCGCGACGGGTTTGGAAAAGCACTTAACAGTTTTGTTAAGTGCTTTTTTCTTGTTCAAAAAAAGATGGGACGGGTTGGGTTGGTGATTACTTAACTTTTGTCTCGATGGGTGGTACGTAACAAAAAGCAATTACCCAATAGGGCAACTGCTCTTTGTTTGAGACGATATTTAATGATTAATCAAAATAAGGGCGTGTTTTCTTCGTCGAGACTGGCAAAGAACGGTTTATTTTCCATAATGTAATTTCGTATGGCAACGAAATAATATATAGAACCAATTACACCGATTACCCCACCAATAACAAGGTTGTATATCAAAGTAATGATAGGCCCTGTGAGCGGCTCAAATTTTGCTACAATTCCTTTTGGGTTTTTCAGCAATTCTTTGCTGTATTGCATGTCTTGAATGGAGGAAATGATGTTTAAAGCACCGACAATCAACATGAACCAACCTTCCATAAAAATTCCACCTAAAACTTGCAATATTCCGATGACTAACCAAATGATACCGTTTATGTTAAGCCTTTGAGACAGGGTGTTTAGCAACGAGGCGTCGTCAACAGCAAAGCGCTCAACAGAAGGGGCTGTTTGACTGTTGACAGCACAACCACAGCCAACACAAACTACAGCCTCATCTAATAATTCTTTTCCGCAATGTGTACAGTATTTCATATCGTATACCTCATTAAAAATCAGTAAGATAGAACAAACGCAATGATTAAGAGGAGCAATATAATAGATAAGGTTGTCGAAACAATTCCGCAAACATATCCTACCTTTGCTGAAGAAGACCGTATTCCGTTCGTTTCTTCTTTGCTCATTTTTGCCAAAATAATAGCTGTAACCCCAAGTACAAACCAACCAACAAAAAAACTGGCAATTCCCGTAATTTTAGACCACGTGGCAAGTTGTGATTCGGATTGGGCAGTTTGGGACGGATTGCATGATGTTGCTGATACAAAGGAAGTTGTTCTTTGCGTCTTGCAACCGCAATTAAGGCAAATAACAGCCTCGTCGGCAATTTCCTTCCCACAATATGTACAAAATCTCATTTTACATACCGCTTAATAGAAGGATTAACGATATGCCCCACCAACACAAGCCGATAATTCCGCACCACAAACCCGTCTTGGCTTTTTTGCACATAACACCACCGGTTTTTTCTTTGCTTTTATTGGCAAGAATAATGGCGGGGATGCCAAAAGGCGCCAACAAAAGAATGCTGAGGATTCCAAATACGGCTGCTGTTTTTGCTTGTTTCGGCGTTTCAATTGTTTCGGAGGTAGGGGCTTTGGGTGCCTCTTTTACCGTACAACCGCAACCTGGGCAAATAACCGCTTCGTCTGCAATTTCTTTTCCACATTTTTGACAAAATTTCATTTTTAATGCTCCTTTGACAATATTATTCGTCGAAAAACGACAAACCTATTATATGACAATATGTCATATTTGTCAAGAGAAAATATGACACAATGTCATTGGGGGTGGTTTGATGAAAACGAACTTAAAAGTATTGCGCAAGAACAGAGGATATACACAAATTGCCGTGCAAATGAAAACCGGTATCGAGCAAGCTCTTCTCTCCAAGTTTGAAAACGGCGAGCGTATTCCTCCCACCGAAACACTTATTCGCTTGGCAGATTTTTATGATGTGAGCATTGATTATATATTATGCCGAACCGATATACCGCAGGTCAACAAAAAGCCGTAATGGGGATTCTTATTTTACGGTTTTTAAAGCACTTAACAGTTTTGTTAGGTGTTTTTTGTTTTTATGAAGATATTGACAAGTGTGATACCTCGTGATACGATGTATTATGTGAGAGGAGGTATGGTATGGATATTCAGTTAAAGCGTGGTTTGTTGGACATTTGCGTGTTGGCGGCTATCAAAAATGAAGATTCTTACGGGTACAAGATTATAAAAGACATGAAGCCTTATATTACGCTTTCGGAATCTACGTTATATACCATCCTGAAACGGTTGGAAACAGCGCACTTGTTGACGGTGCGCACGGTAGAGCATGAGGGACGGTTGCGGAAATATTACCACATTACCGAGGCGGGGCTTTTGCGGCTTTCGGAGTTTGAAATCGAATGGGAAGAAATGGTGTCGATTTACCGTTTTGTGACGAAAGGGGATGAGCGTGGTGACTAAACCGGAATTTTTAGCACAACTAAAAAGTGGGTTATCGGCGTTGCCGCCAAGAGAACAGCAAGAGAGACTCAACTTTTACAGCGAAATGATTGACGACAGAATGGAAGAAGGACTCCCCGAAAGCGAGGCGGTGGCAGCTGTCGGTGATGTGGAACCCATTGTTTGTCAAGCGTTGAGCGAAACGGCTGTGCAAAGCGTACCGCAAAAGCGGAAAATAAAAGCTTGGGAAGTTGTGTTGTTGGTGTTGGGCGCGCCGCTGTGGATTTCGTTAGGTGTTGCGGTACTTGCTGTTTTGCTCTCGCTTTACGTTTCGTTGTGGGCGGTGATTGTTTCGTTGTGGGCGGTTTTTGCTTCGCTGATTGGCAGTGCTTTGGGCGCTGTGGTTAGCGGAGCGGTTTTGGCTGTCACCGCGAACGTTGCTTCGGGGCTTTTGGCGGTTTCTGTGGGATGTATTTGCGCGGGACTTGGCATTTTTATGTTTTTTGTTTGCAAGGCGGCAACCAAAGGGGCGATATGGCTTACCAAAAAGTTGTTTAAAAGAAAGAAGGTGACGGTATGAGCAAAGCGGCAAAAGGATGGCTTATTACAGCGGCCGTGTTAGTGGCGGCAGGATTTTTTCTGTTTTTGTTGGTGATTTGGGGTTTCGCCGGTGATTTTACAAAGGCGCTGGTTAAGTACAAAAACAACGAGTATACGATTAGCGAGAGTTATCAGAACATAACGCTGGTCACCGACACGGCAGACGTGGTGTTTGTGCCGTCGGAGAACGAGGCAAGTTCGGTTGTTTGTTACGAGCCGAAAAATGCAGAACACGCGGTTTCGGTGAAAGACGGAACACTGTTTATTGAACTTATTGACACGCGGAAATGGTATGAACATTTGCGGATAAATTTTAGAACGCCCAAAATTACCGTGTCGGTTCCGCAGGGCGAATACGGCGCGCTTTTGCTGAAATCCGATACGGGTGATATAGATATACCAAAAGGGTTCCAATTTGAGACGGTGGATATTGTGCAAAGCACCGGTGACACGGAGTGCGAGGCTTCTGTTTTGGGTGCAATGAGCATTAAAACCAGTACCGGGGATATTGAAGTGGAAAATGCCATGGTTGGTGCACTGAATCTTTCGGTATCGACGGGGGAAATTGCGGTAGAAAACGTTTCTTGTGAGGGAGATACCACGATTAGCGTTTCTACGGGGAAAACCGAATTGGAAAACTTGACATGCAAAAAGCTCACTTCAAACGGTGACACGGGAAAGATAGTTTTGGACGATGTGATTGTTGCAGAAACAATGTCAATTAACCGAAACACGGGACACGTGACGTTTGATGGTGCGGATGCGGCTGAAATTTTTGTGAAAACTTCGACGGGGGACGTGAGGGGAACGCTGCTTTCGGAAAAAGTGTTTATCACGCAAACGGATACCGGAAGAGTAGACGTTCCCAAAACGATAAGCGGAGGGAAATGCGAGATCGTTACCGATACCGGTGATATAAAACTTTCTATAAAACAATAGATTTACAAACAAAAACACCGAAGAAATTCGGTGTTTTTGTTTTGAAAAGCGCATATAATAATGCTGATTTTGTAAACAGGAGTGGAAGTATGCGCGCGAGTGGAGTGTTATTGCCGATTTTTTCATTGCCGTCACCGTACGGGATTGGAACACTGGGCAAAGAGGCGTTTTTGTTTGTGGATTTTTTGAAAAAGGCGGGGCAACGGTATTGGCAGATATTGCCGCTGAATCCCACAAATTATGGGGATTCACCGTATCAATCGTTTTCGTCGGCGGCGGGGAACCCCTATTTTATTGATTTGGACACGTTATGCGAAGAAGGGTTATTGAAGCAAAAAGAGTTTGCAAAAGTGGATTTTGGCAGTGGGGATGCGGTGGATTATGAGAAGTTATACCGCCACCGTTTGACGGTGCTTAAAAAGGCGTATGCGCGGTTTGACAAAAGTGATGGCGCGTACAGCCATTTTTGTCATGAAGAGACCGAGTGGCTGGAGGAATACGTGCTGTTTATGGCACTTAAAGAACAACACGGCGGGAAAAGTTGGCGTCAGTGGGAAGAGCCACTGAAATTCCGCGAGCCAAAAGCGTTGGCAGAAGTGCGCCTTGCTTTGGCAGACACCATGGATTTTTATCGGTTTTTGCAATTTAAATTTTATCGGCAATGGCACGCGCTTAAAGAGTATGCCAACAAGCAGGGTGTTGAAATTATCGGGGATATGCCGATTTACGTGGCAGACGACAGTGTGGACGTGTGGGCGAACACGGCGCAGTTTGATTTAGACGACGAGTTATTACCGCGCGTGGTGGCGGGATGCCCACCGGATGCGTTTTGTGAAGAGGGGCAGTTATGGGGGATGCCGGTTTACCACTGGCAATACATGCAAGAAGAGGTTGTTCCGTACCGTTGGTGGCGGCAACGCATGAAACGCGCGTTGCGGGTATATGATGTGGTGCGCATTGACCATTTTCGGGGGTTGGAATCGTTTTACTGCATCCCTTACGGGGCGAAAACCGCTAAAAGCGGGGTATGGCGCAAAGGACCGGGTATGGATTTGATTCGCGCGCTGAAAAGTGATTACGGTTCCCCGTTGCCGATTATTGCCGAGGATTTGGGGTTTTCTACCCAAGCGGTGATTGATTTGTTGGCAGAATCGGGATTCCCGGGAATGAAAATACTGCAATTTGCCTTTAACCCGCACGAGGAGAGCGAATATCTGCCGCACAATCATCCGAAAAACTGCGTGGTATATACCGGCACACACGACAACGATACGGTGTTGGGGTGGGCATCTACTGCCACTGCCGCGGAACCGGTATACGCCAAGCAGTATTTGAACGTAAAAAGTACTGCCGCGTTGCCGTGGGCGATGATACGCGCCGCAATGATGTCTACCGCCGATACCGCCATTGTGCCGATGGCGGATTGCTTGGGATTGGGAAGCGAGGCGCGCATTAACACGCCCTCTACCTTGGGGAACAACTGGCAGTGGCGCATGAGTGAGGGCGCTATGAGTGACGAGTTGGCAAAAAAATTGCGGAAAGTTACGGAAATATATTGTCGGTTGGCAAAATGAAACGCGCCCACCGCTAGGCGGTGGGCGCGTTGGGATTATTCGGTTGCTTGTTTTGATTTGAGATGTTTGGCAAGGAGTTCGAGCAGTAAGAATACAAGAATACCGACAAGAGCGGTGATGCCGACGATGCCCCATTTGACGTTTTTAAGACCGAGTAAGAAGAAGGTGCCGGATTCCCATTGCAGGTGCGGGAAGATTTGACATACCATCAAAACGGCGGCAGCAAGCAACACGGTTTTGGCAATCGCCGACAAAGCGAAAGCGGTGCGAGAGTGTGCTACATTGGCGGGAACGGTGCGGCGGATGCGGCCGTCGGATAACGACAGCAAGCGGGACAAATACACGCTTCCCAGTACCAAAATAATAATTTCCGGTACCATGTAACACGCGTTATAGGAAAGAGAGTAGATAATCGCATCGGCAGTGGGAACGGAAAGACCCGCCCATACGGTACAGCCCGAAACCACGTGGCACAAGTAGCGCAAAATGCCGGTGCAAACAGCTGCGAGTGACAAAGCCGCGCCTTGTGACAAGCGAAAACGGCGAAATACGCCGCCGAGGCCTAACACGACAAACGCGAGCAGGTAATCGAACAATAAAATCATGACAAAAGCCAAAGCGGAAGTGGCGTATGAAAAATTGTCCAGTCCCAACAGCAGTTGAATGATGCCGTAAACAAAAGCGGCAAACGTACCCCAACGGGTGCCGTAGCGGTACGCGACCACCAGCAACGGTAACATGCTGAAAGCCGTGACGCTGCCGCCGTACGGCATGTCGATGATTTTGATGACGCTGAGTACAGCGGCAAAGCCAAGCAAAATGGCGGTTTCGGTTAAACGGTATACGGATTCTTTGCGAGTCATAATAATACACTATCCTTTAACAAATATAATACGCCCCTCTCGGACAAAAGCCGAGAGGGGCGTTGCAAAACAGCAAAACCCGCGGAAATTCCGCTGAATCAAACATCCCTCCGTCGGCATTATCCGAATCAGGTGAAAGGGTTAAAAGCATAAGCTTTCTCTCAGCCGACGTATGTCAGCACCCCTTGTTTAACGTGGTTATACTATATCACTTCTAAATTTTCTTGTCAAGCCAATTTTTGGGCAATAGCATCCAAAAATTCCAGCGACCCGACTTTGGTTTTGTTTTCGAGTGTGGACAGCGCGTACAAGTCGCCGGTCATGATGCCGCCTTCAATGGTGTCGATAGTGGCTTTCTCCAAGCGGTCGGCAAAGGCGACCAAATCGGGCAAGTTATCGAGTTCGCCGCGTTTGCGCAAAGCACCCGACCAAGCAAAAATGGTGGCAACCGAGTTGGTGGACGTGGCTTCGCCTTTTAAGTGTTTGTAATAATGACGAGTGACGGTGCCGTGAGCGGCTTCGTATTCGTATTTGCCGTCGGGGGAGACGAGCACGCTGGTCATCATGGCGAGCGAGCCAAACGCGGTGGCAACCATGTCGCTCATGACGTCGCCGTCGTAGTTTTTGCACGCCCAAATAAAACCGCCTTCCGAGCGAACAACGCGGGCAACCGCATCGTCAATGAGCGTGTAGAAATATTCAATGCCGGCGGCTTCGAACGCTTGCTTATACTGTGTTTCGTACAGTTCGGCAAAAATGTCTTTGAAACGGTGGTCGTAGATTTTGGAAATGGTGTCTTTGGTAGAAAACCACAAATCTTGTTTGACCGACAGAGCGTATTGGAAGCAAGCGTGTGCAAACGAAGTAATCGAGGCATCGGTGTTGTGCATACCCATGACAACACCGGCACCGTCGAAATTGTGAATATCTTTTTTCTCGACGTTGCCGTCGGCATACGTGATGCAAAGCTCGGCTTTGGCGGCATCTTTGACGTACAGTTCGGAGTTTTTGTAAATATCGCCGTAGGCATGACGTGCCAAAGTAATGGGCTTTTTCCACGTGGAAACCACGGGGCGAATACCGTTTACCACAACGGGGGCGCGGAACACGGTGCCGTCGAGTACGGCGCGGATGGTGCCGTTGGGGCTTTTCCACATTTCTTTAAGACCGTATTCTTCCACGCGTTGGGCGTTGGGGGTGATAGTGGCGCATTTGACACCGACACCGTATTTTTTGATGGCTTCGGCGGCGGCAGTGGTGACTGCGTCGTCCGTTTCGTTACGATAGGGAAGCCCTAAATCATAATATTCACATTTTAAATCCACGAAAGGTAACAACAATTTTTCTTTGATGGCCTGCCACAAAATGCGGGTCATTTCGTCGCCGTCCATTTCCACCAATGGGGTGGTCATTTGAATTTTTTCCATGCTTTCGACCTCTTTTATTTGCAGAATGGTTTTATTATATACGATTTTACCCCACACGGCAACCCTTTTTTGAAATTTCTCTTTTTCTTGCGCAAACGGTGGGAATGTGGTACAATAGCAAAAAATGGAAAGCAGAAAGGCAAGACGGTATGAACTCGATGCAACCGAACTTGGCGGGAGAGTCGCCTTGGTTACAAGAACATAAGAAAATTAAAAAAGATGGGAACTTCACGGGCGGGTTGTTGCTTTTGTTGCTTTGTGCGCAGGTGCTGGTCTCGGCCGGGTTATTGATTGCCGCTTTTTTTAACGGTTGGGACCTTACGGCTGAAAACTATGGTCTGGGGAACACACGGTTTGTATTGTTGAACATATTGGTTTATGTTTTGTTTTTGGTAGTGCCGACGGCTGTGGTTGCGCTGTGTTCTCGTCGTAGAAAATATGCTTTTCCTGCCAAGAAAGTGAAAAGCGCATTGTTTGTGGTTTGCGTTCTCGGTGGAATGGCACTGGCTATCTTGTCCAATATTATCACGGGATGGTTGATGGCAATGATGGAGTCGGTGGGGATTCCGTTGCCACAGTTCCCCGAAACGGTGGAAAAAAGCGGGATGAGCTTGCTGCTGAACGTTATCTCCACCGCGGTGTTACCGGCATTTGTGGAAGAATGGATTTTCCGCGGATTTGTATTTGGTACGCTGCGGGCACACGGCGACGGTGTGGCGGTGGTGCTGTCAGCCGCGTTATTTGGCTTGTTCCACGGTAATTTGGTGCAAATTCCGTTTGCGTTTTTGCTGGGATTGGTACTTGCCTATTTGGTAGTACTGACCGACAGTATTTGGCCGTCGGTTTTGTTACACGGTGTGAACAATTTGATGTCGGTGCTGCTGTCGTTTGTGGGCTTGTATCTGACGACCGAAACGGCGAACACGGTAACGCTTACGGTGTTTTTGACGGTGGCAGCGTTCGGCGTGGCGGCGTTGATGGCGGCACTTTTACACCACAAGCAAGTGATAAAACCGATAGGCAGCGGTGTGTCGCTGTTTACGACCAAAGAGCGTGTCGGGAAATTATTGACAGCACCGCTGATGGTGTTGGCGTTGGTGGGCATGGTTTTGTTGACGGGGGTGTCGTCGTGATGACCGACAAAGAGTTCATGCGAAAAGCGTTAGACTTGGCAAGGCAAGCCGCAGCCGAAGGCGAAGTGCCGGTGGGGGCTGTGGTTGTCAAAGACGGCGCGATAATTGCTACCGGACGCAACCGCCGCGAAGGGGCGCGAAACGCTATGGCGCACGCCGAGATCGAAGCGCTGAACGGCGCGTGCGCCGCCTTGGGCGGATGGCGGCTCTCTGGGTGTACGTTGTACGTGACGTTGGAGCCGTGCCCGATGTGTGCGGGTGCGATTATCAACGCACGGGTGGACCGTGTGGTGTACGGTGCCGACGACCCCAAAGCGGGTTCGTGCGGTTCGCTGACAAATTTGTTTGAGTTGCCCTATAACCACTCTCCGCTTGTGGAACGTGGAGTTTTGGGGGAAGAATGTGCCGCGATTTTGAAAGAGTTTTTTCAAAATCTGCGAAAAACACGCGTTTGATAAAAAAATAACAAAAAATGGAATAAACACCTTGCGTTTCGAACGATTTAGGGATATAATAATACGGTACTAAAATCCGAAAGGAGTAACACTATGAACTATTCTCATGAAGTAGAACAAATGTGTGTTGTCAAAAAAGGACCGCATCACGGTCCGGCACCCATTCCCGAAGAAGGAAAATGGGTGAAAGCCACGCAGATTGCCGACATTTCCGGTTTATCGCACGGCGTGGGTTGGTGCGCACCGCAACAAGGTACTTGCAAATTGACGCTCAACATCAAAGACGGTATTGTGGAAGAGGCGTTGGTGGAAACCATCGGTTGTTCCGGTATGACCCACTCGGCGGCTATGGCGGCTGAAATTTTGCCCGGCAAAACGTTGCTGGAATGCTTAAACACCGACTTGGTGTGCGATGCTATCAACGTTGCCATGCGCGAAATCTTCTTGCAGTTGGTGTACGGTCGTACGCAATCCGCTTTCTCGGACGACGGTTTGATTATCGGCGCCGGGTTGGAAGATTTGGGTAAAGGTTTGCGTTCGCAAGTCGGTACCATGTATTCCACCAAGGAAAAGGGCGTTCGCTACTTGGAAATGGCCGAAGGCTACGTGACCAAGATTGCATTGGACGACGAAGGCGAAGTTATCGGTTATCAATTTGTCAGATTGGGCAAAATGCTCGAAGACATTCGTCACGGTATGGAACCCAACGAAGCTTACAACAAAAACATCGGGCAGTACGGTCGCTTTGATTCCGCGGCGAAGTACATTGACCCCCGTGAAGAATAAGAGGAGGGTGCAACATGGCAAACGATGTGAAATTTGAAGGCAAGGACAGACGTCTTGCTAAAATCGAAAAATTCTTGGCCGAAAACGGCTTAGGTTCTATGGAAGATTGCCGCGACCTTTGCGAAAGCAAAGGCATTGACGTTGCCGCGATTGTCAAAGGCGTGCAACCCATTGCTTTTGAAAACGCGGTGTGGGCGTACACCTTGGGTGTGGCTTTGGCATTAAAACGCGGTATCAAAGATGCTGCCGAAGCTTCGGCGGTTATCGGTGAAGGCTTGCAAGCTTTCTGTGTGCCCGGTTCGGTTGCGGAACAACGCAGCGTTGGTTTGGGCCACGGTAACTTGGGTAAAATGTTGCTTTCGGAAGAAACCGATTGCTTTGCGTTCTTGGCAGGTCACGAATCCTTTGCGGCTGCCGAAGGCGCTATCGGTATTGCCCGTACGGCAAACAAAGCCCGCAGAAAACCCTTGCGCGTTATTTTGAACGGTTTGGGCAAAGATGCGGCATATATCATCAGCCGTATCAATGGTTTTACCTATGTGGAGACCGAATATGATTTCTACACCGACGAGCTGAAAATTGTTCGTGAAAAAGCGTTCTCCGACGGTGAACGCGCCAAGGTGCGTTGCTATGGCGCCAACGACGTGTCGGAAGGCGTGGCAATTATGAAACACGAGAAAGTGGAAGTTTCCATTACCGGTAACTCCACCAACCCGACTCGTTTCCAACATCCGGTTGCGGGCACCTACAAAAAATGGACCATGGAAAACGACAAGAAATACTTCTCCGTGGCTTCCGGCGGTGGTACGGGTCGTACCTTGCACCCCGATAACGTGGCAGCCGGTCCTGCTTCGTACGGTTTGACCGATACGATGGGCCGTATGCACGGCGATGCACAATTCGCCGGTTCCTCTTCCGTGCCGGCGCACGTGGAGATGATGGGCCTTATCGGTGCGGGTAACAACCCCATGGTCGGTATGACCGTGGCTTGTGCTGTGGCGGTTTCGGAAGCACTGAAATAAGTAATTTATAATGCAAAAAGGACTCGAAGAATTCTTCGAGTCCTTGTATTTTTTATTTATATGGTTTGGGATTGTTTGTTAATCCGAGAATATAATCGGTTGAGGTGTTATAAAATTTAGCGAGAGCGACCACAAAACGAGTGGGTATTTCTCTTTTGCCGGTTTCATAATTGCTATAAACCCTTTGGTCAATTCCGAGAAAGGCAGATACTTGTTTTTGAACCAAATCCTTATCTTCCCGTAAATCTTTTAATCTGGAATAGTACATAATTCATCACCCTAAAATTCAGTATATGTACTATCAAAAAATAGTATTGATTTTACTATCGTATAATAGTAAAATAATTTGAAGGGTGATTTTATGATAAAAAGAGTTGTTGTTGCAGGGTGCAGAAATTATGATAATTATGATGAGGCAAAAAGGTATATAGACGATTGTCTATCTGATATAAGGCGGAACTATCAAGTAGTTATTGTTTCGGGCGGCTGCAAGGGCGCAGATTTATTGGGTGAACGTTATGCCGAGGAAAACGGTTTTGAAATTGAGCGATACCCCGCTGATTGGAAAACCTACGGCAGAAGCGCAGGACCGAGAAGGAATAAGCAAATGGCAGAGGTCAGCGATTATGTAATTTGTTTTTGGGACGAGAAAAGCAAGGGTACAAAATCAATGATTGACTGTGCCAGAAAATACAATAAACCCATTAAAATAAAAAAGATATGCGGTAAAAAGGAAAGTTCATACTGAACCGGTAACAACCCGATGGTCGGTATGACCGTGGCTTGTGCCGTGGCGGTTTTTTGAAGCGCTTAAATAATATCAAAAAACGGAACAGACAGGTTACTGTCTGTTCCGTTTTTTTGCTTTTGTGTTTTCTCCCCATAAAACGACTTTACAAAATAGGACTTTTTATGTATACTTTTAGTGCAAGGGAGAGTGAGTGTATGGTAATAGCGGAAAAACCTGAAAAGAAGTATCTGTTGGGATTGGCCAAAGAGTATCCCAGCCGTCATGCGGTTACCAGCGAAATTATTAATTTGAATGCTATTTTGAATCTTCCGAAAGGAACAGAGCATTTTTTGAGTGATATTCATGGGGAACATGAAGCATATATGCATATTCGACGCAACGCTTCCGGCGTGATACGTCGAAAAGTAGACACATTGTTTTCAAAGACAGTTACGGCACGGGAAAGAGCAGAGTTGGCAACACTGATTTACTATCCCGAAGAAAAATTGGATGAATTGCGGCAATCGGTGGGGGGATTTGCAAGATTGGTACAAAATCACCTTAATGCGACTGCTGGAAATTTGCCGTTTGGTGAGCAGCAAATATACGCGCTCGAAAGTGCTTAAACATTTGAAAAAAACAGCACAGGGCTACGATTATATTATAAACGAACTGCTCAATAACGATTACGACGTTGTCAACAAGGAAAAGTACTACGAAAATATTTATAACACGATTATTCGTATAGGTCGTTCCGAGGAATTTATTGTGGCGTTGTGTGCGGCTATCAAGAGTTTGGTAATTGACCACTTACATATTGTAGGCGATGTTTTCGACCGCGGACCGCGTGCAGATATTATTATGGATGAGCTGATGAAAGAGCGTTCTTTGGACATCCAATGGGGCAACCATGATGTGTTATGGATGGGGGCGGCTGCCGGTTCACGCACGTGTATTGCCACGGTACTTAACAATTCTATTACGTACAAGAATTTAGACGTTATTGAAATTGGTTATGGCATATCGCTGCGTCCGTTATCACAGTTTGCCAACGAGGTTTACCAACAAACCAATATTGCAAGTTATTTGCCCCGCGGGAACGACGAGGGAGACGTGGTAGCACATGATGATGACGGTCTGGTGGCACGGATGCACAAAGCCATCAGTGTTATTCAATTTAAGTTAGAAGGGCAAACGATAAAGCGCAATCCGATTTTGACATGGAGGACCGCTTGTTACTGGACTGTTTGGATTTGGAAAAGGGAACGGTGCGTATCGGTCAAGACACATACCCGCTGAAAGATTGTGATTTTCCCACGATACAGCCGGCAGACCCTTACGTCTTAACCGCTCGGGAAGAAGAAGTGATGCAATATCTGAAAACGGCGTTTATGCGGTCGGAAAAGTTGCAACGGCACGTTCGCTTTTTGTTTGAAAAAGGGGAAATGTATACCGTGTTTAACAGAAACCTTTTGTTTCACGGGTGTATTCCTTTAAACGAAAACGGCGAATTTATGAACTTGAGGGCCGCCGAGGGAAAAAGCGGAAAAGAATTGATGGATTTTTGTGACCGCATCGCCCGTCAAGGTTTTTTTGCCAAAGAGGGTACACAAACACGTCGTCGCGGAAAAGATTTTTTGTGGTTTTTGTGGTGCGGAAAACATTCGCCGCTTTGTGCCCGAGAAAAAATCACGTCGTTTGAACGGTTGTTAGTAAACGATTCCTCTACGTGGGAAGAACCCAAAAATGCGTATTACCATTGCTGGAACGACGAAACCATTGCACAGCGTATTTTAGAAGAGTTTTCGCTGGGCGGCGAGGGGTCGCACATTATAAACGGACACATACCGGTTCGGCAAAACCAAGGGGAAGCTCCCATCAAAGCCGGCGGTAAGGTGATTGTGATTGACGGTGGTTTTTGCAAAGCGTATCAACCCACAACGGGAATTGCCGGATACACGTTGATATACAATGCCGAGGGGATTCGTATTTCCGCGCACGAGCCCTTTCCCGGAATACAACGCGCTATACAGAGCAATCAAGATATTTTATCGGATACGGTGATTTTTGAACCCACGGCGGATAAAATCTGCGTTCGCGATACAGATGTGGGGAGAAGAATTGAGGAAAAAATACAAGACCTTACGTTGTTATTGGCGGAATACGAGCGCGGAACCATCAAAGAAGCGTCTGCGAACTAAATTATTTTTTTAAACTTTAAAGCGGCGCCTTCTTTTGAAGGCGTCGCCATACTTTTTCTTGACACACCAAGATTTGGTGCGTTATAATGATGGGTACTGTGTAACTATGTTGACTTTTTTTGTAAGTATAGGAGGAAAAACAATGAAAAAGATTGCGTGTATCGGTAGTATTACTACGGACATTTTGGTAAAACCCGCGGATGCTATCCCCGCTCCCGG
>JAZNKF010000005.1:0-6000 GCA_045578425.1 Acutalibacteraceae bacterium
ATTAGAGTATTTGCTGTCGCTGAAATACAAATATCCTTTGCCGCCGTTTTGTTTCACGCGCAGCATATACCATTTGCCCGGTTGCAACGGCTCTTTGAGCGTTACACCCGAAAGCGTTTTGGAACCGCTCTTGATTTCCCACGCTTTGCCGCCGCCGAAACCGGCTGTGGCATTCACCGTCGCGTTGGTCGCTTCCCACGTGGTACCGACCAAACTGCCTTCCATATCGCCGTTCGGGAACAAACCGTTGTACGTCGGCGGTGCCGCCGTTACGGTCACTTGGCAGGTGTCGGATTTGTCGCCCACGGTAGCCGTAATGGTCACGGTACCGGCTTTGACACCCGTTACCACGCCGTTTGCTACGGTCGCAATCGTATCGTCAGACGAAGTCCACACGATTTGTGCATCAGTGGGTTCCACCGTCGCGTTCAACGTCACGGTTTTGCCTTCTTCTACTTCGGCAGTTTCTTCGGTAATATCCACCGACGCTTCCAGCACTTTCGACAAGGAGAAATCGTCTACCAACACGGTAGCAGCACCACTGAAAGTGAGTTTCAATGCCCAGTCAAGGTCAATCGAGGGGAATTTAACCGTAGCGGTATAGGTTTTAAAACCGTCTGCATCCGCCGTGCTGGTGTTTTCGTTGCTGACCACAGCTTTGGCGGTGCTGTTCGATTCCACTTTCGCCACAGCGCCTTCGCCTTTGTAGCGGAAAGAAACCGCCACTTCGTCGTTTGCCACCAGCATTTTCTTTAATCCGCTGAGCAATAAACGATTGGAAGTACCCGCCGCATTCAAACCGCCGAACTGCCAAGCCCCGTCAACCACCGTTACGTTGCTGAATTTGCCAAGCAACGAAGAGGATGTGCCGTTACCGGTAATGGGCAAAGCCGCGCCGTCGCCGCCGGGAATCAAGTTGACACCCGCCGCCACTTCATACACCGCAAAATCGTCATAGTACACACTGGTACCGTCCGTGTTTTGGTTATAAACGTAGAAAGTCGGCAACGTCGCACTTTCGGCCGTCACTTGGAACAACGCCGAAACTTCGTTCCAATTCGTGCCGGTTGTAGCAACAGTTACTTCTGCGGCAGCCAAATTAGAATATTTGCTGTCGCTGAAATACAAATATCCTTTGCCGCCGCTTTGTTTCACGCGCAGCATGTACCATTTGCCCGGTTGCAACGGCTCTTTGAGCGTCACACCCGAAAGAGATTTGGAACCGCTTTTGATTTCCCATGCTTTGCCGCCGCCGAAACCGGCCGTGGCATTCACCGTCGAGTTGGTCGCTTCCCACGTGGTACCAACCAACTCACCTTCCATATCGCCGTTCGGGAACAAGTTTTCCCCGGCTAATGCCGCCGCCGGTAACACAAGACCGGAAATGCAGCAGGAAACCAGCAAAGCAACCGCAAGGAAGCATGCCAGCATCCGATTGAGCGTTTTTCTCATAAACATTTCTCCTTTCGTACAAGCACGGTGACTCGTCGGTTGTCGTAAGCGACAACAACCTTGTCGACACCTATAGGCTACAATACAGTTTGATTATAAACTACTAAACCGTTTTTGTAAAGTGTTTTTGCTAAAATTTTTACAGAAAATTTTGGTTACACGGCACGGCTTTTGAGCATTTTACCAAACAACCGCAAAAAATGCCCAAGCCAAACGGCTTGGGCAACAAGATATGGTATTTTAATCTTCCAAAAACATACGCGGGTTTTCGCGGAACCGTTTGGCAAGCACGGGATAAATCTCCTTACAATCCATCACAATGGTATCGGCTTCGCCGAATTTTCCCACCACGGTGGAGGGGTGCGAAAGCACCACCTCGTCCATTTTACCAAAGTAATCGCTGGTACCCACGGTGGTGTGATACACGTGGCTGTCCGCAAGCTCTCCGTTTGGCAATTTGATTTTGTAGCGAACAGGTTCATCGCGAAGCCACGAAGGACGCCCGTCGGTTTCCCACAATTCCAAACCGTGCAACATCGTGTTGGAGTGCTGGTCCACACCCACCAACATAATTTTGGCGCCGCGCTGCACCATTTTGTGGTAACACCCGCCACGCGGCACAAATTCCGTCGCGCCCAGTTCGCCGTCGACAAACTCTTCGGCACCTTTGCCAAAAGCGCACACCGAATGTGTGGGGTGCAACGAACGGTGCACGTTTTCACGGGCAAGCATTAAATTGGGTAACAATCCCAAGCAACACGCCACGCGTTTTGGATCGTAAATATTACCGTAGTACCGAATCGTTCCCCACGTTTGCGAGGGCAACACAAACAAGCCGTCTTTGCCGAGGTAGTCAAAAAACACGTCAATCACGGTATCGCCGCCGCCTTCGGTTTGCCCAATCTTCTTCATGGAAGAATGCATGGTCACCGTGTCGGTGGGCTTGATTCCCAACCGCACCAAATCGGCTTTTAAACTGTCGAACGTGTTCATATACGCCCCATCCTTTCGTCTCTTATGGGCAAGAGTATACCACTCTTCTTTTTAAAAAGCAACCCCAAACGGCACTTTTTACAAAACGATTTAGTAAGAGCAACATCCTCGGCGCCCCACCGCTTGCCGACACCACACAAAAAGGCATTGTGCGTGTGCACAATGCCCTTTTTCTTACACGGTCAACCGTTTTTCAAATTCAGGTATCAACGCAGACTCTTGCAACGGGACTTTCACTTCGTTGGTAAGCGCATTGGTCCGCACATGGAACACCGCCGTTGCCACCCCTGCTTTTTGGCGCAAGGGCGTGGTTACTTGTTCCACCGCGACCAAGTGTTTGGTTTTAAACACTGTCACCGTTTTGGAAAACCCGCCGCTGTATGCGGTCACTTTGGTATCGTCATACGCCAAACCACAGGTTTTGTAACGCCAATGCGCGTGTAAAAACTTGATAAGCACTGTCATCAGTGCCGCACCGAGCATTCCCGCCGCGAAAACGCTCATCACTGCCGCCGACACACCGCAAACAAACAAAATAAACCAAACCACTGCGGCAGTCAGCACCCACACTCCGCCGAAGATGACCAAAAACCACGAAACAAACGGGAAAAACAGCGGTGCTGTCGCTTGCTTTGGTTGCGGAACGTAGTCGGGCAACAGACGCGCAAGCAGCGCGTCGACCTCGTCGACTCGGCAAAACGGCACCAATAACCCTTGTTGCACGTGGTCCTCACCCGCTTCGGCGGTATACCCAATCACTTCCAATTTGATGGCGGCAAACCCGAACAGACGTTGCATGAAACTCTGCGTGATTTTTACCGCCTTGATACGGTCAAACGAAAAGGTGTTGGTGTGCCGTTCGAGTAATCCATACGCAATTTCAATGTCGCCCTGCCGCTTGGTCACGCAAAAGTTATGGTACCCCACAAACGATTGCACCAAACACCCCGCCACCGAAATCGCCGAGCAAAACAGCACCACACCGACAACCAGTAATCCGGCACCGATAACGTATTCCCACAACGTGTCAAATAACCGTTCGGTCGCAAAGCGGCGCAAAAACCCGACCGCCACCACCGAAAGCACGCCGAGAACCAACGTCACCACGGCGGTAGATGCCACCGAAACGGCGGTATACACCAATTTTCGTTTAGAAGTAAAGCGATACAAGCGGTCGCTGTCGTCAAGCAATGTTTGCGGCGCGGCAGGCTCTTCGCTCGGCGCATACACACCGCCCTCACGCAAGACGTGCAGTTCTTGCAACAACGCATCCACCACACGCGCCTTTTCCACAATGGTGATTTCGGCTTGGTGCGCGGTATTGGCAGACCCGCTGTCCACCGTCAACACTGCGATGCCGAACAGTTTGTGAATCAGTGTTTGTTTTTTGTTAATGGCGTGGATTTTGTGATATTCCAGCACCGAATGTTTGCGAAACAACACCCCGCGCTTGCAACGCAGTTCCCGTTCGGTCAGTTCGTAACCCGACGTGCGGTAATACAGCACGCGGTACACAATAAAGCATGCGTAAATCACCGCAAAAGCGACCGCTGCCAGCCACAAAAGCGTGGTATCAAACACAAGCAACTCTTCGGATTCGCCGTCAAGCAGCAGTTCGTCAAAAAACAAAAACAGCAAAACGATACTGCTCAAAAAATCCGACAGCAAGTGGGAATAAATATACCCCTCGTCAAATTTCTTCATGGCGCAGTTCCTCAATTCTCGTTTCCAAATACTGTTCCAACGTTGCAATCCATTCGTCAGCCGCCTCGACAGAAAGCGTCGATAACGTAAAATTCGACCCCGCCGTCGAAATGGTAACGTCGGCAAGCTTATACGCCATCATCAAAGGGCCTTGTTCGCGATGCAAATCTTGAATTTGGCAGATAGGAATCACCACGCGTTTTCTGAAAATCACACCTTGTTGTACCACGATGGTTTTTTCGTCATATCCCCACGAAAACAGGGAATACCGAAAATACGGCAACAGCAACACAAGTGCGGTTATCAGCACAAGCGGAACGCTCACGCTCACACCCACCGCAAGCAAAACGGTCGTTTCCGCCGCCGCCAAAACGAGTATGACCCACACAGCGGCAATCGCCGAAAGCAGTGCCGCCGCGCCGATTCCCGCCCGCGTGTACCACAATTTCAGTACGCTTCGTTCCAATTTTTTCAGTTGCATCTAAAAACCCTTCTTCCTCATTTTATTCTTTGCAAAACTTTGACAAGCGGGTAAATCAGCACCCCGCCGCACAAATTGCTCAACCCGTGGGTGATATCAGCCGGTATTCCCGCAATAAGCCACAGTACGGTTCTTTGAAAATCGTATCCATAAAAAAGCGCTTGCGCGGGGGCATATAACACCCCAAACAAAAACCCGTGTGCCGCGCACACCGCCATGTAAACAAACGGTGCCGCTTTCGGCGATAATTTGCGGGGCAATACCATCACCGCACCCCACAACACGGTCCAAACGTACAAATACGGTATCCACCACGTGGCAAACCCGCCAAAAAGCCCTGCCAAAAACACAAAAATGTAAAGCGGATACAACGCTTTGCGGCGATACACCACGGTAATGGCAACGATGAAAACACCGATTAAATGAATGTTGGGCAACACTTCCATTATCCACTTGGAAGCATACATCAAAGCACCCAACATGCCAAACACGGCAATGTCTTTCACATTCGGTTTCACGCTTTTTCCGCCTTAAACATATACGTGGTGTTAGGAACAATAGCGGTAGAATCTACCCCCGCCACGGCATACTTGCCGTTTTCATAAAACGCCCAGTATTTGCCGTCTTTGTCATAGTCAAGGGTGAGACCGTTCACGGTTTTCACATACAACCCGTAAGGGCCGTCCTCACCCGCAATCAAACCGAGTTCGAGCAACGCTTCCCCGACGGTTCTTTGGTCGGTGTGGATTTCAAAAACAGTGGTTTTACCCGTAGCATCCACCACGTTGAAATCAAATACGGTTGCCCCTTCGCCGCGCACGGCTTTTTGGTCGGTCGCCACCGTTGTGGTGGTCAGCGCATCGGTGTTGGGGGTTTCTTTTTGTCCGCATCCGCTTGTAAACAGTGCCGTAGCCGCAATCAGCACCACACAAAGGAGCAAGGACAAACATTTTAACTGTCTTGTCTTTTTCATGGGAATCTCTCCTTTTTTATTCGGTTGTTTTTCTCGTCATCGGCACTCGCGATATTGTGAGAAAACCATTGACTCAAAAAATATTCCGACTTAGGCTGGCGAGAGTCGAACCCTTTGCGGTTTCGCACGCCGACTTTATCCGCGCGGGTTTGTGTTCGTTTTTGCAAGGCGAAAGCCTTGCGGCAAACTCACATTTCCCCGCACAAAAAATTCGGCGGCAGAAACTCTGCCGACCTGCAAACATGAAAATTTTTGTGTGAGAGGAAGCCGAAAAACGAAGGAATACTAACGTATTTCAAGTTTTGAGGCAAACTATCACCGGAAATTTTCTTTTGCAGGCGTAAAGAGTTCGACTCCCGCCAGCCTATGCACAAGGTTGTTTCGCCTTCTCAGAGTT
>JAZNKF010000006.1:0-8117 GCA_045578425.1 Acutalibacteraceae bacterium
TTGGAATTGGCACAAGCAATTTAACGAATCCTCGATAACGGAGTGCCGTACACGGCACTCCGTTTGTCTGCTTTTTCTAATTTTAAAAAAAGTATCGGAATTTCAAAAAAGATATTGACAAAACCGGTGCGTATCGGTATAATATTTTGCGTGACTATTGAGGTGAAGTATGCTTCTTCAATTACAATCCTTGTTTGTTGGCGAAAAGGAACACCTGCCAATCGATTGCACTTTGGATTTTTCAAAGTTGGAATGGAACGGTGAGTATCCCTTTCGTGAACCGGTAAAAGTGTCAGGAAAGGTCAGTTTATCGGCCGGTGTTGTAACACTCAAAGCCGATGTTAGCTACCAATACGAAGGTGCTTGCGACCGCTGTGCCGCGCCCCTTTGCCACGAACGGCGATTCACGATGGAGCATATTCTTGTGGTTTCCCTCAATCACGAGGATAATGACAGCTTTGTCTTGATTGACAACTATCAACTTCCGCTGGATGAATTGGTGGAAGAAGATTTGCTTCTTGACCAGCCGTCAAAAGTGCTGTGTAGTGAAGACTGTCGTGGTCTTTGTGCAACGTGCGGCAAAAACCTGAATGAAGGTTCTTGTGACTGCCGTCACGAAGCAATCGACCCCCGATTAGCAGCATTACAACAATTGTTAGATTAGTTTTGATTATTTTAAGGAGGTGCTGACGATGGCGGTACCCAAGAGAAAAAGTTCAAAGGCGCGTCGCGACAAACGTCGTAACAATGTTTGGAAAACTGTGGCTCCCGAATTGGTAAAATGCCCGCAGTGCGGCGAATACAAACGCCCGCACCGTCTTTGCGGAGCTTGCGGCTATTACAACGGCAGACAAATTGTCAAGGTTGAACAATAAGTTCCCACCGGCTGTAAATGCCCCACAAACAACAAAGAACAGAGGGTGTGACCCGGTATAGGGTTATACCCTCTGTTTTTTAACAAGAAAGGAGTATTGACATGGCAGTAACGGTAGCACAAGTGTTATTTGGCAGTCCTGCATGGCGCAAAAAAATTGCCGCCGGCGATGTGCTGCTTTCTGTAAACGGCAATCCCATTACCGATGTTTTGGATTACCGTTTTCATATCACCGAGTCACGTTTAACGCTGGTGTTGGATACTCCCAAAGGCAACCGTACCGTGCGTATTCGTAAAAAAGAATACGAAGATATCGGCTTAGAATTTGAAACGTATTTAATGGATAAACAACACACTTGCCGTAACGGTTGCATTTTTTGTTTTATCGACCAAATGCCCGCCGGCATGCGGGAAAGCTTGTATTTTAAAGACGACGACAGTCGCCTGTCGTTTTTGTTTGGCAACTACATTACGCTCACGAATTTGTCAGAACACGAAATTGAGCGTATTTTAAAAATGCATATCAGCCCTATCAACATTTCGGTTCATACCACAAACCCTGAATTGCGCTGCAAAATGATGAACAACCGCTTTGCGGGAGAAACGTTGCAACTGATGAATCGTTTTGCCGAGGCGGGAATTCACATGGAATGTCAGTTGGTGTTGTGTCCCGGTTGGAACGATGGGGAAGAACTCGAACGTAGCATACACGACTTGGCGGCACTGTCACCCGCAGTACAAAGCGTAGCCGTGGTACCGGTAGGTCTTACCAAACATCGCGAAGGATTAACACCACTTCGCCCGTTTACTGCCGAAGAGGCCGCTAGGGTGGTTGATACGGTTGAACATTTTGGCGATTGTATGTTGGCAGCAACGGGAAACCGCGTGGTTTATGCGGCGGATGAATGGTATTTGTTGGCAGAAAGGCCCATTCCGAGTGAAGAGTTTTACGGCGAAATGCCGCAACTGGAAAATGGTGTTGGGTTGATGGCTTTACTTCGTTCTCAATTTGCCGAGGCGTTGGAAAACACTACAGAAGTGAAGGCAAAAGGGACCGATACATTGTTGGTGACAGGTGTTGCGGCAGCACCGTTAATCAGTGAATTGGTGGCACTTGCCAAAGATAAATTTCCGCAAATTAATGCGCGTGTGCAAGCGGTACAAAATGATTTTTTTGGTGAGACTATTACCGTTGCAGGATTGGTAACGGGGACGGATATTTTGCAGCAAGTACAACCAAATACCGCGCAACGTATTCTTATTCCGGACGTGATGTTACGCCATGAGGGTGACCGCTTTTTGGATGATGTAACCCCGCAGGACTTGAAAGAAAAATTGGGAGCATCGGTACAGGTGCTTCCCGTTGATGGCAAAATGTTGCTTTTGGCATTGTTGCAATAGGAGGTGACGATACAATGGCAAAACCGATAGTGGCGGTGGTAGGCCGTCCCAATGTAGGAAAATCTACTTTATTTAATAAATTAATCGGACAACGTTTGGCAATCGTAAAAGATACACCGGGTGTGACACGTGACCGTATTTTTGCAGACTGCGAATGGCGCGGACGTCACTTTATGTTGGCAGATACGGGTGGTATTGAGCCATATTCCGATGATATTATCTTGTCTCAAATGCGCCGTCAAGCGCAACTGGCCATTGAACAAGCAGATGTTATTGTGCTGGTAACGGATTTGCAATCCGGTGTGACGGCAAACGACAGCGATGTGGCGACCATGTTGCAAAAAAGCGGAAAACCGGTTGTCCTTTGCGTCAATAAGTGTGATCGTATCGGCGCTTTGCCTGCGGAATTTTACGAATTTTATAACCTGGGATTGGGCGACCCTGTTCCTGTATCTTCCTTGCACGGTAGTGGTACCGGCGATTTATTGGATGCTGTGTTTGAACATTTCCCGCCGGAAGAAGAAACCGAAGAAGAAAGCGACTGCATTAAAGTGGCGGTTATCGGTAAGCCCAATGCGGGTAAATCGTCACTGGTTAACGCCTTGGCAGGGGAAGAGCGCAGTATTGTGTCGGATATTGCGGGTACGACTCGTGATTCTATTGATACCGAGATTCAAACCCCGGGCGGCAAATTTTTGCTGATTGATACGGCGGGTTTACGCCGCCGTAGCCGCGTGGACGATGCCATCGAAAAATACAGTGCGTTGCGTGCCGAAATGGCGGTGGAACGCGCCGATGTTTGCGTGATTTTGATAGACGGTGTAGAAGGCTTTACCGAACAAGACAGTAAAGTAGCGGGGATGGCTCACGACAAGGGTAAAGCCTGTATCATTGCTGTGAACAAATGGGACGCTGTCGAAAAAGACGATAAAACCATGTCGCAAATGCGCAAAAAGCTGGAAAACGATTTTAGTTTTATGTCGTATGCACCGTTTGTGTTTATTTCTGCCAAAACCGGTCAACGATTAAATCGGTTGCTTGAACTCATTACGTATGTTAACGGACAAAACACCATGCGTGTTTCTACCGGCATGCTCAACGACGTGTTAGCGCAAGCAACAACGCGTGTACAACCACCCACGGATAAAGGTAGACGTTTGAAAATTTATTATATGACACAACCGTCTACTCGCCCGCCAACGTTTGTGTTTTTTGTTAACCGCGCGGATTTGTTCCATTTTTCGTATCAACGGTACTTGGAAAATCAGTTGCGCGAAACGTTTGGATTGGAAGGAACACCGATTCGTTTTATCATTCGTGAACGCGGCGAAAAGAGCGAAAAATAGGAGATAATTCTATGTTGGTTTATTTACAAAACAGTTGGCTTGCCCTGCTGCTGGCGGCGATTGTTGCTTATTTGTTGGGGAGTATCAGTTTTGCTATCATTGTTACACGTGCCTTTTCGGGAAACGATATTCGCTCGTTTGGCAGTGGCAATGCCGGTGCAACCAATGTTTTACGTTCACAAGGGGCGTTACCGGCAATCCTCACTTTTGTGGGTGATTTGGGCAAAAGTATGTTGTCGGTATATATCGGCGGTGAGTTGCTCAAAACCTTGCAATTCAATCCTATTTTGTCATCATCGTATGTTGGGGAATGGAATGTTTATTCACCGGAAAACTTGGCGTTAGTCGGCTCTTATTTAGCCGGAATTTGCTGTATACTCGGTCATTTGTATCCGCTGTATTTTGGCTTTCGCGGCGGCAAAGGCGTGATGACGGTATTGGGTATTACTTTGTTGCTGGATTGGCGTTCCGCATTGGTTTTGTTGGCAATCTTCGGTATGGTTGTGTTGTTCTCGCGCATGGTTTCGCTTGGTTCCATTGTGGCGGGACTTGTCATGCCGGTTGTTACGTATGTGTTTCGCACGTATCTTTATCACCAACCATGGCCGACAGTTACGTTTTGTACGGTGGCAACTGCGGTAATGGCAATTATCGTTATCATTAAACATCGGTCAAACATTTGCCGTATTTTTAACGGTACAGAATCAAAAATAGGAGCGAAATCTCATGGCTGATATTTCGGTGTTAGGTGCCGGTGGATGGGGAACGGCTTTGGCGGTAATGGCTGACCGACAAGGGCACCGTGTTACGTTGTGGTCACCGTTTGCTGAAGAAGTAGAAGCAATCCGTCGTCATGGGCAGCACGTTAAATTGTTACCTAATATTGCGGTTTCGCCTTCCATTCGATTAACCACGGACATAGCAAGCACGGTAAAAGCCGATTTGTTGATTTTTGCCGTGCCGTCTTTTGCTATTGCCAAAACGGCACAGCGTCTTTGCCCGTTTGTCACTGGAAAAACAGTAATCGCCAACGCCGGTAAAGGCTTGGAGGAGGATACCTTCTGTCGCTTTACAGAGGTTATTCGGCGGGAAATACCGTTTGCGGTTCCTGTGGCACTGTCAGGGCCTTCTCATGCAGAAGAGGTGGGGCGCTCTCTCCCCACCGTGGTGGTTAGTGCTTCACAAGATATTACCGCGGCGAAAAAGGTGCAGTCCTTATTGATTAATCCTTCGTTTCGTATTTACACTACCGACGATGTGGTTGGTGTGGAACTGGGCGGTGCTTTAAAAAACGTTATTGCATTGGCTGCCGGTATTTGCGATGGCTTGGATATGGGGGATAATACCAAAGCCGCACTTATGACGCGCGGATTGGCAGAAATTGCCCGCTTGGGTGTGAGTATGGGGGCAAACTTGGAAACCTTTGCCGGACTATCCGGTATGGGGGATTTGATTGTCACTTGCTCGAGTATGCATTCCCGCAACCGCCGTGCCGGTATTCTTATCGGGCAGGGGGTAGCACCAAAAGAAGCTATCCAAACCGTGGGGACGGTAGAGGGTTACTTTGTTGCCAAAACCGCGTTTGTTTTGTCGCAAAAGCAAGGAGTCGAAATGCCCATTACCGAAGCCTGTTTTCGTATTTGCTATGAGGGCTTTTCACCCAAACGTGCAGTCGACGCCTTAATGCAACGTCCGTGTAGTAATGAACAAAATGGTCTTTGGATGACAAATTGATAAAAAGCGGAGAAGAAAGTTTACTTTCTTCTCCGCTTTTTTTAGTTTTCGCTGAAAATTACGGTAACGTTCGGATGCAGTTGCAAAATAGAAGCGGGAATACGTGGTGTAATCGGTCCGTAAAACGCTTTTTCCACAATATCCTTTTTACTTTTACCATTGGCAATCAACAACACTTTTTTAGCAGACATGATGGCGCCCATACCCATTGTCACCGCACCGGTGGGAACATCGGCCTTGGAAGCAAAAAAGCGAGCGTTTGCCTCAATAGTGGATTCATCCAATGTGACTCCGTGAGTTTCTTTGATAAACACATCGTCGGGCTCGTTAAAACCGATATGACCGTCAAGACCAATGCCCAACAACTGCAAATCGATGCCGCCGAGTGCGGCAATCAAATCATCGTATCGTTTTCCTTCTGCGGCGATATCTGCGGCGCAACCATTCGGCACAAACGTGTGGTCTTTGCGGATATTGACGTGATCAAAAAGATTGTGGTCCATGAAATACCGATAGCTTTGGTCATTTGTTCCGTTAAGGCCGATATATTCATCCAAGTTTACCGACGTGACGGTGGAAAAATCAATGTCCCCGTTTTTATAGTATTCAATTAATTTTTGATACGTGCCAACAGGGGAGGAACCGGTAGCCAAACCAAGAACGCAATTGGGCTTTACCGTGATTTGCGCGGCAATTAAATTGGCTGCTTTTTGACTGAGCTCCTCATAACTTTTTACCGTAATAAAATTCATGTCAATACTCCTTTTTTAAAAATAGATTAGCGGTTTTCACGTAAAACAACGGTATTGTTGTTTTTGACAATACAATTTGCGGGGAAAACACCGCGCAGGGAATTAAGAGGATAAACCGAAGTGTTTTTGCCGATGACGGTTCCCGGATTTAATACGCAGCCACAGCCGATATCGGCACCATCTGCCAAAATACCGCCGATTTTGCGAAGTCCTGTTTCGTACTCTTTGTCACCATGGATAACAACGGGCTTTCCGTCAGATTTCAAGTTAGAACAAATCGAGCCGGCGCCCATGTGCGCCAAATTGCCCAACACAGAATCGCCAACGTAGTTATAGTGCGGGACTTGCACGCGGTTTAAAAGCACACAATTTTTGAGTTCCGAAGAATTACCGATAACGCAGTTTTCACCCGTAATTACCGCGCCGCGCAAAAAAGCACCGGGGCGAATTTCAGTGCCGCTGCCGATGATGGCAGGAGCTTCGATAACAGTATTCGGATAAATTTTTACGTTTTCGCCGACCAAGACACCCGGCTCTATTTCTGTATATCCTGCCATACCGGTTTTGATGAGTGAAAGGATATACTCTTTGATTCTCGGTAATATCTCCCAAGGGTATTCCGCATTTTCAAACAAAGGCTGCAAATAAGGGGTTTGGCAAGTGTATAAGTCTGCTGTTTTAACCAACTTAGTCAACCAAATGCCCTCCTTCTTTTATAGCTTTGGCAATATATTCGGCATATTCAATGCAGGTGTCTTCGCTTTCACTTTCAATCATAATACGAATTACCGGTTCGGTACCGCTTTGGCGGAGTAAAACACGACCTTTTCCGTTGATACGCGCTTCAATATCTTTCAACGCCGACTGAACGTTGGCATCTGCCAAGACAGCGGCTTTGTCCATTACACGTACGTTTTTGGTATATTGAGGATACAATTTAACCGGTTCCGCCAATTTTGCTAACGAAAGTTTGGAATCGCAAATTTCTTCTGTAAGCATAATAGCAGTGAGTAGTCCATCACCGGTCGTAGCATATTTTTTAAGAATAATATGACCGGATTGTTCACCGCCGATGCTGTAATCGTTGTTTTGCATACATTCGTATACGAAACGGTCGCCGACTGTGGTTTGTTCACAGTGGATACCCAGCTCTTGCAAAGAAGAAATCAATCCACTGTTCGACATGATGGTGGCGACTACCGTGTTTTTATTTAACATGCCGCGCGATAACAGACGTTTACCCAAAATATACATAATCGTGCCGCCGTCCACCACGTTGCCGTTCTCATCAACAGCAATACAACGGTCGCAGTCGCCGTCAAATGCAAAGCCAACGTCCAAATGTTGTTCTTTGACAAGATGACACAAGTTTTCGATGTGGGTAGAACCGCAACCACGGTTAACGTTTAGGCCGTCCGGTTCCGCACCAATAACGGTTAGTTGAGCACCCAAAGCGCCAAACAAGGATTTTGCAATCATCCAAGATGCACCGTTGGCGCAATCCAAACCAATACGCAGTTTTTTGTAGGAATTGGAGGCCAAAGAAATTAAATATCCAACGTAACGGTTTCTGCCAGATACATAGTCTACAATACAGCCTATTTTACTTCTGGTAGCAAGTGGCAAATCATCACCTATCACTCCAAGCGCGTTTAAATTTGAGTCAAGATAGGCTTCTATCAAAGCGGTTGTTTCATCGTCCAATTTTTCACCGTAGCGGTTGATCACCTTGATACCGTTATCATAGAAAGGATTGTGCGAAGCGGTGATCATAATACCGCAATCAAATTCATCCTGACGGATAACATAGGAAACATTGGGTGTTGTAGTTACATGAAGCATATATGCATCTGCGCCTGAAGCAGTGATACCTGCCACGATAGAATATTCGATCATATAGCTTGATCGTCTGGTGTCTTTGCCTATAACAATGCGCGGACGATAGTTAGGCTTATCACAGCCTGAAAGAGATGTCGAGAAATACCAGCCTAAAAATCTACCAACCTTGTA
>JAZNKF010000007.1:0-25789 GCA_045578425.1 Acutalibacteraceae bacterium
TGCGCAACGTAAGATTACGGCTGTGGTAGATAAACCGGAAGAAGGTGTTACCGAATTCCATTTCGACGGTGAACCGCTTGATTTGGTGGCGGCAACCGACTTCATTGGTTCGGCACCGATTTTCACAAACTATGTGGAAGACGCTCCGAGCGGCGGCATGACCACGTGGCATACCGGCCGTGCTAACTGGATTACCACAGATGCCGATTTGATGATTACGCAAAACCCCGTCCGTTATCGTTGGATTGAAAACCCCGTGGGTAACGTATGGCACTATTTGCCGGACATCACGTTCAACAACGGACAAATGTATGTTTGCAACAACATGCGTGATTACGAGATTTGCAAAGCCGATGGTACCGCGTACGTGCCGGTAGGCGAGCCGTTTGAAAACAACTATTACGATAACGGTAGTAAGGCTGATGTCACCGGTAAAAACTACTGGATTACGTCGCTTATCGATGACTCCGGTCACTTGTTTGGCGATGCGTACGATAAGGAATTGTTGTCGAATCAAGCGTTTGGTGCCTATTACTATGGCGAAAGTCTCCTTTTGAACGGCGGCGGTTTCGATCACTTGTGGAGATGTAACATGTTGACAAACCGTGGTTGGGCGACAGCAGACACAAACTGGTATTTGTACGGTTCGCGCTTGTTATACAAACAAATTCAAGAATAAGGGGAGGACAGACAATGAAAGAGTATAGTAAACCGATTGTGGAAATTGAGACATTGTTTGCCGATGCAGATTTGGCTGCACCTTCTCTTATCATTAGTAAAGGTGAAGACTTCATTTTTGACGACGAAGGTGAATAGTAAGCCCACTACCTCCTTCAACAACTTTACCCGTGTGATTTCACACGGGTAAAGTTGTTTTGTTTTACCTTTCAATACTCATTTTTTAAAGTGAAGTTTTCCTTTACAAACAGCGGCAGATTTGGTATAATGATATGTCGTAAATCAAAGGAGTGGGAAGTATGAATTATAAAAGTACGCGCGATAATACGGTTTCGGTGACTGCTGCACAGGCTATCACACGCGGTTTGTCTGCCGAGGGCGGGTTGTTTGTCCCGGAGGCTTTACCGCAATTGTCTGCAGCGGATTGGGAACTGTTGCGTTCGCAATCCTATGTTGACCGTGCAGTTACGGTTTTATCGCGGTTTTTAACGGATTTTACGTCGGAAGAAGTAAAAGACTGCGCTTCGTCGGCGTACACTGCCGAGCACTTTGGCAGCACCGATATTGCGCCGATTTATACGCTCAAAAACGATACGCATATTTTGGAATTGTGGCATGGCCCGACTTGCGCATTCAAAGATATGGCGTTGCAGATTTTACCGCATCTTATGCGTGTTTCTTCTCAAAAAACGGCAGACGGTAAAGAGATTGTTATTTTGGTTGCTACGTCGGGCGATACAGGCAAAGCCGCATTGGAAGGTTTCCGCGATGCGCCTCATACACGCATTGTGGTATTTTATCCCGAAAACGGCGTCAGCCCCATGCAAAAACTGCAAATGACCACACAAGAAGGCGCAAACGTTGGAGTGTGCGCCATCAATGGTAACTTTGATGATGCACAAACCGGTGTTAAAACCATCTTTACCGATCATGCCGTTGCCGAAAAAATGGCAAAACAAGGTCAAATGCTTTCTTCGGCAAACTCCATTAACTGGGGACGCTTGGTGCCGCAAATTGTGTATTATATTTCAGCCTATTGTGATTTGGTAAAAGAGGGCAAAATTTGTCAAGGCGACCCTATCAATGTTGTTGTTCCTACCGGCAACTTTGGCAATATTTTGGCGGCCTATTACGCACGCGAAATGGGCATGCCCGTTAATCGTTTGATTTGTGCTTCCAACTGCAACAACGTGTTGTCAGATTTTATCAAAACAGGTACGTATGACCGCAATCGCTCGTTCCACATGACGGCTTCTCCGTCGATGGATATTTTGATTTCTTCCAATTTGGAACGGTTGTTGTATCATTTATCAGGCGAAGATGCAGCCTTGGTAGGGAAAATGATGGCCGAACTCAAAGAAAGCGGCAAATACACCGTGCCTGCCTCATTGCTGGCTTCGTTGCAAGGATTATTTACCGCCGGTTGGTGTGACGATGCCGATACGTTGCAAGAAATTCGTGCCACTTTTGAAGAAGAAAACTATTTGTGCGATACGCATACCGCGGTAGCAAAATGTGTATACCGTCGGTATCGCGAACAAAGCGGGGATACCACACCGACAGTGATTGCTTCTACTGCCAATCCCTATAAGTTCTCTGCCAGTGTTTTATCGGCGCTGGGCGGTGACCGCAATGACTTGGATGAGTTCCAAAAGGTGGAATCTTTGAACGCCGTAACGGGATCTCCCATTCCGTCTCCGTTGCTCACGTTAAAAGACAAGGCAGTGCGCTTTACAAAGGTTTGCAAACGTGACGAAATGGAAGAGGCCGTATTTGAGTTTTTGAAGTAGGTGTTTTCGTGTCGTTATTTGTTATTTCAGACACACATTTATCGTTAAACACGGACAAATCCATGACGGTGTTTCGCGGCTGGGATGATTATGTCAGCCGTTTGGAAAAACAGTGGCGTGCGGTTGTAAAACCAACCGATACCGTTGTGATTGCCGGTGACATCTCTTGGGCAATGGCGTTAGAGGAAGCGTTGGCGGATTTTTCGTTTTTAAACAATTTGCCCGGTCGCAAATTGCTTTTTAAGGGCAATCACGATTATTGGTGGTGTACCCGCCGCAAAATGGATGCGTTTTTGGAACAAAACGGATTATATTCTCTGCGCATTGTGCATAATGATGCAGTGGCGGTAGATGACCGCTTTGCCGTATGCGGTTCGCGCGGGTGGTATGTTGACCCCACGGAAGAAGATAACACAAAAATTTTGCAACGCGAGGCGGCACGGCTGAAAATGTCGATTAATGCTGCCAAAAAAACAGGGTTGGAGCCGGTCGCGTTTTTGCATTATCCGCCCATTGTGGATGGTGTGGTATGCCGCGAAATCACGAACGTACTGCAAGAAGAGAGGATAACCCGCTGTTATTATGGTCACATTCACAGTGCGGGCATTAGGTCGGCTTTCCAAGGAGAATGGGAAGGTATTTCCATGAAACTTACTTCATGTGATGCACTTTCCTTTTGCCCGTTGTTAATTTCGTAATTTTTTCAAAAAAGGCGGAAAAATCTTCAAATTTTAGTAGAAATTTTTTGCAATGTATGTTATAATAGCAAAACATATGGATTTCAAAAGCGTAGGAGGCAAAACAAATGTCACTCAAATCAGCAAACAAAGTCGAAACCAACCGTGTGGAGTTGGAAATCGAAGTCGGCGCTGCCGAATTCGAAAAAGCAGTTGCGGCTGCTTACAAAAAGAACATTGGTAAAATGAACATTCCCGGTTTCCGCAAAGGTAAAGCTCCCCGTGCCTATGTTGAAAAGATTTTTGGCACCGGTGTGTTTTATGAAGATGCCGTTAATGCGGTGTATCCCGCCGCATTGGACGAAGCTATTCGTGAATCCGGTTATGAATATGTGGAAGATAAAATTGATTTCGATGTCACTTCCGTTGGCGTAGAAGGTTTGTGTTTTAAAGCCGTTATCACCGTTAAACCCGAAGTGGAAGTTACGGAATACAAAGGCCTTAAAGCTGCTAAAAAATCCGTTTCGGTTAAAGAAGATGAAATCAAAGCGGAACTCGAAAAAATGCAAGACCGCAACTCCCGCTTGGTAACGGTGGAAGACCGTGCTGCCGCAGAAGGCGATACCGTTGTTTTTGACTTTGACGGTTACGTGGATGACAAAGTGTTTGACGGCGGCAAAGCCGAAAACTATTCTTTGGTTCTCGGTTCTCATCAATTTATTCCGGGATTTGAAGAACAAATCGTCGGCAAAAACTCCGGTGAAGAATTTGACGTTACCGTTACTTTCCCCGAAGATTATCATGCCGCGGAATTAGCAGGCAAACCGGCTGTGTTCAAATGCAAATTGCATGAAATCAAAGTCAAAGAATTGCCCGAACTCAATGACGATTTTGCCAAAGATTGCAGCGAGTTCGATACTTTGGACGAATTGAAAGCAGATGTCAAAGCCAAAATCAAACATCAAAAAGAACATGCCGCTGAGGATGCTTTTGAAACCGAATTGTTAAATCAATTGGTAGAAAACCTCAAAGGTGAAATCCCCGAAGCTATGTATGAAAACCGCGTAACCGAGAATGTTCGTGAGTTTGAATATCGTTTGCAATCGCAAGGTCTTAATTTACAAACCTATTTGCAATACACCGGCATGAACGATGAGGATTTCCGCAAAGGTTTCCGTGAACAAGCAGAACGCGCTGTCAAAGTCCGTTTGGCGCTTGAAAAGATTGCCGCTGTGGAAGGCATTGTTCCTACCGAAGAAGATTTGGAAACGGAATTTGCCAAATATGCAGAGCAATATAAAATGGAAGTCGAAAAGATTAAATCCTTTATTCCCAAAGAGGAATTGGCAAAAGATTTGGCAGTTACCAAAGCCATGGATTTGGTAAAAGCAAACGCCGTAAAACCGCAAAAAGCAACCAAAGCTAAAAAAGAAGATTAAAATCCATAAAAATGGCGCATATTAGTGCTCGGAAAGGATGAGTGTGAATGAGTAGTTTAGTCCCTTACGTTGTGGAACAAACCAGCCGCGGCGAACGTAGTTATGATATTTTTTCTCGGTTGCTTAACGACCGCATTATCATGTTGTCTGACGAAGTGAACGATACGACCGCATCGTTGGTGGTGGCACAATTACTGTATTTGGAGGGGCAAGACCCCGACAAAGACATTCATCTTTATATCAATAGCCCCGGCGGTTCGATTTCTGCCGGTATGGCAATTTACGACACCATGCAGTTTATCAAATGCGATGTTTCTACCATTTGTATCGGCATGGCGGCGAGTATGGGTTCGTTCTTGTTGGCAGCCGGTGCAAAAGGTAAGCGTCTGGCACTTCCCAACAGCGAAATCATGATTCACCAACCGCTTGGTGGTACTAAAGGGCAAGCCAGTGATATTAAAATCCAAGCCGAGCACATTTTGTTCATTCGTAATCGTATGAACACGTTGTTGTCTCAAATGACGGGGCAACCTTTGGAAGTTATCGAAAAAGATACTGATCGCGACAACTGGATGACAGCGGAAGATGCTGTGAAATACGGCATTATCGATAAAGTGATTGAAAAACGCGCATAATTTATTTTTTGCAAAAAAGGAGGTGAGCGTATGTCGAAAAATGAAGAAAATCGCATAGTATGTTGTTCCTTTTGCGGGAAAGCACAAGATGAGGTTTTTCGTTTGATTGCCGGTCCCGGCGTATACATTTGCAATGAATGTGTCGAGCTGTGCAGTGAAATTTTGGAAGATGGCGCTCATTTCTCCAAAAAACGTTCTCTGGACGCGGAAAACTCGTTCACTTTGCCGACTCCCAAAGAACTCAAAAAAGTGTTAGATGAATACGTTATTGGCCAAGATGCTGCAAAAATTACGTTATCGGTAGCGGTTTATAATCACTACAAGCGTATTTTTATGGGTGAAAGCACCGACGTTGACCTTGAAAAAAGTAATGTGTTGTTGCTTGGTCCTACCGGTGTCGGCAAAACGGCGTTAGCCCAAACCTTGGCAAAAACGTTGAACGTTCCGTTTGCTATTGCCGATGCCACCACGTTGACCGAAGCGGGTTACGTTGGTGAAGACGTGGAAAATATTTTGTTGCGTTTGTTGCAAGCGGCAGAGGGCAACGTCGAACGTGCCGAACGCGGTATCATTTACGTGGACGAAATCGATAAAATTGCTCGTCGCAGTGAAAACCCCTCCATTACGCGGGATGTCAGCGGTGAGGGCGTTCAACAAGCACTTCTCAAAATTTTAGAAGGTACCGTTTCCAACGTACCACCCGGCGGTGGAAGAAAACATCCGCAACAAGAGTTTATTCAAATTAACACATCCAATATTTTGTTTATTCTAGGCGGTGCGTTTGACGGTATTGAAAAAATCGTTGAAAAACGTGTTTCCTCCGGTGCGATGGGATTTGGCAATGAAGTCAAATCTAAAAAAGATTTTGAACAAGGGGAAATGTACCGTCAGGTTGTACCGCAAGACCTTGTGAAATTTGGTTTAATTCCCGAATTGGTTGGTCGTATGCCGGTGATTACAGCTTTACAACCGTTAGACGTCAACGCTTTGGTCAAAATTTTGAGCGAACCGAAAAACGCGATACTCAAACAATATGCCGGTTTGTTCAAATTGGATGGTGTTGAGTTAGAGTTTACCAAAGATGCGCTCAAGTCAGTGGCAGAAAAAACATTGCAACAAAACACGGGTGCTCGCGGTTTGCGTTCGGTGATGGAAGGATTGCTTACGAATTTGATGTTTGAAATTCCTTCGGACTATACCGTGGAAAAAATTGTGATTTCCCGTGCTTGTGTGGAAAATAATGCGCCTCCGGAGTTGATAAAAAATCCGGAACGCAAACCGACGAGAATAAAAACACCGGGTAAGAAAACGGTAAAGCGCAAAGTCGGATAAGGTAAAAAAAGTAAGGTTTTTCATGCAGCAGCCGACCGCTTTTGCGACCGGCTGCTGATTTTTAGGAGTGAAACAACAATGATGACCATGAAAAGACGAATTTCACGCTTGGCGACGCTTCCGTTGTTAGCTTTGCGAGGCATGGTGGTTTTTCCAAAAACCACCGTACACTTAGACATTCGTCGGGAACAATCCATACAAGCATTGCAAAATTGTATGGATACTGACCAATGTTTGTTTGCGGTTATGCAACAAAACATAACCGAAGAACGTCCCAACGTTACCTCGCTATGCAAAACGGGTGTGGTGTTGCGTATTCGTCAAGTGTTGCGCACGTCACCCGATACCATACACATTGTAGCGGAAGGGCTATACCGTGCGCGTATCCACTCGGTGGTAAAAGACGAACCGTTTTATACTGTACAGGTACGGGAATGTTTATCCCGTTCCATGGCAGACAAAGAAACACAGGCTGCTTTTGTACGCGAATTACGCTCTTATTTTGGAAAATACGCAGAATTTTCAGGCGGAATTTCCTCGGACGATATGTTACCTTTATTAAGTGAAAAAAACGCCTTGTTACTTGCCGACCGTATGACCGATATTTTACCGGCACCTGCGGAAGAAAAACAAAAAGTTTTAGATTCTCTAAATGCAGAAAAACGCTTACATACGCTGCTCAAATTATTAGCGGACGAAATAGAAATTTTGGAATTGGAACGCGGTATTGAGCAACAAGTACAAGCCAATATGGAAAAAAACCAACGGGAGTATTATTTGCATGAGCAAATGAAAGTGATTGCTTCTCAATTGGGTGAAGCAGACGATCCGATGGGGGAAGCCGAAGAATTGCGCGCCAAAATAAAAGCGCTTTCTTTGCCGAAAGAATCCGAAGAAAAATTACTTAAAGAATGTGACAAACTTGCCAAAATGCCGTTCGGTTCGCATGAGGCAACGGTTGTACGTAATTACTTAGATGTGTGTTTGAATTTACCGTGGAATACCACGACAAAGGAAAAGCAAAGCTTGGAGCAAGCTAAAAAAATATTGGACCGTGACCATTATGGATTAACCAAAGTAAAAGAACGGATTTTGGAAGTGTTGGCAGTTCGCAAACTGACAGGCGGTACAGCAGGGCAAGTGATTTGCCTTGTCGGTCCTCCCGGTGTTGGTAAAACTTCCATCGCGAAGTCGATTGCAGTGGCGTTGGGACGTCAGTATGTTCGCGTGTCGCTCGGCGGTGTGCGCGACGAAGCGGAGATTCGCGGTCACCGAAAAACGTATATTGGTTCCATGCCCGGTCGCTTAATTCAAGCGCTTACCAAGGCAAAATCAAACAATCCCGTTGTTTTATTGGATGAAATAGATAAATTGGGAAACAGCCATAACGGCGATCCTTCTTCGGCACTGTTGGAAGTATTGGATACCGAACAAAATCATGCGTTTGTTGACCACTATTTGGAAATTCCCTATGACCTGTCTCAGGTGTTGTTTATCACAACAGCAAACAATGCCGAAAACATACCGGCACCGCTTTTTGACCGTATGGATGTGATTACTCTTTCCAGCTACACCACGGAAGAAAAATTCCGCATTGCGCGAGACCATCTTGTTCGCAAACAACTAACAGCTAACGGGTTGACAGCACGACAACTTCGTTTTTCGGATGCTGCTATTTATGCGATGATTGATGGATACACCCGCGAAGGCGGTGTGCGAAACTTGGAACGTTGTCTTTCCAAAATTTGCCGTCAGTGTGCGCAAAAAATTGTTTCGGATACAGTACGTAGTGTAACTGTCACGGAAAAAAATTTGCAAGAATTTCTGGGGCCCCGCCGTTTTAAAGAAGAACAAGAGTCTAAAATGGATGAAGTGGGTGTAGTTAACGGTTTGGCGTGGACAGCCGTTGGCGGTGAAACCATGCCAGTTGAAGTGGCTGTACTAAATGGTACCGGAAAAATTGAACTGACCGGATCCTTGGGCGACGTGATGAAAGAATCCGCCAAAGCGGCAGTGAGTTACGTGCGTGCCACCGCTAACCGCTGGAATATTGAGGAAGATTTTTACAAAACCAAAGATATCCATATTCATGTTCCCGAAGGTGCTGTTCCCAAAGACGGTCCTTCCGCCGGCGTGACCATGGCAACGGCGCTTGTTTCCGCGCTGACCGACACTCCTGTGCGCCACGATGTGGCTATGACGGGAGAAATTTCGCTTCGCGGTCGCGTTTTGCCGATTGGTGGATTAAAAGAAAAAACCATGGCGGCGTATCGTCACCATTTGACTACCGTAGTAATTCCGCAAGATAACGAGGCGGATTTGGCAGAAATTGACGAAGTGGTAAAGCAAAATGTAAAATTTGTCACCGCACGTAATGTGGAGACCGTTATCAAAACGGCACTGCGTTAAAGGAGGGGAGATCAATGAAAATTGAATCGGCTGTGTTCGAGTTATCTGCCGGCATCAGCAGCCAGTTACCCCCGTGTACGTTGCCGGAAATCGCTTTTTCAGGGCGGTCCAACGTCGGAAAATCCTCGTTGATTAACAAATTGGTAAACCGCAAAGCTTTGGCGCGAACCAGCTCTACTCCCGGCAAAACGGCAACCATCAATTTTTACAAATTAGATACGTTACGGCTTATCGACTTGCCGGGATACGGTTATGCCAAACTATCGTTTTCGGAAAAGAAACGGTTTAGCCAAACCATTGAACACTATTTTGACGATGAGCGCGATTTGCGATTGGTGTTGCAACTGATTGATATGCGCCACCCGCCGAGCGCCGATGACTATCAAATGTTAGAATATTTAACGCACTGTGAGTTGCCTTTTATTGTAGTGCTGACCAAGGCCGATAAACTCAACAAAACGCAGCGTGCCGAACGATTGGCAGCACTGCAAGAGGAACTTGCAGACTACGAAGGAATACACATGGTTCCCTTTTCCGCCATTACCGGAGAGGGAGTAGAGGAACTTCGTGCTATTTTGAAAGAAGTTACAGAAGAATAAAAAACCGCGTTCTGTTTTACAGAACGCGGTTTTAATTTGTTTTTAATCTTCAAACTCACTTAACATAACTTTACGAATATGGCTGCCGTAAAGTGATGTTTTTCGTACTTCGTCGGGATAACCGTAAGTGGAACCCATAATAAAATAAGAAATTAACACGTAATCTTTATTGGGGAAAATCGCCGGATAGCAAAATTCCAAACTACGATTATCCTCCAATGGCCAAAGATAATCTTCAAATTCTTTGGGGGAACCATCGGAAAGTGCGCAAACCAGCGGTGTTCTTCCGCAATACACGGAGTAGGGGTGATACATGTTATATCTAACCGTTTTTTCGGCATGTTCAAACGGTTTGGAACCCAAAACCGAGTGACGCCCGTTGTAGATAGGAATAGGGTTAAACACCGCTAACATTTTTCCGTTTTGCAAGCGTTTGACACCCATGGGAGAGTTGGGTGAAGTGAAAAATTCATTGGGTAATACGTCACCCCAAGTTTCGCCTTGGTCTTCGGAATAGGCTTCAAACTGATAACCGTGTCCTGTGCGCGCAAATGCCCAAATTCGGCCGTCTTTGAGTTCCATTACGCCAACTTCTTGCAAACCGGAAACAGGATGATTAAAGGGCAATTCCAGGCGTTGTTTCGCTTCGTGGAAAGTTTTGCAATCGTCGTCAGAGATAAAGAAGCAGGCAGTGCCTCGGTCGCTAAACTCACCGGCTTGCGGCAAAAATTCGTGATAACTGACAGGCAAAATAACACGACCGTTTTTCAAACGAAGGATGCGGTCATTGTTCATAACATAGTATCCGGGTTTATCAATGCAGCATTTTGCTTCCGACCATGTTTCGCCTTCGTCATACGATAAAATCATGTTAGGGCGGCAGTCAATTTGTTCGCCATCACCGACTTTTCGCAAAAAGAACATTGCCAAAGCGCCATCCAACATCCGTAAAAACGAAACACTCATAACGTTTCTGTCGTTAGGACCTTTTTTGTAGATGATGCGGCCTTCACCCCAAGTTTCACCGTCATCGCGGGAAATAAAAGCGTGAATATCGGCATCGGCATGGTCGTTAGAATCACCAACAAAACGGCTGTAAGCATACATAATGCTTCCGTCTTTAAGAAGAGCAAAAGCACCTTCTGTATTTCTGGGGTTCTCGGGACTGGGTTTTACCACAAATACTTCTCTGCCAATTGTAGCCATAAGAAACATCTCCTAACGATTTTGTTATCTAATACGTTTTATACCATCTTGGTTTATGGTTGTCAACATACGTGGTAAAAAAATTGAATAGAATAATATGATTTGCGAAAATACAAAATTTGATCGTTATTTTTTGCTTGTTGGGCAATACTAATAACCAACAAACAAGAAGGAGGGAAAGATTTATGGACAACAATTGTAAAAACAATCAGTCCATCCATTGTACTGTTGAACAGTGCCGTTATCATGGTTGCGACGGTGATTTTTGTACGTTGAATGCCATCCAAGTGGGAACACACGAAGCAAATCCGACCATGTGTGAATGCACGGATTGCCAATCTTTTGAAAAGAAATAACACAACAAAGCGGCAGTCTTAAGAAGGGTAAAAAAGCTGTGTGGAATTTTTCCACACAGCTTTTTGTCTCATACTTTAAATAAAGGTACATTCTTTTATTTTACTCTATAAACAAAATTGTATCTATTACTTTTCCGTTCAAGGTAAGTTTTACGTTATCGCCTTTTTCTGCAAAGGGGAGCAAATCAGACTTTGTAACGAGTACGGTATATACGTTAGCATCGTTTTCCAATTTTAGATAGTAAACGGTATTACCCTCAACAACTGCTGAATTTATATTTGCTATAACGCCTGTTACTTCTTGTTTTTCGGTTTCGGGCAATTCGGTAATATTTTCTATTTTGAGCTTTGAAATATAATCCGCTCTCGCACTTTCAACGGAGTTACCGGTACCTACTATCTGATACTGATTAACATCAACAAAGGCATACATTTTAACAAGTCCTGCGCCGTCTTTAAGAGACATAAAATAGGTTGGTCTGTCCGAAACATTCAAAAGCAACGGGAAGGTTGAGGAATAACCAAGGTGCTGTACCTGACCTTCGGCAGAGCTCATGGCTGAATACTCCTCAGCACCGGGGATTGTATAAAACTTAGTTTCTTTGGTGCGCAAATTAACAAGCACAAAGCCAACGTTCGATTCGTCACTGGTAACCGAGGTCATACCTGTATACATATACACATCATCATCAAGTGCCAAATAGTTATAACCGTCGGTAGGCTGTAATACACCACGTTGACCAAAGATAGAATTAAAGAAGCCGGAACGGTATTTACCGTTATAAATAAGCTGTTCTTCAACCATATACGAATCAAACACTTGGTCAATCCAAGTAGGCGCTTCATCAAGCTTATAATAATCACTTGCGCCTGTTTGCGCATTCATAAGAACCACGCCTTCAATATCGCTGCCGCTCCAAAAACCAATCTTAAAATCTATTACCGATGCCACCCAATAAGGTGTACCGTTGTCATCAATTTCAAAAGAAATATTATCGAAAATCTTGGTAGGATATTTAAAGCGGAGCGCACGGTTAAGGTCGCGCATAAAGTACTCGCTATCGGCGTATTTAATACCGTTTTCAAGACGTACAAGTTCGGTTTCCTGCGTGGTCATATCCACAGTTATATAAGCAGGGATTCCTTCTGAACGGTTATTAAACCACTTGATAATATCACCGTACATTAAAGGTGTAACCCTTACAGGCTTACCTTTATAGTTTATTTGTGTGTAAATTTCTTCAATTTCAAACTGTGAAACCAAATCAGCCATTTCGCCAAGTTTACGCTGACCCAAGCGGGAAGCAGTATCGCGGTCAACTACAGGTATTTGGTCCTGACTGATTTCAGCAACATCGTCAATAAAATCGCCATCGTTAATGGTTATAAGCTTGTTATATGCTTTTGCGTTAAAAATCTCGGCACCAACAACCGAAGCACCGATGCTTAAAACGGCAATAGCAAGAACTAAAAACAAAGCCAATTTTATAGGTTTGCCAAGCGATTTAAGGCTCAAACGCGGTATGCCCGCCACTTTGGTAGGTTTTCTGTTATTGCGTATAAATTCCATTATTTGAGAAAAAGCGTTTATAACAACGCTTATAACTATAACAAAGGTTACAAAACTCCAAAACGCTTTACTTTGCAAATTTATAGGCGGTAGCACGAAATAATAATACCCACCTATAACAAGCAAGGTTATAAGCCATTTAAGAAGTGAAAAAGATATACTTTTTTTCATAACAAATCTCCTAAAAGCCTGTAATAACGATTTTTCGTTTCCACTTTTTGTTACGCCATCATATCTTTCATGGTATAGTAGCCGTTGGGCTTGTTTACCAAGAACAAGGCGGCATTCAAAGCACCCACGGCAAAAATATCCTTGGAAAGTGCGGTGTGTGACAAGGTGACATACTCATCGTGTCCGGCAAAAATCACGTCGTGTTCACCCACAATGGTACCTCCGCGCACCGAGCTAATGCCAATATCGTGAGGGTCGCGTTTTTCGCGAACAGATTCGCGGTCAAATACATACCGCGGTTCATACGACAACCCCTCTTTTACCGATTCCGCCAACAACAAAGCGGTGCCGGAAGGAGCATCAATCTTTTGGTTGTGGTGTTTTTCAATAATTTCAATATCAAACATGCCACCCAAAACTTCGGCTGCTTTTTTGACCAATTCTGTTAACAAACTGACGCCCAAAGACATGTTTGCCGAAGAAAACAACGGCGTTTTTTCAGCTGCGTTTTGGATTTTTACGCGTTGTTCATCCGACAAGCCGGTGGTAGCGATCACCGCAGGAACATGGTTCTCGGTGGCATATTGCAACACACCGTCAAGGCAAGACGGATGCGAAAAATCAATAATAACATCTACCGGAACGGTACATTCTTTGGGAGTGTTGAAAACCGGAAAATCATCGCAGGGTGTGGTGTTAATATCCACACCGGCAACGATTTCGCAGTCGTCTCTTTTGGCGGCACAAGCGGCAATGGTGTGTCCCATTTTTCCGTTACAACCGCAAAGTAATATGCGTGTCATAAAAGTCAACCTTTCAGTAGTGAGTACCGACGCAGCACGTCGGTCATTTTTTGTTTGTTTTCTGCTGTCATCGTGGCAAGGGGGAGACGACAGTCGCCCACCGAGAATCCCATTTGATTGAGTGCTTCTTTGACAGGAATGGGATTAACATCCATGAACAAGGCGTTTGCCAAGTCAAGCCATTCTAATTGCAGGCGCAAACTACGCTTGCAATCGCCGTCAAGCCATGCGGCACAAATATCGTGTGTCTGTTGCGGAATGACGTTGGATAATACCGAAATGACGCCTTTTCCGCCTAAAGACATAATGGGAACGATTTGGTCATCGTTGCCCGAATACAGCGTGATATCGCATAAGGCAGCAATTTGAGCCGTTTCCGATAAATTACCGCTTGCTTGTTTGAGTGCAACAACATTCGGAATCCTATATAATTCAGCAACTGTTTTTGGTTGAATGTTTACCCCTGTTCGAGAGGGAACATTATACAAAATGATTGGTAAATCCACCGAATTTGCTATGCGGGTATAATGAGCAATCAACCCGTTTTGAGATGTTTTGTTATAATATGGTGTTACCAATAACAAACCATCAGCGCCCATCTTTTGAGCTTCTTTTGACATGAAGACGGCGTGTTCGGTGTTATTTGAGCCGGTACCGGCAATCACCGGAACACGACCGTTTGTGTGCTCAATGGCCACGCGCAAGGCTTCTAAATGTTCGTCGTCTTCTAATGTGGGAGCCTCGCCCGTTGTGCCGATAGAAATGATGGCATCGGTGCCATTGGCGATTTGATAATCAATCAGTTCACGGTATTTTTCAAAGTTTATACGTCCGTCCGGATGCATGGGAGTGATGAGCGCGACACCGGCACCGGTAAAAAGAACAGGCTTACTCATGCAAAACTCCTCCTTTGATAAATAAGGTCAAAATTAATCCATGAAACCTTCGGCGCACAGCAATTCTGCCAATAACACAGCACCGCCGGCAGCACCGCGCAAAGTGTTGTGAGATAACCCAACGAATTTGTAGTCGTATTGCGAATCCTCACGTAATCTACCAAGCGAGATAGCCATACCGCCTTCCAAACCACGATGCAGTGCTGCTTGCGGCATGTTATCTTCTTCAAAATAATGCAAAAATTGTTTGGGTGCGCTGGGTAAATCCAATTCTTGCGCACGGCCTTTGAACGATTTCCAACAATCCAAAATTTCTTCCTTGGTCGGTTTTTTATCAAAACTGCAAAATACAGCGGCAAAATGGCCGTCGGATACGGGAACACGCAAGCATTGCGCCGTGATTTCGGGCGAAGTGGCATTGACAATCACGCCGTCTTCTACGTGGCCCCAAATTTTAAGCGGTTCTTTTTCGGATTTTTCTTCTTCGCCGCCAATGTAGGGGATAAGGTTATCCACCATTTCGGGCCAACGTTCGAAAGTTTTGCCCGCGCCGGAAATGGCTTGGTAGGTACATACCAAAGATTTGGTAATACCGAATTTGGAAAGCGGGAACAAAGCGGGAACATAACTTTGCAACGAGCAGTTAGATTTTACGGCAATAAACCCGCGGTTAGTACCCAAACGTTTACGTTGGCTGGGGATAACGTTTACGTGGTCGGCATTGAGTTCCGGAATAATCATCGGAACATCGGCGGTTCCACGGTGAGCGCTGTTGTTGGAAACAACGGGGCATTCTGCTTTGGCATAAGCCTCTTCCAAAGCACGGATTTGGTCTTTGGGCATATCGACTGCACAGAAAACAAAATCCACGAGCGATGCGACTTCTTCTACGTTTGCAGCATCAAGAACCATCATATCTTGCAACGATTCCGGCAACGGAGCGGACATAGCCCAACGATTACCGATGGCTTCTTTATAGGTTTTTCCGGCAGAACGCGGGCTGGCGGCAAGAGCCGTTACCGTAAACCAAGGGTGATTGGCAAGCAACGTCGCAAAACGCTGACCGACCATACCGGTACAACCGATAATTCCAACATTAAACTTCTTCATAAGGGAGAACTCCTTCCTGATTTGGCGCAAGTAAAACCATTGATTTTGCTTGACAATTTTTCATTCCTATTGTAGCATTATGTAACGAGGATGTCAACAAAATCCACCGAGAAAACGGAAACGGAGTTTATCCATGAAACGACAAGATTTTTATTATGATTTACCGCAAGAATTGATTGCACAACACCCCATAGAACCGCGGGACCGGTCGCGTTTGTTGGTTCTTGACCGTGCCACGGGTTTGCGGGAAAATCGGCAATTTTTTGAAATCATGGAATATCTTCGTCCGGGCGACTGCTTAATTCTTAACAACAGCCGTGTATTACCTGCACGGTTGTATGGAAACCGCAAAGAAACCGGTGCGGCGGTAGAATTATTGTTACTAAATCCCAAGGGAAATGATTGTTGGGAAGTATTGGCAGGCCCCGGTAAAAAAGCAAAAATCGGAAACGTTCTCACGTTTGGAGAAGGCTTATTGGAAGCCGAAGTAACCGACGTGTTACCCGATGGAAACCGTTTAGTCCATTTCTCTTATAGGGGTAATTTTTACGAAATATTGGAAAAAATCGGCGAAATGCCGCTTCCACACTATATTACGCAAAAATTAGAAGATAAAGAACGGTACCAAACCGTCTATTCCAAAGAACTCGGTTCCGCGGCAGCGCCTACAGCAGGGTTACATTTTACACCGGAGTTATTAGAACAACTTCGCCAAAAAGGAATAAAAATCGGTTTTGTTACACTGCATGTGGGATTAGGCACATTTCGGCCTGTAAAGGCAGAAAACATTACAGACCACAAAATGCATTATGAACATTATATTTTACCGGAAGAAACAGCAAAACTTATTAATGAAACCAAGGAAAACGGCGGGCGCGTTTTCGCGGTAGGAACCACCTCATGTCGAACACTGGAAAGCGTTGGGGTGGGAGACGATGGTTTGGTAAAAGCAGGCGAAGGCTGGACCGGTATTTTTATTTATCCGGGATATCGTTTTCAAATTCTAGATGGGTTAATTACCAACTTTCATTTACCGGAAAGCACGTTGATTATGCTGGTCAGTGCTTTTGCAGGCTATGAACAAACCATGGAAACGTACCGCTATGCGGTGGAACAGCGGTATCGTTTTTTCAGTTTTGGCGACGCGATGCTGATTGTGTAATAAAGGATGACGTTATATGAAGATTATCAAAACAAGCGGTCGTGCACGGCGCGGAGTGTTTGAAACGCCTCACGGCACGATACAAACTCCCGCTTTTATGAATGTTGCGACTTGCGGTGCTATCAAAGGCGCGGTTTCGGCGTATGATTTGGCGGAAATTAAATGTCAAGTTCAACTTTGTAATACGTACCATTTACATCTCCGTCCCGGCGATGAATTAGTCAAGACAATGGGTGGTTTGCATAAATTTACGGGGTTTGAGGGACCTATTTTAACCGATAGCGGTGGGTTTCAGGTTTTTTCCCTTTCAAAACTTCGAAAAATAAACGAAGAAGGTGTTACCTTTTCTTCGCACATTGATGGTCGAAGGTTGTTTATCGGTCCGGAAGAAAGCATGCGTATTCAATCCAATCTTGCTTCTACCATTGCTATGGCGTTTGACGAATGTGTTGAAAACCCTGCTAAATACGATTATTCTGCGCGTTCTTGCGAACGTACTACTCGTTGGCTAAAACGTTGTCAAACGGAAATGGAACGCTTAAAATCGTTGTCGGACACCATTAATAAAGAACAACTACTGTTTGGTATCAATCAAGGTTGTACGTTTGAAGACCTTCGTATACGGCATATGCAGGAAATTGCCGAACTGGATTTAGACGGATATGCTATCGGCGGACTGGCGGTAGGGGAACCAACCGAAGAAATGTATCGTATTATCGATGCGGTAGAGCCGTTTATGCCAAAAGAAAAACCGCGGTATTTAATGGGCGTCGGTACACCGGAAAATATTTTGGAAGGTGTCTATCGCGGCGTTGACCTGTTTGATTGTGTTATGCCTGCCCGCAATGCCCGTCATGCGCATGTGTTTACGTGGAGCGGTCATCGCAACATGCTCAATCAAAAATACGAATATGACCCGTTACCGTTGGACGAAGAATGTGATTGCCCTACGTGCCGTCGCCATTCGCGGGCGTATATTCGTCATTTGTTTAAGGCAAATGAAATGCTTGCTATGCGCTTATGCGTTATCCACAACTTGTATTTTTACAACACTCTTACCGAAAAAATCCGAGAAGCATTGGATAACGGTGCGTTTGAAGAGTTTTATCAAAAATACCGCGGCGTTTTGGATAGACGGATTTGAAGAAATGTAAACAAATTGTATTGTTTTGTATTTTACTATTGCCATTTCTCTTGAAATTAGGTATACTTATAAGCAATAGGTATTTAGGAGGTAATTACTATGGTTAAATTTATTTCTTTGGCAGCAACAGCTGCTGCAACCGGTGCGCAAGGCGATGCCGCAACGCAAGCAGGTGGCTTGAGTGCATTTATGCCGCTTATCATGTTGGGACTTATGTTTGTTGTTATGTATTTTCTCATGATTCGTCCGCAAAAGAAAAAACAAAAAGAAGAACAAAAAATGCGTGAAAGCGTTCGCGTTGGCGACGAAATCACCACCATTGGCGGTATTTGCGGTCGTATTGTGAACATCAAAGAAGATGAGTTCACCATCGAAACCGGCGCAGACCGCAACAAAATGGTCATCAAAAAATGGGCAATGCAATCCTGCAACACGGTGCATGATGCTGCTGATGACGACGATGACGATGACGATATCTGATTTATAAAAAGTACTATTTTTCTCCTTCGCGGAATAGGTTGTAACAACTGATATTTTGCGGAGGAGAAATTATGAAAACTCGAAAAGATACGACGGTTTTTGAGAAGATTTTGCGGTCCCTTTTGTTAGGACTCGGCGCAGACGTGTTATCTTGCGTGGTTTTTCTGGCTTTGGCGGCACTGTTGTTCACAACGGGGGTGCTTCCCACTGCTGCGGCAACACCGGTAGCACTTGGTATTCTTGCGTTATCGGCACTGGTAGGGGGCTTTGTTTCAGCCCGCTATGCCAAAGAGCGGGGGTTGCTTTACGGTGTAGGGACCGGTTTTCTGTTTTTGCTGTTAACGGCATTAGTTGCTATTACCCTTTTGCAAGAATTTGATGGAAAATTGTTTTTTGTTAAGGCAATTCTCACCATTGTTTTGGGGGCTGTCGGCGGTGTGCTGGGCGTTAATATAAAACGTAAATAAATCCGAACGGGACGGAGATTTTCCGTCCCGTTTTTTAGGCTCTCGCCAGCCTAATCATATTCCGTTTGCAAACAGCATATAGTGCAAACGGAGGCGAACTTATGAAACGGACAAACTCTCTCAAACGTTTTTTTACGTATAACCGTCGGTTATTACTATTTTTACTGCTACCATTATGCGGGTGTATTTGTGGTCTTTTTTTATACTCGCCGCTCAAAAGTGTTTCCGCTGATTGGTTGTCGTTACTTACTTTCGGAACGATTGAACATACGGTCAGTTCGGTTTTTTCTACATGGCTATCTGCCTGTTTTCAATCATTCTGTTTGTTAGCGTTGCTGTTTATCTGCGGTTTATCGGTATGCGGAGCACCGTGTGCTTTGCTGCTCCCGATTTTTTGGGGAGTGGGGTTAGGACTGCATCAAGCGCATTATGCGCAATCCGGTGCAAACGGATGGCTGATTTTGTTGGCGGTGGTGTTACCTGCCGCGGCAATAGAAATGGTTGCTATTTTAATGGCAAGTTCCGAAAGTTTGCACATGTCGGCTTTGTTAGCGACACAATTACTTCCGCGGTCATCCCGTTGCGGTGGGCTCTGGGAAGTATTCAAACTTTATTGTATGCGTTTTTTGGTATTGCTGATTCCGCTTGGGTTGGCGGGTGCTTGGGAAGTGATTTTACGCCTTATCTTGGGTGGATAATTAAAAGGAGAGTGTTCTTAAATGGCAGGTATGTTCAGTTTTTTGGATACGTCCAAGCCGGGACCCGGTGTATCCAAAAATGCACCGCAGAAAAAACGTTTTTTTCTGTTTTGGGAATTATATGCGCGCAAAGTTTGGAAATTAGTGCTTGCCAATTTATTGTACGTGTTATTGTCGTTGCCTGTGGTTACTCATGGATTGGCACAAGCGGGACTGACCTTTGTTACCCGTAATTATGTTCGGGAAAAGCATGTGTTTTTGCCGTCGGATTTTTGGGATACGGTAAAGAAAAACTTTAAGCAAGCGCTGATTATCGGCGTTGAAGAACTGATTATCGGTGCGGTTTTGGTTTTTGATTTGGTGTACGCTTGGAACGGTTTAATGATGGGAGAAACAGTTTCCATTGGCGCGTTGCTGTTTTTTGCCGTTTCGCTGTTCATTGCCATCTCTTTTTTGCAAATTCGTTATTATTTGTATATACAAGTGATTACGTTTAAACTTTCGGTAAAACAAATTTGGAAAAACAGTATTTTGTTGAGTATTGCCGGCTTTAAACAAAACGTGATTCTTTCCGTGTCGTTAGCGCTTATCTATGCCGTAGCCATTCTTTTGTTTTTGGCATTTGGCGTGTTGTCGGCGGGGCTTTTGATTGTCGTTTATGTGTTTTTCTTCCCGGCATTTCGGTCCTTCCTTATTCAGTTCAATGTTTTCCCGCTTATTAAAAAACACATTATTGACCCCTATTACAACGAACACCCGGATGAGGATATGGATAAACGCCGCGATTTGAACTTAGCGGACGACACACCGTCAACGGCAGAACCCGTATTTGAAGATGCCGGTACACAAGAAAAATCGGTTATCCCAAAACAATACAGCACAGAGGAACTTCGTCAATCGAAAAAGTATTCCGCAGCAGAACAAAACGACGAAGACGATACCATCTAACTAAAAAAGCGTTACCGATTCAGTTAATCGGTAACGCGCTTTTTTATTGCAATTATTTTTTGTTAAAACTATCTTTGAGAGAAACGGAGCGGTTGAAAACGGGGTGCTCATCGGTGCTGTCCACGTTATCCAAGCAGAAGTAGCCAATCCGCATGAATTGGAATGAGGTGGCGTTTTTGGCAGGCAAAATACCCGCTTCGACTTTGCAGTCTGTCAACGTTTCCAAAGAATCTCGGTTAAGAACGTCCAAATAATCCTTATCGCCGGCTTCCGGTTCAGCATCTAAGAAAAGGGAAGAATACAACCGTACTTCGGCAGTTTTGGCGGTAGCAGCATCTACCCATTGAATAGTACCTTTTACTTTTCTGCCGTCAGGGGTGGTGCCGCCTTTGGTTTGCGGGTCATAAGTGGCGGTGATTTCCACCACGTTGCCGTTTTCATCCTTGATGCAACCGGTGCAACGTACCACATAAGCGGATTTCAAACGTACTTCGTTGCCGGGGAACAAGCGGAAATAACCTTTGACCGGTTCTTCCATAAAGTCATCGCGTTCTACCCACAAGTTACGCGAGAACGATACGGTATGCGTACCGCGTTCGGGGTAGGAGGGATGATTTTCCACTTGGAAGGTTTCGCTTTGATCTTCGGGATAATTGGTAATAGTGAGTTTTACGGGATGTAACACTGCCATAGCGCGGGTGGCGTTTTCGTTTAAATCTTCGCGCAAGCAGTGCTCTAACAATGCAATTTCCACCATGCTGGGAACTTTGGCAACACCGACACGTTCAATAAAATTACGCACCGAAGCAGGGGTGTAACCGCGGCGGCGCAAACCACGCAAGGTGGGCATACGCGGGTCGTCCCAACCCGAAACATAGCCGTCTTCTACCAAACGGCGCAGTTTTCGTTTGGACATGACGGTGTAGTTGATATTAAGGCGTGCAAACTCAATTTGGCGGGGTTGTCCTTCCAAATCGGCGTGTTCTACCACCCAGTTATACAGCGGGCGGTGGTCCTCAAACTCCAACGAGCAAAGGGAATGGGTGATACCCTCAATCGCATCTTCCAAAGGGTGCGCAAAATCGTACATGGGATAAATGCACCATTTGTCACCTTGACGATGGTGATGGGAATGGTTAATACGGTAAATGACCGGGTCGCGCATATTGAAGTTGCCGCTGGCAAGGTCAATTTTGGCGCGCAATGTCATGGCACCGTCTTCAAATTCGCCTGCGCGCATACGCGAGAATAAATCCAAACTTTCTTCAATGGGACGGTCGCGGTAGGGGCTGACAGCGGGATGGGTGACATCTCCACGGTTTTCACGCATTTGGTCGGGGGTTAATTCGCAAACGTAAGCAAGTCCTTTTTTGATAAGAGAAACCGCAATATCGTACATGGTTTCAAAATAATCCGAAGCAAAGTAAAAACGGTCGTCCCAATCATAACCAAGCCAATGAATATCTTCTTGAATGGCATCAACGTATTCCACATCTTCTTTGGTGGGGTTGGTATCGTCCATGCGGAGATTACAGATACCACCATACTTTTCAGCCGTGCCGAAATCGATGCAAATGGCTTTGGCGTGACCAATGTGTAAATACCCGTTCGGTTCCGGCGGGAAACGTGTGTGGACTTGTTTGCCAAAGCAACGACCTTCGGGGAGCAACTCCTCGTCGATAATATCGTGGATAAAATTTCCACCCGCTAAAACAACTTGTTCTTCTGACATATGAAAAATCCTCCTAATTATTCCAAAGCAGCCTTGGCAACATTTAAACGTTTGCTGACAGCATCTTTACCTAAGAGCGACATAATTCCGCACAAATCCGGTGTGTTACGACGCCCCGTGATTGCCACACGAATCACTGTGCTGACATCGCCCACATGTCCTTTATAATTATCCGGTTGTTTTTTATATTCTTTCACATCCGGACAAAAGCCGAGGGCGGGACAAATGCTTTTTACGGTATCAAACCAGGTTTGTTTGTCGTGACCGGCATCGTATACTTGCTCATACGCCGTGAGAATAGCGGCAATATCGGTTTGCTGCACATTTTCGGGCCACGGATAGTTTGCGGGAGTATGGAAGAAATATTCCACATATTCGGGAATGTCACTCCACTTTGCCAAATCTTTGCGGGGTTTGGCACCGCCGCGGTCGATAGAGAAAATACCGGTGGAAAAATCCAAATCTTGCGTTAATAGAGCGTGTAACGAAGGCTCAAATTCTTTCGACCAGGCAATAGCAGCATCGGTTACGGTTTGAGCATCCATGGCGGCAATGCAATTCTTGCTGACGTCGTTGAGTTTGTTTAAATCAAACAACGCGCCGGAAACACTCATTTTTTTCAAATTAAAAGGGAAAGCACTGCGGGGTTTGTCGGGATTTTGACGGCGCCATTCTTCGTAATCGCTGTTGGCAACAGTATGAAGATATTCCATCACACTTTCGGACGGATATCCTTGCTCGGTATAAAAATGAACCGCCGCTTCGGGATCTTTTCTTTTAGAAAGTTTGCGTTTGCCGCCTTCATCGTCCTTCATAATCGGGCTGACGTGAGCGTATTTCGGCGGTTTAAAGCCCAGCAGACGGAATAATTGTAAATGAATCGGTACCGAAGCAATCCATTCATCACCACGAATAACGTGGGTAGTGCGCATCAAATGGTCGTCAACCGCATGAGCAAAGTGGTAGGTGGGAATGCCATCGGTTTTAAGCAACACGATATCTTGGTCGTTTTCCGGCATTTCAATCGTACCTTTAATCATATCGTCAAACTTAATGCGGTTTTCTTCGCTGCCGGGTGAGCGCAACCGTATGACATAAGGAATACCGGCTTTGACTTTTTCGAGTGCTTGTTCGGGCGTTAAAGCACGGCAAGAGGCATATTCTCCGTAATAACCGGTACGCAATTTTTTGCCTTCTTGTTGTTCACGCACCACATTTAATTCATCGGGGGTGCAAAAACAAGGATAAGCAAGACCTTGCAGTAACAGAGCTTTTGCATAGGTGTGGTAAATAACGGCACGGTCACTTTGGCGATAGGGGCCGTACGCACCGACTTCTTCGGTCGGGGAACGATACCCTTCGTCCGTTATCACACCATACTGTTGAAGCCCCGCTAAAATATCGGCGGCGCCGCCGTCGATCTCTCGTTTTTTGTCGGTATCTTCCAAACGGAAATAAAAAACACCGTCGGTTGCACGAGCGGTCAAAAAATTTACCGTAGCGGTGAACAGAACACCTAAATGTAAATAACCCGTAGGGGAAGGGGCAATCCGCGTGACACGAGCTCCCTCTTTAAGATTACGGGGGGGATATATTTCTTCGTATTCTTCCGGTGTGTGGGTAACGTCCGGGAACAATACCTCTGCTAATTCTTGTAATGCCGACATCCAAATTCCTCCTAAACAGCACACATATACTATATTTTACAAGTTTTGGTTGCAAAAGTCAATGAAAGTGTGGTACTATATAGAAAAGTTTTTTGGGAAGGAACCTGATTTTTATGGAATCCACAACAAATACGACTGTTAACACTGTGCCGGGGCAAAAACCGCGCGCACTTAGTTGCATTCAATCCACGGGAACTCCCACGTTGGGTAACTATTTAGGTGCACTGCGCAACTGGGTGCAGTTGCAAGATACGTTTGAATGTGCTTATGCTGTGGCGGATTTACACGCTATTACCGTGCGACAAGAACCGGCTAAATTGCGCCAACAAATCAACGAGACATTTGCTCTTTTGTTGGCTATTGGTTTACAACCGGAAAAATCACTTTTATTTGTGCAATCCCAAGTGCCGGAACACGCCCAACTGAGTTGGATGCTTTCTTGCCACACACAGTTTGGTGAGTTGTCTCGTATGACGCAGTTTAAAGATAAATCTTCGAAACATGCCGATAATATCAATGCCGGTTTGTTTACCTATCCTGTTTTGATGGCTGCTGATATTTTATTGTATCAACCAAACTATGTGCCGGTGGGAGCAGACCAAAAACAACACTGTGAACTGACACGGGATATTGCTGTTCGCTTTAACAATTTGCACCCCAACACGTTTACGGTGCCGGAACCGTATATTATGAAAACCGGTGCGCGTGTTTGTTCTTTGCAAGAGCCTACCAAAAAAATGTCGAAATCCGATGAAAATCAAAATGCTTTCATTTCCCTTAAAGACGATGAAGACACCATTTTACGCAAATTCCGCCGCGCAGTTACCGACAGCGAAGCCAAGGTGCGGTATGCCGAAGGTAAAGATGGTATCAACAACTTGATGGAAATTTATTCCGCTGTTACGGGAAAAACGTTAGAAGCCATTGAAGATGAATTTACCGGCAAAGGCTACGGTGATTTCAAAACAGCGGTCGGTGAAGCCGTAGCAGTCGAATTGAAGCCTTTGCAAACGCGTTTTGCAGAACTCATGAAAGATAAAGCACAATTGGAACAACTCATGAAAGACGGTGCTCAAAAAGCATCATACGTCGCCGGAAAAACCCTCAAAAAAGTAATGAAGAAGTTGGGGTATGTTATTTTATAACTGCCAAAAAAGCCGCCATACGGCGGCTTTTTCTTATACCAATTTCAACATATCATCCATAAATTCTTTTTCAATATCAATTAATTTTCTGGTAAGGCGGCGGCTTTCTTCGGAAGCATCAGGATATTGATTCAGATATCCGCTGAGTGATTTAATTCCCATGCTGCATCCGTCAAACATAATACCCGCAATCTTTTTGGTGTCGTTGTCCAGCATTAATTTCATTTCGGTGGAAACCCAAGAAAACGCTTTCACAATTGAGGGAGGGTCTTTTTCATCTTTTTCAAGGGTGTTGAGAAGTTCGTGGCATTCGTCACCAATCGCGATATGCTCGTCGTTGTATTTATCAATTATTTTTTTGAGCGTACTGTCCTCTTTGCAAAAAGGTAATACTTGTTCCATACTGTTGGTGGCGTTTTTGCAACCGGAGTTACATTCTTTTAATAAACAAATTGTATCGTTGTTCATGCAGCTCATCCTTTCCTTTTGTTAGTAACAGTATGGGATGCGTGGTGATTTTTTATTCCTACTTGCCAGAAAAACAAATTAGGTATATACTGAAAAAGGAGTTGATATAAATGAAATATGCATTTTACGCGATGTTATCGCGCATGAAAAACATTTCGCGTTGGTCCTTGATGCATAACACGCGAAAAGAGAATATATGTGAACATT
>JAZNKF010000008.1:0-43441 GCA_045578425.1 Acutalibacteraceae bacterium
TTGTAATCAATAAGGCCTTCAAAAATTTTGTTGGAATCATCAAACTGTTTTGCATTCCAATATGCGAGTCCTTGTTGATACAGGGCCTCTAAACTCTTGTCGGCGCTATCTTTGTAATCGCCGAGTGCTTTGAAGACTTCACTTGCTTCAAAATAGTTACCGCTTTCCATAAGCGCGGTTGCTTTTCCATAATTGCTTTCGGGAATAATCAATTTGAACAAGAGAACAAGAAAAATTGTGACTGCCGCAACAGAAGAAAGTGTGATACCAGTGATTTTTTTTGCTCTTTGCGTGCGCCTAATCTTTTCTTGCCGTTCTTGTTCTTCCTGCCGTTCGCGTTCCAGACGTTCTTCTTCTGCCTTGCGTTCTTGCTCAATCCGTTCCGCTTCGGCTTGGGCTTTCATTTCTTCAATTTTGTTTTGACAAGCCACAATTTGTTCGTCTGCATTCTTCCAACCCGGAATCGATGCGAGAAGTGCTATGCCTTTCTCATAACCGTTAATGGTATTCTTTGCAATTTGTTTTTTAGCTTTCTCAAAAACATCATTTTTAACCTGCGTTACAAGCTTATCCATTGCGTTATACCGTTCCTCGGCAATTTTGCAAATATGATCCGTTTCGTAAGCCTCTAACACATCAAACGAGAAAATCTCTTGAATTTTTTCGGCAGATGCCCCACAATGCCAACAACCATTTTGCAAATCAAAAGGATAACCACACAGGCATTGCACATAATCATCTTCGAAAATCGGTTGGTAAATTGTATCGTCCGGTCCCAATTTCGTTTCTTCTACAATTTTGCTTTGCAGTGTTTTGAATCGAGGGAAATCACTTGCAGAAATAGTTGCTTGTGCAGTTAAATCGTACACCTTATTATCATCAAAGCGCCACACAGTATCATCGTGAAAAGATGCTTTTGTGCAGAGAAATTCAACTTTATGTGCCACGTTTGTGTTTAATGCGAATTTCGTTTCGAGCGGCAGACACTCGCCCGGAGCAACGGATAACGATTGGTATACGCAGTTGCATTCGTTAATTATATCGCCAGTGTCATCCAGCACTTTAACATCGAAATATACACTACGCAATTGTTTTGTGCTATTATTCCAAGCAACAAATGACAAATAATCACTATTATCTTTTGTCATCACAAGGACTGATTCAACAAAAACAGGACAACCAACAATGTATTTCAGCGGTTGATAGGTGTGTTTGATTGCGTGCTCTTCATCAGCTGTTACTTGTTGCAGAATTGCTGTATTCGCAACGGAAGCCGTACGGCCCATTTTCACCGTTTCAATATTAGGATAAGATTTTTTATGAATGTCATACGCCGTGAAATCGCCATCTTGTTCAGCCGTTCGAATAGCTCTATCTATTTCCATTTCAAGCGTCATGCTCATTGTTTCTTCGCTAAATGCGCCACAAGCACCACACCGATATCCTTTTGTATCTTTGCCAATAAATCCTGCTGCCGCGCCAACTACACCAAATGCCAAAGCACCAGCAACTGCTTTGCCTCCACTGAATTGTTTGTGATCCGTTGCTGGATATATTACTTTACTACCGCAAATAGGACATCTCATAAATTATGCCTCCTCATTTTCGCCCAACATGGTGAAAAACCATCTGACTTCTGAAAAATCTTTGTAATAGCTTCGCACAATTTTGTTTTTTTCCAAATCCTCTAACGGCCACATAACTTTGTATGAGCTGGCGTCCAGTTCTTCATCGTGAAGCGCCGGCCTACCTAATTCCTGTAAGGTTGAAAGTATCTCGGCATGCGTCTCTTCGAATTCAATACCTTTTTGTTCAAACACTCGACGAGTATAATCAATGGGATCTTCCGGGAAAAGAGAAGGTGTGCATGTTCTTAAGAAATAGAACTTCTTTTCTTTTTCACAAATGACGCCTTCTGCTTTTAATCCTTTCAAGATTTTATTTAGTTTATCTGCTGTCAATTCTGAAATACTCGAATGATTAAATTTTAAAATTTCGTCAACTGTCATTCCATTTCTAAATTCGAGCATTGTAGTAATTAACTGTCCGATTTTTGAAGTGGCTGTCGGCAAATTTAAAATAGCCACTTTTCTTCGTTCATTAAGATTATTTTCCCATGCTTTCTCGTCTTCTCTCCGTTTTTGGCGCTCTTCATATATTTCTTTACAGACTGTCATCTCTGCGCATAATTCACACAGTGATTTAAAATTATTTGTGTTTACAGGTGTTGTAATCAGAGTGCGACCGTTCTTAAAGTTGATGTCCAACAATTGAGAATCACTTGTATTTCTGTGCTTTTCTCTATACTTGTCATAGTATAGTTCAGCACCTTTCTTTACCAAATCTGCATTGCTTTCCATCTTAAAACCCTCCTCAAAAATAAAAAAGTGCGGCTACCGAAGCAGCCGCACAAAAAACGCAAACTCCGATAGTCGCCAAACTAACCGAATGTGAAATGGGTGCATACGCACACAACCTACAATCGCCGGAATTTGCATTTTTATCAAATCCAAAGCAATTATAGATTGGCAAGAATGAGCGCATTTATTCTCAAAAAGAAAACACACCCAATTTCACACATTATTCAGTTAGTTTGGCATATATAGTTTACCACACTTTTTTAATAAATACAACAACTTTTGACGAATTCTGATCGGTGCGTTTTGTGAATGGTAATACAGGCTGCTATTAAAGAATCTAAGTAATTAGGTTTATAAAGCAAAAGTATCCCCTCGGATTATTCCGAGGGGATTTTTGTATACTAAATTTGAGCGTTGCTTTTTGGTTGTTTTTATGATACCATATAGTTTAAGTTGATATGGTTAAAACTGCTACCGAGTAGTGGAATGTTAAAAACATTCGTTTGCACATCGTTAGGTCTTAGAAGATGTGTATGCGGATGTTTATTTTTTGGGAGTGTTTGGCTTGAAAAATTATTTTACCAAAACAGAGGTCGTGTTATGGGGGTCCTCGGTTTTGCTAATTGTTGTTGCGTTTTTTGTCTTTGACAAGGAAAACTATTTGACGTTAGCAGCCTCACTTATAGGCGTTACCTCGCTTGTTTTTAACGCGAAGGGCAATCCGTTCGGGCAATTCTTAATGGTGTTGTTTAGTTTGCTTTACGGAATAATCTCGTTTAGTTTTCAATATTACGGCGAAATGATTACCTATCTCGGTATGACAATGCCGATGGCGGTTTTTGCCTTGCTGTCGTGGTTGAAAAACCCATACAAGGAAAACAAGGCCGAAGTGAAGGTGAATAGCATAAGCAAAAAAGAAACGGTGCTTATGGGAATTGGTGCGGCAGCGATTACCGTTTTATTCTACTTCCTTTTAGTGCATTTTCAGACGGCGAACATTGTGCCGAGCACCTTATCGGTTACAACAAGTTTTGTCGCGGTATATCTCACGTTTAGGCGAAGTCCGTTGTTTGCCTTAGCGTATGCTTCCAATGATATTGTATTGATTGTTTTATGGATACTGGCGAGTATCCATGACGTTCGCTATCTTTCCGTTGTTGTGTGTTTTATTGCCTTTTTGGTGAATGACATATACGGGTATATCAGTTGGAAGAAAATGAAAATTCGGCAGAGCGAAAACAAATAATCAAATACGGTTTTTGCTGAGAGGGGCATCTGTGACCGCCCATTCCTTTAACATTCCTCGATGCTTTCGCGCTTGAATACCTCCGAGGAGAAGAAGTCGGCAAGACTTATTTCCAAGCCGTCACAAATTTCGTATAAGATTCGAAGTTTCATGCTGGGGTAAGAACACTTCATAATGGTGCTCAGCGTTGATTGCGGGACGCCTGTTTTTAAGTATAATTGATACTGTGTTATTTTGCGTTCTTTGCAGAGTTCCTTTATTCTGTGCGCAACGGCTTCGTTTAATTTCATCATTATCACCCTATACTTCGTTTGCTCGATATTTCTATAAACAAGTACAGGTAACCGTCGGCCAAAAATACTTCGTGTACTTGATATTTGAGATGGTTTGTGTTAAGTTGTTTTTGAGGTTATTCGATTTATAAAGTGAAAAAATTCTTTGGAAAAGAATATTTCGAAAATTCGAAACTATACTATCTAGTATAATACTGTTGACAAAACGAAATTGATATGTTAAAATTTAAGCAATCTAGTTAAAAAGTGATGTTTTAACTAGATTGTAGGTTTAAAGCCGACGCGATTTATTCTTTTGGAAGGGGAATGATTATTGTGGGCTATGCTTTGCTATCTCATTTGTTTTACAAGGATAAAAACGAATACGAGGCTTTGTACGAACAACGATTATCTGCCGAGTCCACGCAAATCTTGCCTATAAAAATCGGCAAGCATAATGCTTTTTACTGTTTATGCCCTGAAATCCACACCATGAGTTTGCAGATCATGCAATTGGATAAGCGTATTTCTGATATTAGCAATGCGCTTCCTAATGTGGCGTTAATCCAGTTTGCCGATAAATGCTTGATTGATGAAATCAAGCTTACTAATGATATTGAAGGTGTTTACAGCACACGAAAAGAACTTTCTGCCGTGTTAAATGAAATGGGGGAAAAAGCAGAAAAAAAACGGTTTTATGGCTTGTTAAACAAATATAGAATGTTGATAAGTGATAGCGATTTCCCGCTGAATACATCGAATAATATTAGAGAAATTTATAACGATTTGGTTTTAAAGGAAGTCACAGAAGATTGTGCAGATAATGTTCCCGATGGCGAAATTTTTAGAAAAGATATGGCGGAGGTTAAAATCCCCGCACAAAAAGTTATACATCACGGTGCGTATCCCGAAACAAAAATTATTCAACTCATGGAGCAAGCTCTTAATGTTTTAAACCAAAAAGAAATCCCCATACTAATCAGAATTTCTATTTTTCATTATCTGTTTGGATATATTCATCCTTTCTACGATGGCAACGGAAGAACGTCGCGTTTTATAAGCAGTTATTTGCTTTCGAAAGAGTTTGAATTTTTAATTGGGTTTAGACTTTCATACACCATAAAAGCTCATATTAAAGAGTATTATGACGCTTTTAAAGAATGTAATAGTGAAACCAACAGAGGCGATTTAACGCCGTTTGTTATTATGTTTTTGGGGATAATTCTTGAATCTTTTGAAAACTTATATGATGCTTTGGAAAAGAGAAAAAATCTGTTGGATAAATATTCGAATAGTATTGAAAGCAATGACGAAATGTCAGCAGAACTAAAAACCTTTGCATTTGTTTTAACACAGGCAGCTTTATTTTCCAATGAAGGCGTTACTAAAAAGAAGTTGGTTTCAGAACTCGAAATCAGTCCTTCAACGGTAGACAAACGCTTGGCAAAGTTGAGAGCAATGGGTATGCTGATAGAAGAATCCGGCAAACCTGCAAAGTATTTAATGGATTTGAATAAATTGCTGTAACTCTTTTTGCGTGTTGTGAAATAAGCTGATATCAAAGAATTTAAGTGATTGTGAAAAATCCCCGCCGAGTGTTCGGCGGGGATTTTTGTTGCAGGTTTGGAAGGGGAGTGGTATAATTTTGTTGTAATGCAATAGTGTGAGGTGGTTTTATGAATAGGATATTTGAAAAACACGAAACTTTATTTTGTATGCTGCTTATAATTATTTACATAACCGTTAATTCCGTCTGCGTTCAGAATTTTGGATATACGAGCAGTGTTAGTTTTATTGTTAACACAATATTATCCGTATGTTTAGTGGGAATTGTGTTGTCGCTTAAAAAGTCCGCCTATTATGGATTCACAAAAGTCCGAAACGTAAAAAAGTATTTATACTTTATTCCCTTGGCTGTGATGATATCCGTAAACTTATGGAATGGTTTTAACATAAATCATTCGGCAAGCGAGATAGTCTTTCATATTTTTACTATGATAAATATCGGGTTTATTGAAGAACTTATTTTTAGGGGCTTTTTGTTTAGGATGATGGCAAAAAGCAGCGTTAAAAGTGCCATCGTGGTGAGCGCCGTTACCTTTGGAATGGGGCATATTATCAATTTGTTGAACGGAGCAGAACTTATCCCTACTTTGATGCAAATTTGCTACGCTACCGCAACAGGGTATTTGTTTGTTATACTGTTTTACAAAAGCCAATCGCTTGTTCCTTGTATTATAACGCATTGTTTGGTGAATGCCCTTTCGATATTTAACGTTGACAACACGGTGTCTTTGTATATAGCGCCCGTGATTTTGACAATTCTTCCGCTGGCTTACGGCATGTATATTAGCAAAAAAGGTTAGGCTGCGCAGAAAATTCTGCGCAGCCCTTTGTGTTTTTTTGTTTTGTTTTAAATCACAACGCCTTTTTTGACGGTGTAGTATTTGCCGCCATAATACACTTTGCCGTTTTTGGTAAAGTCGACGGCACCGTTTTTGACATAATACCACTTACCGTCGCCATGTTTGACGAGGGTGGTATCGAACACGACTTTCCCCTTTACCAGGTGATACCATTTGCCGCCGTAGTAGAACAGTCCGTTTTGGGTGAAGTCGACGGCACCTTTTTCGACGTAATACCAGTTTTTATCGGTATGCAAAACCAAGGTGGTATCGAACACGACTTTGCCGTTTACCAGATGGTAATATTTTCCGCCGTAATAGAACAATCCCTTTTGGGTGAAATCGACGGCACCGTTTTCGACATAGTACCAGTTGCCGTCGCCGTGCAGCACTAAGGTGGTATCGAAGATTACTTTACCATTAACGAGGTGCCACCATTTGCCACCGTAGTAGAACAGTCCCTTTTGGGTGAAATCGACGGCACCTTTTTCGACGTAGTACCAGTTTTTATCGGTATGTAAAACCAAGGTGGTATCGAAGGTTACTTTACCGTTTACGAGGTGCCACCATTTGCCGCTGTAATTAAACAGACCGTTTTGGGTGAAATCGACGGCACCGTTTTCGACATAGTACCAGTTGCCGTCGCCGTGCAGCACTAAGGTGGTATCGAAGGTTACTTTACCATTAACAAGGTGCCACCATTTGCCGCTGTAATAGAACAGCCCGTTTTTGGTGAAATCGATGGTACCGTTCTTGACATAGTACCAGTTGCCGTCGGCGTGTTTTACCAAGGTGGGTTTGGTATAAGTAAACTCTTTGGAGGCAGGGGACAAACGCGTGGTATAAGGACCGTTTGCCGCTGTGACGGCATAGCGATAGGTGCGGCCGTTTGTCAGCGTTGTGTCGGTATATACGGCGGAGGTGGTGGTTTTAAGTTTTGACCAGTTTGACCAACTGCCGTTTACTTTTTCTTGCCGATAAAACGTATATTGCTTGGCACCGGGGCGTTCGTCGGCCGTTACTTTGATACCGTCGCCATCCGAAACCACGTTTTTGATGCAGGTTTCGTAGAGTACACAGTTTCTTACGGTGGAATCTTCTACAATTACTTGTTCCCACTGAGCGGCAGTACCGGGGAAATACGCGCATTGCAAGCCTTTGCCATCGAGATAAAAGACGCTGTTGTGAAAAGCAAACGAGCGAATTTCGGTGATTCCTTGGGGGAGTTCGATATATTCCAGTTTGGGGCAGTTGGCAAAGGCGTTACAATAAATTTTGGTTACGCCTGTGCCCAAATCCACCGATTCCAACACGTCACAGTTAGAAAAGGCGTTGTTGGGAATGATGCTGACGTTGTTTGACATGACGACCGATTTCATTTGGCGGCAACCGTCAAAGTTATAGCCGGAAGCAAGCGAAATGACCGTGTCGGGAATGACAACGCTGGTGATATTGGTATAGTTTAAGGCGCTGGTCCAAATATATTCCACCGGCCACCCGCCATGGTAAGCGGGGATAACCAAATCGCCCTCACAAGGGTATTTGGCATCCCATACGCGGGTATAGCCGGCGCAAGGGGAAAAGACAAGACTATCGACCGGGTCCGAAGCCGCCTGCACCGATACCCCTGCCGCAAGCGGCGTGAGAGTCAGTATCATGGCCAACATAACGGATAGCGTGCGCTTGGTGATGGTTTTCATGGTAAACCCTCCTATAAAAAACATACGCTCATTATAACTTATTTTACCAAAAAATTCAACGGTTAGTGTGTAGAAAGAAATTTTTAAAGCAAAATTCTTTAAAGCGAAACCAGGGCGCCATGCGGGACATTTCCTGCAGGGTACAAGTGAAGAGTGAAGAGGTAAGGTGTCGCGCGATGCGCAACGGAAAGAAAACGGGTGGATGATATCTGCCCCTGCGGTGTTGCTTTTGCTTGTATACCATTGTTTAGTGGCGGATGTCTTCAATGATGGTGTTGATATGCGCCAAACGTTCCGATGATAAGAGCTTTAAATTTTCTACGGTTCTTCTCATCAAATCGGGACATTCAATGCTATCTTCAAAAAACTGGGCGGGTGTTATTCCCAAATACTCGCAGATGTAAAAAAAGTTACTCATTGACGGAAGCGAAATGCCGTTTTCGATTTTATTGATATAGGATTCGGATTGACCAATGCTCAAACTCATATCTCTGGCCGAGACACCTTTTTGCAACCGTAATTGCGCTAAACGGTTGCTAAATGTTTTTTCATACATTGTATTGTCACCACCTATCTATCATTGTAGCCAATACTTTTTGCAAAATACGGAACTAAATTATCAGTTTTTCTTGACACATAGAATAGAATTATATAAAATGGTAGTTGGTAGGGAAAACAAAGCGTTTGTGCGTCATTGTACGCACCGATGCCGCTTGTGTGGCTACGTTTTGTTTCTGCCCTGACCGAACAAAAATCCGCTTTTACTATCTTTCCTTTCCGAGAGAGTAAAGCAGCCTGAGGGTTTTTGTTCTTGCTCAGCAGAGGGTATGGCGCCCCTTAAGGTGTTAGTTTGGGTTCGTGCAAACCAGCACCCCATACCCATCTGCACAAAAATGCCCTCGCACTACGGAATCTGTTGGGAATTGTGCGAAGCCGGCAAAACAATTCCCCACTGCCTTCGGTCGAGCCCCCTTTACACAAAGGGCCTTTGGGAAGTGGATTTTTCATATATATTGAACTTTAAGGGGAAAAGTGGTATAATTCATTCAATAATACAGACCTTTGTAAGGATAAAAACGATGATTGTTTTAATTACCGGTGCATCCCATACGGGAAAAACGGCACTCGCGCAACGTCTGCTTGAAAAATATAAATATCCGTATTTGTCCATTGACCATTTGAAAATGGGGTTACTACGCAGCGCCAATACGGAACTCACACCAATGAGTGATGACGCTGACTTGACCGATTATTTATGGCCGATTGTTCGTGAAATCATGAAAACCGCTATTGAAAACAAGCAAAACCTAACGATTGAGGGGTGCTATGTTCCGTTTGGTTGGGCAAACGATTTTGAAAAAGAATATCTTGATAACATCCGATACTATTGTCTTGTAATGAGCGAGAACTATATAAGAAATCATTTTGATGATATAAAAAAGTATGCAAGCATCATTGAACATCGGCTGGAGGATGAATCGTGCACGTTGGAAAGTGTGTTAGTGGATAATGCGCAGATTTTAGAACTTGCTAAAAAACATAAGGTTCACCATATCCTGATTGATGACAAATACGAGGTGGAAATTGATTTATAATTTTCCTTTTTTTGTGTGCAGCTGCCATTGAATGGTTTTAGATTACCCCCTCGGAGCAATCCGAGGGGGTTTTGCTGCAGTTTTTTGGAGGGAGTGGTATACTTTTGGTATCACTCAACTGCGGGGGAGGGGTATGAACAAGTTATTCGAAAAACACGAAACGATATTTTGTATGTTGTTTATCGTGATATATTTGGGCGTCAATTCTTTTTGTGTTCAGAATTTTGGGTATACAAGCGGGGTTAGTTTTGTAGCCAACACGCTGTTATCTGCGTGTTTGGTCGCCGTGGTGCTTATGCTTAAAAAATCCGAGTATTACGGATTTGTCAACGTGCGAGAATGGAAACGGTATGCATATTTTATTCCGTTGGCGGTGATGGTTTCTGTTAATTTGTGGAATGGGTTTAACATAAACCATTCGGCAAGCGAGATTGTTTTTCATATCTTGACGATGATAAATATTGGGTTTATTGAAGAACTGATATTTAGAGGGTTTTTGTTTCGGATGATGGCAAAAAGCAGTGTTAAAAGCGCCATCGCCGTGAGCGCTGTTACTTTTGGGATGGGACATATTATCAATTTGTTGAACGGCGCAGAACTTATCCCCACGTTGATGCAGATTGCTTATGCCACCGCCACCGGCTATTTGTTTGTGATGATATTTTACAAAAGCGGGTCGCTGGTTCCTTGCATTATAACGCATTGCTTGGTGAACGCCCTTTCGATATTTAACGTTGACAACACGGTGTCTTTATATATAGCGCCTGTGATTTTGACAATTCTTCCACTGGTTTACGGCGTTTATATCAGCAAACAAAAGTAAAAGCGGTGGCGCAGAATTTTCTGCGCCACCGCTTTTTGTTCCATGGTTTTTCATGATTTATCAAACGTTATCATTCTTTTCCTTGCTATGTTGACAATCCCCACGTTATAAAGGAGAGAGGGGTGTTGGATTTGTACAAAGAAATTTTTGAAAAAAGTTGTGAAAACTATGCAAAAAAATACGCAGATTGTGAAAAAAATTGTTGACTTTTGTTAATAAATGTGTTACATTGTATTCACAGATAGTTAACAAATACGTGTTGCTACTGTCATGAAAGGAGTTTTGATTATGGAAAACAACGTAAACACTGTCACCCCTGTCAGCACAGCCCCTGTTGGTCAACTGAAAACAAACAAGGGATTGCTGAAAACCATTTTGCTTTCGATAATTACTTTTGGCATATACGAGTTGGTTGTTATGTCTGCTGTGTCGAACGATATTAACATTGTGGCTTCAAGATATGACGGCAAAAGAACAATGCATTTTTGTTTGTTGTTTTTTATCATTGCTCCTATTACTCTTGGAATAGGCGGAATTGTTTGGTATCACAAAATTTCCAACCGTATCGGTGCGGAACTGAAAAGACGCGGTGTGGAATACAACTTTGATGCTTCCGATTTTTGGTTGTGGAACGTTTTGGGGAGTTTGATTGTTATCGGTCCTTTTGTGTATCTGCACAAAATGTTTAAGGCTGTTAACCAAATGAACGCACACTACAATATTAACGGTTAAACCAAATAATCGATACAGTCCCCACCATAACCGGTGGGGACTTTTTTTGGAACACGGGTTGGTTTTGCCGTTTTGCGAGAAAAATATTGACAAAGTGAGTGAAACAGGGCATTATTGTATTAGCGAGATAGTACAGTTTGGTGAGGGGGTGGTGACGTGGAGTGGTTGATTGACAAAAACAGACCGATTTGTCCTCAAATAGGTGAGCAGTTGTGTTTGAGAATTGCAAAAGGCGAGTTTGAGCCACACGAAAGATTACCCTCGGTAAGAGAAATTGCCGTTACGGCGGGAGTTAATCCCAACACGGTGCAGCGCTCGCTGGAAGAGTTGGAACAAAAAGGTGTTTTGTATTCTGTGCGGGGGTCGGGTTGGTTTGTTTCCGAAGATCTTTTGGTGGCAAGGAATATATTGAACGAAATGTTGGCGCAAAAAACCGCTGATTATTTTGCGGTTATGCAGGGCTTAGGAATGGATGCCACAGCGGTTAAACAGTATGTAGAGGAGTGGGAATGATGAGTGAAATCGTTTGTTGTAACAATTTGACAAAACGGTATGGTAGTCTTACGGCGCTGAACAACATCAACTTTACGTTGGAAAGCGGCAAGATTGTGGGGCTTTTAGGGCCGAATGGTTCGGGGAAGACCACGTTGATTAAGATTTTAAACGGTCTGCTTACGCCAACGAGCGGTACGGTGACGGTTGGCGGTCACCGTATCGGGGTTGAGACCAAAAAGATAGTGGCGTATCTGCCCGATAACAGTTATTTAAATTCGTGGATGACGGTTAAACAAATTGTTGAATATTTTACCGATTTTTACGAGGATTTTCGCCCGGCACTCGCTTATGAAATGCTTTCACGGTTGGATATTTCGCCCGAAAGAAAACTTAAAACGCTTTCGAAAGGAAACAAGGAAAAGGTTTGCTTGATTTTGGTTATGAGTCGAAATGCGGCACTTTACGTGTTGGATGAGCCGATTGCCGGTGTGGACCCTGCTGCACGGGATTATGTCATTTCTACGATAATTAACCATTATAATCCGGAGTCCACCGTGCTTATTTCGACGCATCTGATTGCCGATATTGAACAGGTTTTAGACGAAGTCATTTTCCTGAAAAGCGGCAACATTGTTTTGCAAAAGACGGTGGATGAAATTCGAACAGAACATGAAAAGAGTGTTGACGAGTTGTTTAGGGAGGTGTTCAAATGGTAAAGAAATTGTTTAAACACGAATTCCTCGCCTATGCACGGGTGATGAGTTTGGTGTATATTATACTGCTCACGATAGCGGCGACGGGCAGAGTGATTCAGTTTTTCCAGAGTAACAGTGTGGTATATGATATTATCAGCACGGTTGCAAACATTACGTATGGGGTTTGCTTGTTTGCAGCGCTGTCTTCCAGCTTCGTTTTTGGGATTATACGGTTTTACAAGAATTTGTTTACCGCAGAAGGTTACCTTTCTTTCACCTTGCCTGTGACCTCGACACAACACCTTGTTGCCAAATCGATTGTGGCGTTGTGCTTTTCGGTGGCTACGGTGTTGGTGATTTTGATTTCCGGCTGCGTGATAACAGCGGGTGATTTTTTGGCAGAAATCATCAAGGCGCTGGAATATGTTTTCCAAAAGTTATATGAGCTGGCGTCTTTTCATATTTCGCTGTTTGTTTTAGAAGCGGTGTTGTTGGTGGTGATAGCCACTTTTTCGAATTTCTTGTTGTACTACATGTTTATTGCTATTGGTCAACTTTTCAAAAAGAACCGTGTTTTGGCATCGGTCGGCGCATATTTTGTATATTACTTGCTTACGCAGGTTGTGTCTACAATTGTTTTGATTGTGTTCTCGGTTTGGATGCCCACTCACCTGTTGGATCGTATTGTCGAATTTGCCACGCTTCATCCGTATGCCACGATACATATAGCGTTGTGTGGTCTGTTGGTGTTGGCCGGTGTTTTTTCGGTTATCTACTTTGTGGTAACACGGGCAATAATCAACAAAAAACTCAATTTGGAGTGAAGGAGGGCACGTGATGAATAAAACAAAGAGAATAGTCGCTTTGTTGGCGGTGTTGGTGTTGTGCTTTTCGCTTTGCGGGTGTGTGGATTTGGATGAGTTGAGAAGTAGACGTGCCTCTGTAACGGCAGAGGGTAACATTGTGCTCGGCGACGGTACCGAGTATAAACTGCTGCCTGTTTGTGAAGAGTTATCTCCTTCTTTTTACAATTACGATATGGTGTATTTGGCAGAGGAAGAACTTCCTTTATTACTCACCTTCTTTTCCGACAACGGTTTGTCCAAAAGCGATGACGGGTTGTTTTTGGAATCCGATGCGATGGAACAAACAATGTATTGTCGCACCGATGTGTATGATAGCGTGGTAGCGCGCATTAACCAAGGGTTTTCCGGTGACGTGTACGGGTATTGGTACTACGATTATGAAACAGACCAAGAATTGTTTTATGCATTGACTCCGTCGCAGGCGTTGGCGTTATCCACTGTTCTTCGTAACGTGACGCCTGAGTTGTTGCCGGAAATGGCAACGTTGGATTACGAATATATGGTGGATTTGTGGTTGTGCACGGAGGATAAGTTGTTCCAAAAAGACATTGCTGACGTGTATTTTCTGAATGATACGTATTATTTGGTAGACCAAGGAACGGACACTACCGTTCTTTACAAAGTACCCAGCGACCTTTCCGCTGTGTTTAACGACATAACCGCCAAGCAGGTCGAAAGCGATTCTTTTTGGGATGACGAGTGGTAAAATTATCTGTCTTACTGTTGAACAGGTCCGTTTTAAACGGACCTGTTCAACATTATGCGCGGATTTTTTTGCAAACAAATCGTTGTTTTGTCCATAAATCTTTTTTACAGACATTGTTTTTAAAGGGATTAGTCAGTATAATAAAAGCAAAAAAGTGACGAAAAGGAGTGCTTACCAATGGAAAAACTGGCCTACTTTTTTATTGATGACGTTATTTTTGTGATGCGGGATTTGGCAAAAGAACGTCCCGCCTCGTTGTTTGACAATGCGTTTATGGCAATGCTTAAAAAAGCGCACGACGAACACGGATTGACGGTACAACTGAACTTGTTTTACCGCACTGACTTTTTCTATGGCAGTAAAGAATTTACGCTTGCCGAAATGCCCGACTGCTACAAAGCCGAGTTTGAAGCGAATGCCGACTGGTTGCGTTTGGCGTTCCATGCCAAACAGGAGTTCCCTGATTATCCTTATGTGAACGCGACGTATGAGGACGTCAAAAACGACTATGAACAACTCATTGGCGAAGTCAAGCGGTTTGCGGGTGAAAAATCCATTTCCAACGCGTTCTGCCCCCACTGGTTGCCGATTAGCAAAGCGGGTTGTAAAGCTCTTGCCGATTGTGGTGTGCGGATTATTTGTCCCACGTACGGTGACAGAGTGCCGTATACGGGGGATGAGAGCGTGTTGCCGTATGGCCACGCGGCGCGACTGCTCCAAAATCGCCAACCCGAAACCATGTTGTTCACCCGTGGCGGTGCCAACAAAGCCATTTCGGCTTCGGTTTCGGGCTACAATCACATTGAACAAGCCGATGTGGAACGTATGCGTTATAAAAATGTTTCGCTCTTGGACGAAGAAACCGGTTTGCGGTTTCGCAGCCTTTCGGGCGGTCCGTGCCTGAATTTACATACGGAACAAGAAGTACGTGACGGTCTTGCCAAACTGATTGGCAACGAGTTTGTGGGTTGTGCCACGCACGAACAATATTTCTACGAGCATTACTACAACTATCAACCTGACTACGCCGACAAATTGTATGCCATGGCCGAGGTGCTCGACAATGCCGGTTACCGCTTTGTGACAACTGACGAACTTAAATAAGGAATGATGTGACATGGACATCTTGGCAAAGAGAAAACAGCGTCGTGAAATGTGGACAAACATTGTTTTGTGCGCCATGATTTTCTTCTTTTGTTTTGGTTTTTTTAGTTCCAATAAGTCATTGTATTTGAAAGCGATTACCGATGCGCTGGATATGCCGCGCACGGCGTACAGTGCAGCAACCAGTTTTCGCTTTGTGGCGACGGCGGTTATCAGTATGTTTTTTGGTGTGTTGCGTCAAAAGTTCGGCGCCAAAAAACTGCTTTTGGCAGGTATCTTTTTGCTGACTTGCTCGGCGCTTTTAAACAGTGTGGCGAACGCCGTGTGGATGTTCTGTTTGAGCGAACTGATCGCCGGTATTGGTTTTTCGTGGGTGGGAACACCCATGGTGAGCAGTATCCTCAACCGTTGCTGTCAAAAAAACGTCGGCACCGTTATGGGCTCGGTGATGGCGGCAAACGGTGTCGGCGGTGCTTTGGCTGCCCAAATTGTGACTCCCATTATTTATGCCGAAGGTAATCCGTTCGGTTACCGCAACGCGTACCGTTTGGTGGCGTGTTTTTTGATAGCGATAGCGTTGTTGTTTATCTTCTTTTTTAAAGAACGGAAAGAAGAAGCGACCGCAAAACCCGCTGCTGTTCCGCACAAAAAATTGCGCGGGGAGAGTTGGGTGGGCATTACCTTTGGCGAAGCCGCCAAAACCGCCTATTTTTACGGTGCGGCGGTTTGCATCTTTTTATGCGGGCTGTGTTTGCACGGCATTAGCAACATTGCCGCTACGCACATGTTGGATGTCGGTATTGATGCCGCGGTGGTGGCAACGGTGTCGAGTGTATCTTCGTTGTTGCTTACCGGGTCGAAGTTTTTGACAGGCTTTTTGTATGACAAATTGGGACTGCGCGGCGCTATCAGCATTTGCTGTACGGCGGCGGTGATTAGTATGCTGTTGCTTTCCACCATTACCGATTCACAAGCAGGCGTTATCAGTGTGTTTGTTTATGCGCCGCTGGCGGCTATTGCCTTGCCGCTGGAAACGGTGATGATTCCGTTGTATGCCAAGGATTTGTTTGGTGACAAATCGTACGACCGTGTGATGGGGATTTTTTATTCCATCAACACGTTTGGGTATGCGGTGGGCGGTCCTCTTGTTAACGCGGGGTATGACCTTTGGGGCGACTACCGTGTGATGTTGCGCGTGACCGGTTTTGTGATGCTTACCGCCTTGATTGTGTTGCAGTTTGTGATTACCGCAGCGCACCGTCGGCGCGAACGCGTGTTACAATCTACATAAGCTGCACCCCCGCCGTGGTTGCGGCGGGGGTGAAAATTTTGTTGAAAAGAGCCGTTGCCGATGGTATAATACTCTCGTATTCGGTGAAGGGAGTGGTACGGTTGATTAAACAAACGTCTCGCAACGGGAAAATTGATTTTTTACGGTTTGTTTTTTCGATATGTGTTGTACTTAACCATGCCAAAATATTTCTGCCCGCCGGTCCGCTTGCCGACAGATTTATGGGATATTCGCTGGCGGTGGAGTTTTTCTTTTTGGTTTCGGGCTATTTGTTGATGGCAACCATTGAAAAAGCCGAAAAGAACAGTGCGTTACCGCTTCCAAAAGAAACCGGCCGATTTATGCTCAGAAAATATAAATCGCTGTATCCGGAAGTGGCGGTAGCGTTTTTTATCGGCCTTTTTTTGATTTCGTTTTTGACAAAAACATCTTTGATAACCTTATTTTTTAACACGTGGTTTGAATTGTTTTTGGTGACGTTTACGGGACTTAACGTAGGCAGGGTAATACCGGTGATTTGGTACGTTTCGGCTATGCTGTTGTGCATGGCGATACTGTACCCTTTCATTCGAAAATACAAAAAATGGGCTTTGTATGTGATTTTGCCGGTACTCACATTGCTTGTTTTGGGGTATATGCGGCAAAACTACGTGAGTTTGCGTAATCCCGAATCTTGGTTGGGATTTACCTTTAAGGGGAATTTGCGCGCCTTTGCCGAAATCAATTTGGGTGTGCTTTGTTATCCGATTGTGCAAAAACTAAAAAAAGTGAAGTTTACCGCTGTGGGAAAAACCTTGCTCACCGTAGCAGAATGGGGAATTTATGTCCTGTTTATTGCGTATATGGCAACGGGAGTGGATGCGGTAAAAGATTTTCTGTATTTGTTCTTATTGTGCTTTGCGGTAATTATCTCGTTTAGCGGACAGGGCTTTGGCGTGTCCTTGTTTAATAATAAGGCGTGTGCCTTTTTGGGGAAATACAGTCTCTCGCTGTATGTGGGGCATTTCTTTTATGCCGAACATTTTGCCGAGATTTTCCCGTTTATTACCGCGTATGGGTATCGCTGTCAATTCTTGTTTTATTTGGCCGTGGTGGCGGTTACTGCGTTGGGAATATTGCTGATTTCCAATACCATTCGCAAATTTGGTCCTACGTGGATGAGGGCTGTCAAACGGGTTTTGGTACGCACGGAAGAATAAAGTGGGAGAAAGGTTGCTTTCATGGATTCGTTTTTATTTGCCGCAAACGCGGTAGCACCGATTATTTTGACCATTGCGCTGGGTTATTTTTTAAAACGCATCGGCTTAATGAGCGCGTCGTTTGCTGCTGCTGCGAACAAAGTGGTGTTTCGGGTGTTTTTGCCCGCTATGCTGTTTTTGAACGTGTATAACATTGATGCCATTGGCGGGATAAATCCGGGGTATATCGTATACGCCGTCGTTGCCGTTTTGGCGTTGTTTTTATTGTCGATACCGCTTGTGAAAATTGTGACGCGAAAGCCTGAGCGCCGCGGTGTGTTGTTGCAGGGCGTGTTTCGTTCGAACTATGCGCTGATCGGTATTCCGCTGGCGCAGTCGTTGTTTGGTGACGAGGGCGTGGCAGTGGCTTCGCTTCTTTCAGCGGTCATTATTCCGCTGTTTAACGTGCTCGCGGTTATCAGTTTGTCGCTATTTCGGGGGACCGAAGGCGAAAAACCAAAAGTGAGTGCCGTTTTGGGGGATATTGTGCGCAATCCGCTGATTCAAAGCATTGCTTTGGGTGTGTTGGTACTTTGTGTTCGTGCCGTGTTTGTGCGGTGGGGTGTGACATTCCGTTTGACGGATATTACCCCGCTTTACAAAGTGCTTTCTTCACTCTCGAACGTGGCAACGCCGCTCGCTCTTTTGGTGCTGGGTGCGCAGTTTGAGTTTTCGGCCATCAGGGAACTGCGGCACGAAATTGTGTTTGGCACTTTGATGCGCACGGCAGTAGTGCCGCTGCTTGGGATTGGGATGGCATATCTCTTCTTTTCGTCACAGTTCGGCGGTGCGCATTTTGCGGCGTTTGTTGCGATGTTCGCCACGCCGGTGGCGGTTTCCAGCGTGCCTATGACACAGGAAATGGACGGTGACGTGCCGCTTGCCGGACAGCTGGTGGTGTGGACCACTTTACTTTCCGCCGTTTCGGTTTTTGCGGCGGCACTTTTATTACGCATGGCAGGGATTTTCGGAATATGAAAAGCAAGGAATTTATTGCAGGAATAAAAAACGGATTGACCATTGGTATTGGTTATTTTTCGGTTAGTTTTGGATTTGGTTCCATGGCGGTGGTGCAAGGGTTGAGTTTGTGGCACGCGGTGCTGATTTCGGCAACCAATTTGACCAGTGCCGGACAGTTCGCGGGGCTTACGGTGATTGCCACGGGTGCAACGCTTTTAGAAATGATGCTGACACAACTGGTAATCAACAGCCGCTATGCGCTGATGGGTTTGGCACTTTCTCAGCGGCTCGGTGAGTCGGTGGGAACGGGCAAGCGATTGCTTGCCGCGTTTTTTAACACCGACGAAATTTTTGCGCTGGGCATGGCGCGGCACGGAACATTGACCACTTCGTTTTTTGTGGGTGTCGGTGTGGCGGCATTTTTGGGATGGACAGGCGGTACGGCACTGGGTGCATTGGCGGGTTCGCTGTTGCCGCTGTCGGTGCGCACGGCGCTGAGTGTGTTGCTTTACGGTATGTTTATTGCGATTGTAGTGCCGCAAGCCAAGCGGGAAAAACCACTCCTTTTGGTGACGGCATTGGCGCTTGTTTTGAGTTCGCTGTTTGCCTTTGTGCCGTTTTTGAAGGGGGTTTCGGCGGGAATTGCCATTGTGATTAGTACGGTAGTGGCCGCCGCTGTTTGCGCGCTGTTATTTCCCGTGCGGGAGGTGCCGACAGAATGATTTATGCTTATATTTTGGTGATGGCACTCACCACTTACTTAATTCGCGTGGTGCCGATGGTGTTGCTCAAAAAACCGATTCGCAGTGTGTTTTTGCGGTCGTTTTTGCATTATGTACCCATAGCGTGTTTGACCGCCATGACGTTTCCTGCCATTTTGTTTGCGGCAGACCATTTGGTAAGCGGTATGGCGGGATTGGCGGTCGGTATTTTGCTGGCGTTCAAGGACAAAAGCTTGATAGTGGTGGCGGTATCGGCGTGCGCCACGGTGTTTGTGGTGGAACAGTTGATGTGTTTTTTCTAAAAAAGAATGAAAGAAAGCCCCGTCGATGACGGGGCTTTTCGTTGTTTTAATCTTCGATGTACTCGGCAATATCTTCTAATTGACAATCGAGAGCTGCACACAGTTTGTTCAATGTTTTGGTTTCCATGTTCTCATTAGCGCGAAGACGGCGAATGGTTTTGCTGTCAATACCGCATTTTTCTCGTAACCAATAGGTGGTTACCTGTTTTTCTTTCATGGTTTGCCACAATTTATCAAAGGTTATCATGTTTTTGCCCCCTATCTTGACATTCTTTATTATGGGGGCTATAATCTTATTTATTAAGGGGATATAAACCCCATAAAAAGAAGGGACAGATAATGGACTTATATAAAGAAATTTTGGTGAAAGTTTTAGAGGAGCATACTGCCCAAGTGGAATTTCCAACTTTGAAAATCGATGCTGAAAAAATTGTGGAACAGGTCTGCTATCAGGCATTGTTGCGAATTAAAGAAATTATTGCCGATGACAGTCTTGACGATGCCAAGTGTTTTTGCAAAATTGAAGAAATTGTGGAAACGTTGGAGGATATCGGAAGCCGCGGTGGTTTTCGGCACGATTTTGGGTGATCGTTTGTCAAAAACGGGGCGATGTGGGCATTGCCACTCTACCAAGGAAACATCATCGCACAAACTGCGTGAACGAAAACCTTACCTACGCTGCTTTTTTACCGCACAGCGACAAAAAACGACCGATGACAGAATCTGCGTTGACGGTGGCGAGGGGATATGCTATTTTATAGTTGTCATCGGCGCGCGATGCAAAAAAGGGGAGTGAAGTATGAAATATACCATTACCGTGGACGAAAGCCGTGAGGAAGAAGTGCTTATTTTCGTGCATCGGAAAACCGCATTTGTGGAAGAATTGGAGCAGTTGTTACAAAAAGAGCAACCGCAACTGTTGGGGTTTCGCGAGGGGGAGTGTGTGATACTCTCCCCGCATGAGGTGTATTGTTTTACCGTGGAAAACGGCAAAGTGTATGCGTTGACCGAAAGCGAGAAGTTTGCGCTGAGATTACGGTTGTATCAAGTGGAAGAAAAGGTAGGCAGAGCGTTTGTAAAAATCAATCAATCTTGCCTGGCTAACTTGAAAAAGGTAAAAAAATTTGACGCTTCTCTGGGCGGTACCCTCCAAGTAGTTTTCAAAAACGGGTATGTGGATTACGTATCACGTCGTAATCTTAAACAGGTAAAAGAAAGGTTAGGGATGTAATATGAATCGATATGTGAAGCAATTTTTGCACCGCGGTTTATTGTTTGGCGGATTCGGTCCGTTGATTGTAGCGGTGATATATCTTATTTTGCACCACACCATCGACGGTTTTTCGCTTACCGGAAGCGAGGTGTTTTGTGCGGTGCTTTCCATCTACGGTTTGGCGTTTGTTCATGCAGGGGCGAGTGTTTTCAACCAAATTGAACACTGGTCGGTGATGAAATCGTTGTTTTGGCATTTTTCGACGCTGTATGTGGCGTATTTGGCTTGTTACCTTATCAACGATTGGATTCCGTTTGATTGGAACGTGGTGCTGATTTTTACCGCCATTTTTGTGGCAGGCTATTTTGTGGTATGGGGCATTGTGGTTGCCGCTATCAAAGCCGCCGAAAAACGAATGAACCGGCAGTTAACACAATAAAGAAAGAACCCTTGCACAACGAGTGTGCAAGGGTTCTTTTTTGTTTTAACGATTAGGCTTGTTTGCTTTTGGTTGCCGCTTTGATGACGAACAAGGTAGCCAACATCAGCACAATGGCAATGGGCAAGACAATCAGCCAGTTTTGAATGAAGCCGGCGAGAATATACGCCACAACGGATACCCCTGCCACGGTGAGAGCATACGGCAACTGCGTGGACACGTGATTGACGTGGTTGCATTGCGCACCTGCCGAAGCCATGATGGTGGTATCGGAAATGGGGGAGCAGTGGTCACCGCATACCGCACCTGCCAAGCAAGCGGACATGGCGATAACGAGAATTTCGCCCGCACCGGTGAACACCGTGATGACGATGGGAAGCAAAATACCAAACGTACCCCAAGAAGTACCGGTGGCAAACGCCAAGCCAAACGCGATAAGGAAGATAACGGCGGGTAAGAACGCCGCCAAGCCCTCGGCTGCGCCGCCGATGGCGAGTTTGACGAAAATGTCAGCGCCGAGCATACCGCGGGTGATGCCGCCCAAAGTCCACGCAAACACCAAAATGATGATGGCGGGGACCATGGCGCTAAAGCCTTTGGGGATAGCGTTCATAGCGGTTTTGAAAGAAATGACACGGCGAGCCACCAAATAGAGAATGGTGAGAATCGTCGCAATCAAGGCACCCCACGACAAACCGGCCGAAGCATCGGAGTTGGCAAACGCGGTAGCGAGGTTCCATTGTGCGCCGCTGTCTGCCGTGAAGAAACCGCCGGTGTAAATCATGCCGACGACACACGCGACAATCAGCATCAATACGGGGAAGATAAGGTCGATAACTTTGCCTTTGGAAGACACTTCTTCGTCGATGCTTTCCACACCGTTGTTGTCGGAGAAAATATCACCGTTAATCGCGTTGAGTTCGTAGTGGCGCATCGGGCCGTAATCGAACTTCATGACCGCAATGGCGATTACCATGACGATGGTGAGCAGGGAATAGAAGTTATAGGGGATGGCGCGGATGAAATAGCTTAAACCGTTTTCTTCGCCCACCACGCTGGTGACGGCTGCCGCCCACGAAGAGATAGGGGCAATCATGCAGATGGGCGCCGCCGTGGCATCGATAATGTACGAGAATTTCGCACGCGAAATGTTATGACTGTCGGTGACAGGGCGCATAACGCTGCCCACGGTGAGGCAGTTGAAATAGTCGTCAATGAAAATGAGCACGCCCAAAGCAAAGGTGGCAAGTTGCGCACCGGTGCGGGTTTTGACGTGGCTTTTTGCCCAACGACCAAACGCTGCCGAGCCGCCTGCCGCATTGACCAAAGCGACCATGATGCCGAGCAGTACCAAGAAAATTAAGATACCGGCGTTCCAACTATCGCCGACGTTGGCAATCAACCCGTCGTTGACAATGGCATCTACCGCGCCAATGACGTTAAAGTTGGAATACAGCAGCGCACCTGCCAAAATGCCGATGAACAGCGAACTGTACACCTCTTTGGTAATCAGCGCCAAGACAATGGCGATGATCGGGGGCGCAAGCGCCATAACGGTGCTGTAATAGTTACTGGGTGCCGCTTCGTCGCCGACACCGCTGCCGGCGCAGACTTCGCAAACCGCCGCGTCGACCATGCCGGTACCGTCGCATTCGCCGCATTTTAGGTTATGTTGACCCGGAAGCAACACAGCGAGTACCACGAACGCTACCAAAAGCACACCGACGGCTACGATTTTGCCGATGAGTTTTTTGTTCATGTTTTTCCTCTCCTCTATCCTTAAAAATAATATTGCGAGGTATGTCGAAATTATAAACCAAGTATAGGGTGCGTGTCAAGGAAAAGCACAAAAAAGTAAATACGGCACGACAAGGGGGAATGTAGGGAACGGATTTATCCGTTTTGTATATCACCCAACATCGCACAAAGCAAAACAATCCCCCACCGCCTACGGGCGCCTCCCTCTGATGAGGGAGGTGGATTTTTGCAAAGCAAAAAGACGGAGGGAGAGAAAAAGGAAAACAAGAAACCATTCTCGAATTACCTTTACTACCCCTCAGTCAAAACCTACGGTTTTGCCAGCTCCCCTGACAAGGGGAGCCGACGCTGCGGCGAGGTTCCCTATCGCTAATGCTTTGTTGTACCACCGGCACTGTGGGTAGTTTTTCCATAAATGAAAACGGGCGAAGTTACGTTCGCCCGTTGACAGTGAAAATTATTTTATTTCTTGTGGTAAGGTTTTAAATGTTTCGGTGTTAAAAAAATCATAAAGGGAAATTTCCAAGCCGTCACACAATTTTTTCAGCGTAACAACACCGGCATTTTGACTGCCGCCGTTTATGATATTTTTTAAAGTTGAGGGAGGAACGGCGGAAGTCCTCGCAAGGGCATTGACCGACAATCTCTTTTCCTCACACAGTTCTAATAATCTGTTGGCTATGGCTTTTCTTGTATCCATACATACCACCCTCTGAAAACATTACACCATTAGTTTATGCTTTTCAGAAAGACAACAACGACCATATATGGACTTTTTAGACCATATATGGTAAAGTTTCTTTGGGGGTGATACCGATGATACAAAACACATGTTGTTTTTTGGGACACAGAGAAATCGTTGAAACGGAAGAACTGAAAAAAGAATTGCATGATACAATCGTAGAACTGATTGTAAACGAAAAGGTCGATGTTTTTCTTTTTGGCAGCAAAAGCCGGTTTAATGATTTATGCCATGAGATAGTATCAAGAGTAAAAGTAAATTATCCCAGCATAAAGCGAGTTTATGTAAGAGCAGAATTTCCCAGTATCAGCGACAGTTACAAGACGTATTTGCTAAAAGATTACGAAGAAACCTATTATCCCGAAGAAGTTGTTGGAGCGGGCAGAGCCGTATATGTAAAACGCAACTGTGAAATGATAGACAACAGTCGGTTTTGTGTTGTGTACTGTCAAGAGGGATACGAGCCAGGTAAAAGAAAAAGCGGCACAAAAATAGCACTGGATTATGCTGTGAAAAAACAAAAAGTGATTTATCGGTTTCCCAAATAGGTTGTCACCATTCTGCTTGGCGTTGCATACACTACAACAAGGGAGGTTTTGGAATATGAGTGGAGTGACACCGGAACAATTGAACGCTTTGTTACAATTTGCCGCCAAACGGCTGGGAACCACGCCCGAACAGTTGGCACAAACGGTACAAAACGGCGGGCTTGAAGCCGTTAAAGACAAAATGGGCGCCGACAACGTGAAAAAGGTGACCGATTTGGTGGGAAATCCCGCGCAAATCGAGCAATTTTTGCAATCGCCGCAAGTAGCCCAGTTGCTCAAAAAGTTTGGGGGAGAGCAGCATGGCAGATGATTTGGGAGAAAAACTAAACGCGTTTTTGAGTTCTCCCGACGCGATGGAAAAATTGCAGGGGGCCATGGCGGCGTTTGGTATTTCTCCCGAAACACCGCCCGAAAAAAAGCCCTCGCCGCCGCCCGCAGACGATAATTTGGGGGATTTATCGGGATTGCTCAAATTAGCGCCGCTGCTTTCGAGTTTGGGGCAGGAGGACCAAAACACCGTGTTACTGAACGCGCTGCGCCCCTATTTGCACGGTGAGCGTGAAAAACGGCTGGACGATTCGATGAAAATGATGAAGTTACTCAAACTGCTACCTTTATTGCAACAAAAAGGAGGGTTATAAATGGTGAACAATCCCTCGGTGATACAACTGCAACGCGAAGCCGCACAACGGGTGCGCAACATGGAAGAACGTTCCCGCCGCTTGGTGCGCGAACACCCCGTGAAGATTTACCGCGGAACGTCACTTACGCCGCCACCGCCGCGCACACCTGCACCCATTTGCGAAGAACCTGTATTGCCCGTTTGCGACGAGCCGATTACGGAAGTGCCCGTTTGCTGCGAAGAACCACCAAAAAAAGAAACGCCCTGTTTACCCAAAAAGGCAAACAAAGGCGGTGCGCTTTCGTGGTTAGCAGGGGATTCGGAACGAACGTTGCTGATTTTGCTCGCTGTGGTGCTGTGGCAAAACGGCGCACCGCCCGAACTGTTGTTGGCGTTACTGTATGTAGCTTTATAAGTCACAAAATTGGTCAATATTTTCACGGATATAGGCGGTGCAGCGTTCGAGAGGTTGTTCTTGCTCGATGGCATCGCGCAATGCCGCCGACAGGTCGGCGGTGAGGGCGTTTTCGGAAAAGGCGGTTGTCAGTGCCGTGAGCGCCGCGGCGCATTGTTCGGCACCCAGCAACAAAAAGCCGTTAGTTGCCATGTCGGCAAAACGGCGCGAAGAGGCGGAAAGTTTTTCGAAATCGGCAGCGGCAATTTCGTTACACACGAGCCACACGCTGTAAACCGCGGTGCGGCCGTGTGAGAGGATTGCGGTTTCTCGGTACAAGTCCGTGCCGCGCGCGAGCAGGTTGGCAATCACGGCGCGCAACAGTTCCTCATTCGGTAAGGCTGACAACGTGTCAGGGGTGAGCGTTTTGTATTGTTCGTAAAGAGCGGCTTTTTTGCCGCTCTTTTCTTTTTTATCCAGCCATTTGAGGTACAGGTAGATGGCGATGGCAAGTACAATGAGAACCACGGTACCGAGGTTGAAATTTCCAAACATAGTGCCTACTCCTTTTGCATGAGTGCGCGGTAAATGTCGCCTTTTTTCAGCCCCGTTTGCGCCGCCGTTTTTTTGGCGGCTTCGGAAGCGGAAAGACCGTCTTTGATAAAGGATTGTGCTAACGCAACCGCATCGTCCGACGTGAATTCTTGCGGTTTTGGCGCTTCGGCACCGTGGATGACCAACACAAATTCACCGCGCGGCGGATTTTCGCGGTAATGTTCCACTGCCGCAGACAAGGTGGTCAGTTTGACCTCTTCGTGCAGTTTGGTCAGTTCTCTGGCAAGGCACAAGCGGCGGTCGCCCCACGCCGTGAGCATATCTTCAAGCGTGGAGAGCAGTTTGTGCGGGGCTTCATAAAATACCATGGTGCGTGTTTCAGCCATCAAGGAATCCAAATGTTCGCGGCGGCTGCGGCGGTTGACGCTTAAAAACCCCTCGAACGTAAAGCGCCCCGTGGGCAACCCCGAAACCGCCAGCGCGGCAATGCCTGCACACGGGCCGGGAACGACGGTGACGGGAATCCCACGCTGGTGGCACAGCGCGACCAAGTCCTCGCCCGGGTCGGAGATGGCGGGCATGCCCGCATCGGTGACCAGTACGGCGTTTTCGCCCTCTTCGAGTTTGCGGCAGATTTGTTCGCCGCGTTCGCGTTTGTTGTGTTCAAAGTAACTGATAAGCGGTTTGCGGATACCGAAATGGTTGAGCAAGGTAAGCGACACCCGTGTATCTTCGGCGGCGATAAAATCGCAGTTTTCCAGCGCTTTGACGGCGCGGGGTGAAAAATCCGAAAGATTGCCGATGGGCGTTCCCACCAAAGTTAAGGTGCCGGACATAGGGGTTCACACTCCTCGATAAATAGTGGCGGTAAAACGGACAGTGACGGTTTGCCGCCTTTGACAGCATCGCACAAAAACAAAAAGGGGGCGGTATCGCGCCGCGCGTGTACCCATTGCAAACGCTTGGGTTCTAACCCCTTTTTACGCAAGGCGACGAGTACGTCGCAAAGCCGTTCGGGGCGGTGGCAAAAACAAAAATGTGCGCCCGCTTTGAGCAGGGCAGATGCCGCGCCGACGACGTCGGACAAAGTGTTTTCGCCCTCGTGTCGCGCCAAGCGCCGCGCGGGCGAGGCGCTGACTTTGCCGCTGTTTTGGGCAAAGTAGGGGGGATTGCATACCACGCAGTCGTACGCGCCGCGCGGCAGTTCTAAATTTTTCCAATCTTGGTGCCAAATGGTGATTTGACCCGAAAGCCCGTTTTGTTGCACGGCGGCACGTGCCAGCATGACTGCCGATTCCTGACAATCGACGGCATCCACCGCCGCGGTGGGCGGCAGTTCCCACAAAAGAGGGATAATGCCGCACCCTGTGCCTAAATCGCAACTGCGGCCGTGGGTGTACGGTGCCGAAAACGCCGAAAGCAACACGGCGTCGGCACCAAAGGTGCAGTCGTTATCACAAAAGACGGTTCTGCCGTTGTTTAGACGTTCAGTACGCATAACGATACCTCTATAAGACAAAAGGCTGTCGCGTAGCGACAGCCTTTTTGGAATGTGAGATTATTCAGCCTCGGGTGCGCCCACGGGGCAAACATCAGCACAAGCGCCGCAATCGATGCAGGTGTCTGCATTGATGACATAAACGCCGTCACCTTCTGCAATCGCTTCTACGGGGCAGCCTTCGGCACAAGCGCCGCAAGCAATGCAGGATTCGTTAATTTTGTAAGCCACTTTTCAGCACCTCCTTTGCTCTACATCTCGTAGAATAGCATATTTTTATACAAAAAGCAACTGATTTTTTAACCAATCGTTAAAAAAATCAAAAAGCACTTGCCTTTTGTGTCGAATGGTGTGTATAATGTATCTTGCACTATTATCGAAAAAAGGAGGGGAAACCATGGCAGAATATCGCTTTAAAGCGTCGCAATTAAAGCGGGTGCTGGTGCTGCCCAAAGAGATTGTCGACCGTCATTTGCGGTTGGCGGGGTCGGTGCAACTGAAAGTGCTGTTGTGGGTTTCCCGCAACGGCGGCGAATTTGATGCCGAGGTGTGTGCCAAAGCGGTGGGGGTTTCGGCTCCCGATTGCGCCGATGCGTTGCAGTATTGGGTTGCTGCGGGTGTGTTATTGCCCGAAGATGACGACCAACCCGCGGCACCGACACCCGTTAAAGAAGACAAACTGCCCGAAGTACCGCCAAAACCCGTGGCGCGTCCCGCGGCGGTCAAACCGCAAATGACCGAAGTGCTCAAAAAACAAAAAGCCGACAAAGAATTTTCGTATTTGCTCGATGCGGTCAGCGCAAGGCTTGGACGCCCGCTCGCAAACGGCGATGCGGAAACGCTGTTATATTTGTTTGAAACCGCGGGGTTGCCTGCCGCCGTGATTATGATGGTGGTGGAATATGCCGCGCAAGCAGGGCGTTTTACCATGCGGTATATTGAAAAAGTAGCGCTCGACTGGGCAGACCAAGGCATTATGACCATGTCTGCCGCCGAGGAGCATTTGTGCTTTTTGGAACGGTGCTCGGCGGCTGCTGCCAAGGTGCAAACGCTGTGTTCGTTGACAAAACCGATTTCTTCGGCGTTTGCCGCCCGCACGGCGGAAAAATGGGTGTACCAGTGGCAAGTGGAAGATGCGCTGATTTTGGAAGCGTATGCGGTTTGTGTGGATAAAACCGGTGCGTTCCAAGCCAAATACATGGACAAGGTGTTGGATAACTGGCGTGCCCAAGAAATAACTACGCTTGACCGGCTGAAAGAGTTGCAAAAAGGTCAAAAGAAAGGCACCGTAAAAAACGAAGAAAACAGGGAATACGAAGAGATGGTCGAACAATATATTCCTGTGTATAAGAAGAAAAAGAGGTGAGCCGCTGAATGTATAATCGTGAAATTTATCAAAAGGCGATGGAAACGCTGGAAACAAGGCGCAGCACGGCGGCAACCCGCGCCGCATCGTTGCACGAGCAAATGTGTGCAAAAGTGCCCCAAGTACGGGAGATTGAAGCCAAGATGGCGCAATCTTCCGGCAAGGTGGTTGCCGCGATTTTGCGCGGGGGAAACATTGAAAAGGAAGTCGAAAAAGTCAAAACCGAAAATTTGGCGTTGCAAGTGGAACTGGCGATGCTTCTCAAAGACCATGGGGTAGATGCGGGTAACTTTGAGCCGCAGTACACCTGCCAAGTATGCGAAGATACGGGGTTTGTAAACGGCAAGCGTTGCGCGTGTCTTGAACAATTATTGCGCGAATTATCGTGCTTGGAATTGTCGGAATTATCCGCCATGCGCCCCACGTCGTTTGACGATTTATCATTGGATTATTATTCCGCCCAACCCGACTCGCGAACCGGCATTTCGCCGCGGGCACGTATGCGGGAAGTGATGGAATATTGCAAAGCGTATGCGAACGGCTTTGACGGGCGCGACCAAAGTTTGTTGTTGCGCGGGCCGACGGGTGTGGGCAAAACGCATTTGTCGCTCGCCATTGCGGGGGTTTTGCTTTCACGCGGGTATTCGGTGGTGTACGGGCCGGTACAGCAGTTGTTGCACCGCATGGAAAAAGACCATTTCGGGCGCACCGATTCCGGCACCGAAGACGTGTTACTCGCGTGTGATTTGCTGATTTTGGACGACGTCGGCACGGAGTTTGCCAGTCCGTTTTATACCTCGGCACTGTATAACATTATCAACGGGCGCATGATGGCGGAAAAACCGACCATTATCAGCACCAACTTAAATCAAAAAGAATTGACCGAACGGTACGGCGAACAGATTGCCTCACGCGTGACGGGGACGTTCCAGCCCTTGGTGTGCGTGGGAAAAGATATTCGTCAATTAAAACTAAAACAATCGCTGGGATGATAGAATGATGGCTACAAGATGTATGGGTTGCATGCAACCTTTGGAGAAAGGCGCGACAGCGTGTGAACGGTGCGGGTATCCCGCCGGCGGGGTAAACCCCGCAGAATATTTGCAAGTGCGAACGGTTCTTAACAATCGGTATTTGCTGGGTCGGGTGCTGGAAATCGGCGGCGACAGCGCGGTATATATTGCCTGTGACCAAACCGACGACAGTGTGGTGACGGTGCGGGAGTTTTTCCCAAACGGCATTTGCGAGCGCACGGAAAACGGGGTGATTACCCCGATTGAGGGGCATGAGATTGCCCTGCAAACCTACAAAACCAAGTTTTTGGGTGTGGCGCGCGCGGTGGCGCGGTTGCGCGACGTGTTGGTGGTGGTGCCGTCGTTTGACATTTTTGAAGAAAACGGTACCGCCTACACGGTCAGCGAATACTGCGAGGGCATAAGCCTTGAAAAATACGTGGCGAAACAAGGCGGACGGTTGCCGTTTGACGAAGTGCGGCGACTCTTTTTGCCGTTGCTTTCGGCATTATCCATCATTCATTCCTGCGGTGTGTTGCATTTGGGGATTAGTCCCAAAAACGTGCTGGTGGACAGCGAGGGGAATTTGCGCATTAAGAATTTTGCCATTCCAGAAACCCGCACGGTGAACACCGAATGTAAACCGTATATTTTGGCGGGGTATGCCGCACCCGAACAATATGAAAAGAAAGCAACTTGTACTGCTTCGGCCGATGTGTACGGCGTGGCGGCGACCATGTTATTTGCGCTTACGGGTGCGACACCGACGGATGCCTCTCGCCGTGCCAAAAAGGGCGAAGAATTGTTGCTGCCCGCGGACGTGGCAAAAGCCATGCCCGCACACGTTAAAGAAAGCCTTTATCGTGCGCTTCGGATTTCTGCCGAGCGGCGTACCAAAACGATGCAACAACTGCTCGACGAACTGACTGCCACACCCGCCGTGGCGGCATTGATTGAAGAAGAAAAAGAGAACGAAAAACCCGTGCGTGAGCCGATGAGCAGGCGTCGGTCTTTGTGGTTGATTTTTGCCGTTGCACTGTTGGTGTTGGTGATTGTGATGGTGGTGGCACTCAGCGGGTTGAACGCGTTGCCGCAAGGGCCGCAAAACACGACGACGGGCGGACAGCTCACGCTTAACAGTTCCACCGTTACCACGACCACCACCGCGACACAAGACGTGCGTTTTACGGTGGAAAACTTGGTGGGTAAAGACGTGCGTGCGGTGCAGAAAAAAATGCTTGCCGGGTCGATGAAAGTGGTTATTAAGGGCTACGAGTACAGCGATACTGCCGCCGAGAACACCATTTTGTCGCAAACCCCCGCAGCGGATGAAAAAGCCGACCGCGGTACGGTGATTTCGGTGATCATCAGCGCGGGTTCGGCACAAGGGAAAATGCCGAATTTGGCGGGGTGGAAAGAAGAACACGCGCGACTTTACCTTGAAGCATTGGGATATGAAGTTGCCGAACAAAGTTTGTTGTTGCAAAAGAGCGATTACGAAAAAGGGGAAGTGGAACGTACCGTTCCCGCCGCAGGCGCCCCCATTACGGTGGGCGACACAGTAACGCTTTATGTCAGCAACGTGCAGACCGAAGTAATCACGACAACACAAGGAGAATGAGTTATGCAACACAAAAAGAAGTTTACGCCGAACAGTAATTTCCCCGCGATGTCTTACATTTTGACAGCGCCCAAAGATGCGGATTTCGAAAAAGAAAAGTTGCCGCTTTTGGTGTTTTTACACGGTGCGGGCGAGCGCGGGGAAGATCCCGAAATTTTGAACACGGTGGTGACCATCTCGCAAATTTTCGGCGAAGAAGACGAATATAAAGGGATTCGCGCGATTACGCTTTCGCCGCAATGTCCCGAAGGTCTGGTTTGGAACCATTTGGTGTTGCCGCTCAAAGAACTGATTGACCAAATTGCCGACGAATACCACGTTGACCGTGACCGTATCAGCATTACGGGTTACAGCATGGGCGGTTTTGGCGTGTGGGATATGATTTGCACCTACCCCGAAATGTTTTCGGCGGCAGCACCCATTTGCGGCGGCGGACTTTCGTGGCGTGTGGGCGTGTTGAACAAACTGCCCATTCGCGCATTCCACGGTGGCGCGGATACGGTGGTACCGCCCGTGTATTCCGAAACCATGGTCGAAACGGTGCAAATGATCGGCGGTAACGCGTCGCTTACCGTGTACCCCGGTGTGGACCACGGTTCGTGGGTGCCCGCGTACCAAACGTCTGACGTGATTGAATGGTTATTGCAACAAAGGAGAAAATAACGAGATGTTATTAAAAAACGCCAAAATTTTTAACGAAGAATTTGAACTTGTCAAACAAAACATTACGATAAACGGCGAAAAAATCGCGGCGATTGACGAAACAGCTTGTGCCGACGAGGTGCTGGACCTTACGGGGTATACCGTGTTGCCGGGGCTTATCGATATGCACATTCACGGTTGCGCGGGTCGCGACACGGGCGAAGCCACACCCGATGCGTTGGAAGCGATGTCGCAGTGCTTGGTAAAACGTGGGGTTACCTCGTTTTGTCCGACTTCGATGACACTTTCGGCAGAAGAACTGAGCAAAATTTTTGCAAACGTTGCCGCGTGCAAACAAACGGTGGGCGGCGCGTATATTCATGGGGTGAACATGGAAGGCCCGTACATTGCCATGTCCAAAAAAGGCGCGCAAAACGGCGCTTTTGTGCGCAACCCTGACAAAGAGGAATTTTTGCGGTTATATAACGACTGCGGCGGCGTTATCAAAGTGGTGGATATTGCCCCCGAATGTGACGGCGCCGAAGAGTTTGTGAAAGCAGTGCAACCGATTTGTCCCGTTTCGATTGCGCATACCGCAGCGGGGTACGATGAGGCGTGTGCCGCCATCGAATGGGGTGTACGCCACGTGACGCATTTATATAATGCGCAAAGCGGGCTTACGCACCGCGCACCCGGTGTGGTGGGCGCCGTGTTTGACAAAACCCGCGAATACGGTGTACGCGCCGAACTCATTTGTGACGGGTTCCATATTCATCCGGCGGCGCTGCGCATAGCGTTTGCGCAACTGGGAGAAGATAACAGTGTGATTATCAGCGATTCCATGTGCGCCGCAGGGCACGTGGACGGCGAATACGATTTGGGCGGGCAAACGGTGTATGTGAAAGACGGCAAAGCGTTGCTTGCCGACGGTACCATTGCCGCTTCCACTTCTAACGTGTATGAAGAACTTAAAAACGTGATTTCGTTTGGTATTCCGCTAAAACAAGCGGTGAAATCCGCCACCATCAACCCCGCCCGCGCGATTCGCGTGGACAACGAAACGGGGTCGATTGCGGTGGGCAAAAACGCCGATTTGTTGGTAGTAGACGATGATTTCAACATTGTGTTGGTAATCGTTAAAGGTTGTATTAAGGTGGATAATCGATAAGTATGGCAAGAGAACGCTATTTGGTAGGGGTTCCCCAAGAGGAGTTGGAGTACCATTCGTTTGCAACACCGCCGACACCGAAAAGCCGATGGGAAGATTTTTGGTACCATCATAAGTGGAAAGTGCAGGGGCTTTTGTTGACGGTGGCGATTGTGGCGGGGTTGATTGTTCATTCCGCTTTGCGGGTAAAGCCCGATTATCTTATTTGCATGGTTTCGCCAACACCGGTGTCACCCGACGTGGTGGAAAAGTTGGAGGAAGAGTTTGCCGCCCTCGCCGTTGATGTAAACGAGGACGGCAAAGTGATGGTGACGGTGCAACTGTTGGATATTTCCAAAAACCAAACCGTGCAATCACAAACGGTGAATCATCAGTCGATTTTGGGGCATTTGGCGGCAAAAGACGTGCATTTGTTTTTGTTTGACCCCGCGTATTACACCGAAACGGTGTGCCCTGCCATGAAAAACGGGGTGACGTTTTTTGAAACGCTCGACGTTACCGCTCCCGATTTAAGCAGTGACAAAACGTATTGGAATTGGAAAAATGCCAAATTTTTGAAAAACGAAAGTTTTGTTACCGCTCAAAAAGTGGATATGTTTCCTGTTTCGATGGTGTGCGGTGTGCGCGCTGTAGATGAAAAAATGTATTCCGAAAAGCAAAAAGCGGCGCAACAAGCGTGTGTGGCGTTGCTGAAAGCGTTTATTGAAAAACAAGTATAATTTTATCCTTTTTCGGTAACACTATTGTCGGTGCTTTTCATAATGAAAAGTACCGACAATTACCGTTTAGGGAGGATATCTTCTGATGCAAAACAATCAAAATAACCAAAACAATCAAAACAAGCAAAACAATCAAAATCAGCAGAACAAACAAAACAACCAGAACAAGCAAAACAATCAAAACAAACAAAACAGCCAGAACCAAAAAGACCAGTATAGCAATATCTAAAATGAGTGCGGAAAACGGCGCGGGTGAAAACCCGCGCCGTTTTCGTTTTCACCGCTCCTGCGATAACGACCGGGTTTTGCGCAAATCATCGGATACCCGCGCACGAACGCTGCGAAATAAAACTTGCGTTTTTTAAAAGAGCATGGTAAAATAAGTCGCAGATGTCACGAAGGGAGAGTGTACCGATGGAAGAGTGTCGAGTTTTTGAAACTGAGTTTCGCGGATTTCGCAAGAGTGACGTGCTCGATTACATAGACGAACTGCGCCGCGAACAACAAACTGCGCGGGAAGAGTGGGAAAGCCAAATTGCCGCTTTGTCACAACAAGTAGCAGAAGAACAAGCGAAAAACTCCGAACTTTCACAGCAGTTGGAAGAGGCGAAAATCGCGGCGGACGAAAATGTGCAGATTGCGGCACTCGAAGAACGCTGTGAAGCCTTGGAACAAGAAAAAACCGCGCTCACCCTGCAAACGGAAGAACTGCAACAAGCGGTTGCCGCATTGTGGAAGGAAAAAAGCGAACTGGCCGCCGCCGCCACCCATGCTGAGGAGAAGTTGGAACGGTTGCAAACGCTTGGCCGTGCGGTATACAAGGAATTGGCGGTGGAAGCCGAAAAAGAAGAAGCGGCTGCCGAAACACCGAAAAAAACCATGGAGCAATGGTTGTTCTAATTTGCCTTTTGTGACGCATACAGTATATTCAACAAACAAAGGAGAAACGACGATGGCAGAACTGAAGTATGAAATTGTAAAAGAATTGGGCGTGTTGTCGGAATCCCCGACGGGTTGGCGCAAAGAGATTAACCTTATTCGTTGGAACGACCGCGACCCCAAATACGATATTCGTGATTGGGCACCCGAACGTACCAAAATGGGCAAAGGCATCACGCTGACTCCCGATGAACTCATTTTATTGCGCGACATGCTGGGCGAAATCGATATTTGAGGTGACAGACAATGGACGGCGTGTGGGATATTCTCAAAGCGTTCTTACAAGGTATTGTGCAAGGGATTACCGAATGGTTGCCGATTAGCAGTACCGGCCATTTGATTTTAGTCAATGAGTTTTTGCCGTTTAACCAGTCCAAAGATTGGTTTGATTTGTTTAAAGTGCTTATCCAGCTTGGCTCGATTTTGGCGGTTGTGGTGTTGTATTTTCACAAACTCAATCCGTTTTCGCCCAAAAAGACCGCGGTTGAGCGAAAAGACACGTGGTCGTTGTGGGGCAAAGTGTTGGTGGCAAGTGTGCCTGCCGCGGTGGTGGGACTGCTGCTGGATGATATTATTGATTCAACGCTTTCGGTGCCGTGGGTAATTGCCACCACGTTGATACTCTACGGTATAGGCTTTTTGTGGATGGAAAACCGAGGACACACCCCCACCATTCACACCACGAACGACATGAACGTTAAGACCGCCTTGTTGATGGGTTGTTTTCAAGCGCTGGCGCTTATCCCCGGTACGTCCCGTTCGGGCGCGACCATTTTGGGCGCGGTGTTGCTGGGTTGTTCGCGCACCGTTGCCGCGGAATTTTCGTTCTTTATGGCGATTCCCGTCATGGCGGGGGCGAGCGGACTGAAAGTGGTGAAATACCTGCTGCTTGACGGTCAGCGTTTTACCGCCGAGGAAAGTTTGTTGCTCGTTATCGGTATGGTGGTATCGTTTGTGGTATCGGTGCTGGTGATTCGATTCCTGATGAACTTTATCAAAAAACACGATTTCAAACCCTTTGGGGTGTACCGCATTGTGTTGGGTGCGATTTTGTTTGCGCTCATTGCGTGCGGGGTGTTATAAGAGAAAAAACAATAAAAAAGCCTCGACAGTGTCGAGGCTTTTTTGTTTGTGTTTTGTGTTACCGCTTGATAAATGTGCCGCGGGCGATGACATCGCGTACTTGCAGCTCGCTGTCGAGCAACACCACGTCGGCATCGTAGCCTTGGAGCAGGGCACCTTTTTGGTCGCCCAAACCGATAACGCGGGCAGGAGTGGTACTTGCCATTTTGACCGCTTCCCACAAGGGCACGCCCGCGAGTCCCACCATGTTGCGCAAAAGGCGGTCGGTGGTGGCAATGCTGCCTGCAAAGGCTTGGCGGTTTTCCAGTTTCATGACGCCGTCTTCCAGCACCATGTTATCGGTGCCGTTTAAGGTGAGCACCGTACCTTCGGGCAACCCTGCCGCGGCGGGCAACAGCGCATCGGTAATCAGCGAAATGCTGTCGGCACCTTTGCACTTGTAAATGAGTTTGAGCAGTTCGGGCGGCAGGTGTTTGCCGTCGGCAATCATTTGCACGGTAAACCCATCTTCGAGCAACCCCGCTTCTACCACGCCGCCGTGGCGGTAGGCGTTTTTGCGGTGCACTATGGAACAGCCGGAATAAATGTGTGTGATATCGCAAAACCCGTGTTGCAAAGCTTTGGCGCACGTGTCGTAATCGGCATCCGAATGCGCAATCGACGCCACAATGCCGCGTTTTTGCAATTCTTCACCGAGTGCGAACGCGCCGTCGAGTTCGGCCGCAATACCCATGATGCGCACGCCGCCTTCCCACGCTTTAAGCAGTGGCTCGTAGTTTTGGGGGGTGGGGGCGAGCATGGTGCTTAAATCTTGCGCGCCGCATTGCGCGGGGGACAAAAACGGACCTTCCAAATGCACGCCCGCAATCGTGACGGTGTCGAGCATTTCTGCGGCTTGTTTGACGGTGCGAATCATCCCTACCAAATCTGCCATGGGGGCAGTCAGCGAGGTGGGAACAATGGTGGTGGTGCCAAACCGCGCGTGAGCCAAGCACGCTTCACATACTTGTTCTGCCGTGGCATCCATAAACGAGATTCCACCGCCGCCATGCACGTGAATATCCACAAAACCCGGTGCAGCAAAAGCACCGTTTGCATCGTATACCGTAACATCAGAGGAAGCAGGCAACAACGCATCGTACACGGCGATGATTTTGCCGTTTTCAATGTCGATGGTACTGTGGGGAACAACGCCGTCGGCGGTTATCCGTGTGACGTTATGTAAACGCAACATAAAACCCTCTCCTTTACAGGTTTATGATACCTATTTTGAAAGATTTTGTCAACAAAAAAGGCGGCCTTACGGCCGCCTTTTTTTATGATTTTGCAACGCTAAAATAGTTGGCGCCGTCGGTAATGGTAAACGTTTTAGTGTAGAGGGTATCGGTGATGGTGGCGGGGGGAGAGGAAGCAAACCCATCTTCGGGTTTTTGCGGGGGTTCGTTACCATTGAACGGCGGTGGAGTTTCGCCCTCGGGCTTTTCGGGCGGGGTTTCGCTGCCGAAAGAGGGGCGTTCGCCAAAATCACCTTGTGGTTTTTGGGGCGGCTCGTTGCCGTCAAACGGCGGTTCGTCTGTGTTGTCAAAAGGACGGTTGCCGCCTTGGGGGCGTCCGCCGCCGTTATTCGTGGTTGCTACCGACAACGCCGTTTCGCCGCGATACAGCGTGTAGGTTCCCGCTTTAAGCGTGGAGGAGGAGATTACCAGTTGTGTGAACGTGTTGGCGGGGGTGGTGCTGACCACCGTTTCGCCTTGTTCGTTTTTGAGCGTGTATACCGTGTCGGCGGGTTGGGAGTCGCTAAACGAGAACACGGCAAAGGTTTGGTCACCGTCGGCAAGGCGGTCGAGCATGTTGCCCGTGGCAACGACGGTCCCGCCGTTTACATAAATGCCGTTATCCGAATCAATACCTGCATCGCCGCTTTTGCCGCACGCAAAAGCATTGACGGTGCCGCCGTTTATGACAAGCCAACCGTTCGAGTCGATGCCGTCGCCTTCGGCGGCGGTGGGACTGACCGCAATGTTCAACGTACCGCCGTTGACGGTGGTGACCGAAATGCCGTCTTCGTTGGTGTTGATGCCGTCGTTTTCCGAAACAATGTTGATGGTGCCGCCGTTGATGGTTAAATGCCGTTCGGAATCGAGACCTTCGTTTTGGGCGGTGATGGTAAGTGTGCCGTCCCCTTTTTGCTCCCCGCCAACGTTCAGGCTCATGCGGGAATAGACGGCACCGTCGTATTTGTGGAGTTTATCGCTGTCGGCAACTTCGGTACCGGCTTCGTTTAGGGTGTAGGATTCGTAAATTTTGGCAACGTACGAGCCGTTTACCGTGTTTTTTGAGCCATCGGCGAGCACGATGTTGGCACCCGCCGCTGTGGTATTCACGGTGTGGGTGGCAGTGTCTTCGTCATCGTCGCTGCATTCATATACTTCGTAAAAGATGATGGCGGGGGCGACGGTGCAGGTGAGGTTTACGTTATCCAGTATCAGGGTGACCACGGCAGACGGGTTATCGTCGGCCTTTTCCCCTAAGTCCACGGCAATCTGACCTGCCGAAAGGGTGCCGCTGACACGGTACGTACCTGCTTTGGTAATGTGGACGACGGTCTGCTTTTTTGCTTCCTCGGCAGAGTGCGCATCACGCTCGCTTCCTTCGCCGTAGGTGAAATCGTGCCCTTGCTCGTAATACACAATATCGTTTGCGGTGTAAACCGCTTCGCTTTTTTGCGATGAAACGGGCGCGCCGTTTACCGTAATGCCGTTATCGCCAAGCACAATGGCGGTGGCGGCAGTGGGGGCTTTGCCGCACGAACAAAGCAGCGTACAACCAAGAACAACGGTTAGTAACAAAGAAATTCCTTTTTTCATCCGTATCACCTCATTTATTTTTAGTATACGCACGGTTTTTGTTAGGTTATTGTTAAAATTTTAAAAAAAGTATGAACGGCGGTGCAAAAGCACCGCCGACAGATTAGGCATATACGGATTGTGCAAAGCGGACCGCTTCCATGGCATCGGCACCGTAGAAATCGGCACCGATGGCGGCGGCGTAATCCGCGGTGAGCACGGCACCGCCGACCATGATTTGACAAGCGGGGAGCTCTTGGCGGAGCAGGTGAATGGTTTGTTCCATGGCGGGGACGGTGGTGGTCATCAAGGCGCTGAGCGCTACCAAACGCGCCCCCGTTTGCCGTACGGCATCAACCACGGTTTGCGGCGGGACGTCTTTGCCCAGGTCGGTAACGTGAAAACCGTAGTTTTCCAAGAGCAGTTTGACGATGTTTTTGCCGATGTCGTGAATATCGCCCTTGACGGTGGCAATCACCACCGCGCCTTTATCGGCGGCGGCACCGGTTTGCATGGCTGTTTTTATCACCGCAAAGGCGGCTTTGGCGGCTTCGGCGCTCATGAGCAGTTGCGGTAAAAAGACGGTGCGTTGTTCGTACCCTTTGCCGACGGTGTCCAAGGCGGGGATGATGTGCGTTTGTACGATGGACAAACCGTCTTGTGTTTTGAGCAAGTCGGTGGTGAGCGCCGCCGCTTTATCGGCAAGGCCGCTGACAACCGCTTGTGTTAAATCCATTTCGTGCGAGGGGGTGGCGGGCGCCGTGGTGGGAACATCGGCAAAGGCAATGTAGTCGGCGCAGTTTTCGTCACGTCCCGTTAAGGCGCGGTAGGCGTGATACGTACCGAGCATTTCTTCGGAATAAGGATTCATAATTGCCGCAGACAAGCCGTTTTGCAGTGCGAGGGCAAAAAACGTGCTGTTGACGGTATTGCGGCACGGCAATCCGAACGATACGTTGGAAATACCAAGCGACGTATGGCAACCAAGTTTTTCGCGCACAGTTTTGAGTGCCTCTAACGTGACGCTGCCTGCCGTTTTGTCGGCGCTGACCGTCATGCACAGCGTATCAAACACTATATCGTGTGCGCCAATGCCGTAATCGGCGGCGGTTTTGAGTATGTTTTCGGCAATCGCTACCCGTCCCTCGGCGGTGGCAGGGATGCCGTTTTCATCCAACGTTAACGCGACAACAAGGCCGCCGTATTTTTTGACAAGCGGGAAAATGGCCGCCATACTTTCCTCTTTACCGTTGACGGAGTTTATCATGGCTTTGCCGTTATACCGCCGCAACGCGGATTCCATGGCGGCAACGTTGACGGTATCAATCTGCAACGGCAGGTCGATTACCGCTTGCAGTTCGCATACCGTGTCTTGAAGCATGGCGACTTCGTCAAGTTGCGGCATGCCGACATTGACGTCCAATATATGAACGCCTTTTTGCTGTTGGGCGATGCCTTCGCCCAAAATGTAGGACATATCGTGTTCCAAAACGGCTTGTTTAAAGCGTTTTTTACCCGTGGGATTGATGCGTTCGCCAATCAGAACGGGAGAATCGCCGAAATCCACCGCGTGGGTGTAGGACGAAACGCAGGTGATGTGTTTTTGCGTGATGGGTTTTGGTTTTTTATCCTTTATTTGCTCACACACGGCCGCAATGTAGGCGGGGGTGGTGCCGCAACAACCGCCGACAATGCGTACGCCGCGGTCGACCAAGGTTGCTATGGCAGCGGCAAAGTCCGATTCGTTTACGTTGAACACGGTTTTGCCGTTTTGGATTTCGGGGAGTCCCGCGTTGGGTTGCATCAAAATCGGCAGTGAACTGCGGGTAAGATACTGTTCGACAACGGGAGCAAGTTGTTTTGGTCCCAGCGAGCAGTTGACACCGATGGCATCGGCACCCATGCCTTCCAGCAACGCGACCACAGCGGGAACGTCGGCACCCGTCATGAGTTTGCCGTCGGCACCGTAGGCGTTGGAAACAAAAACGGGCAGGTCGCTGTTTTCTTTGGCGGCGAGCAAGGCGGCTTTGGTTTCGTACAAGTCGTTCATGGTTTCGATGATAATCAAATCGACACCGTATTTGACACCCAAGCGCACCGTTTGGGCAAACACGTGGACGGCTTCTTCAAAATCCAAGTCGCCGTACGGTTTGAGCAGTTTGCCGGTGGGGCCGATATCCAACGCGACAAAGCGCGGTGCGGCAGTGCGGGCATTTTGCACCGCCGCTTGGACAATGCGGTCCAATTCGTCGTCAGAAAATTTCAGGCAGTTGGCACCAAAGGTGTTGGTGGTGACCACGTGACTGCCCGCTTGCACATAGCGGCGGTGAATGTCGGTGATGATTTCGGGGTGGGTGAGATTCCACCGTTCGGGCAATTCGCCCGCGCCGAGTCCCGCTGCTTGCAACAGCGTACCCATGCCGCCGTCGAGCACGGTGATATGTTGTTTCATAAATTCCACGATGGTCATGGTTTATCCCTCCAAGCCCACCACCGCGGTAACGGATTTGGTGGGTGACATGAGTAAACTTTCGTTAAGCGTAAGACCGATTTTGCGCGAACAGTCCAACAACCGAAACACGCTATGCTGCGTTTCGAGCGGACAATCGCCGTAACCGGGCGAAAAACGCCTGCGTACCGTTTGGTCGGTTGCTAAAAAGGTGCAAAACGCTTCGCACAACGCTTCGATGCGTTCGGCACCGATGCTTTGCAGTATCAGTGCTTTGGATGGCGCGGTGATGCCGTAACGTGTAATCAGGCGGTCAAGTTCCAGTCCGACGGTGGCGGCAAACCAAACAGCGCGGTGGCAGCCGTCAAGTTGTTTTTGCAACGAACCCGACGGTACAAAAAACGCGCCGAAATCAACGCCGCCGTCTTTGACGGTGACGGGACATTCGGCGTAAACGACGGTGTAGCGCAAACTATCCGCCGCTTCGGCAAAGCAGGTGCGGATGGTTTGCTCGATAGTCGGTGTTAACTCCTTGCAACCCGCATACCGTGCCACTTCGCGCACATCCGGGGGCGAGGGAGCAAACGTTTTAGTCAGAATATTCACAGCGGTTTCCCCAAAATGGACGACAGGTTTTGCCCGATATGTTCGGCGACGTCGGGTTTGTTCATGGAATAGACGTGTACGTTTTGGATGCCGTTGGCGTACAAATCAATGATTTGGTCGGTGGCGTAGGCGATACCCGCTTGTTTCATAGCGGCGGGGTCGGCGCCGAATTTGTCCACCAAACTGGCAAAGCGGCGCGGCATGAACGAGCCCGACAGTTTGACGGCACGTTCCACCTGCCCCGCGTTGGTAATCGGCATGATACCGGGGATGACGGGGACGGTGATGCCTGCTTCGCGGATTTTATACAGGAAATTATACAACACGTTGTTATCAAAAAACATTTGCGTGGTCAAAAACGAACAACCGGCGTCGACTTTTTCTTTCAGGTGCCGAATATCTTCTTTTTGATTGGTGCTTTCGGGATGCACTTCCGGATAACATGCCGCGCCGATGCAAAAATCGGCACCGCTTTCTTTAAGTTCGGCAATCAAGTCCACGGCGTGGTGGTAGTGCCAACCGCTACGGTCGGCATTTTCGAGTTCTTTCGGAATATCCCCGCGCAACGCGAGCACGTTTTGAATCCCTGCTGTTTGCAACGTTTGAATCATGCTTGCCACGGTGTCTTTGGTCGAGGAGACACATGTCAAATGTGCCAGGGTGGGAACACCGTAGCGGGTTTTGATGTTCTTGGCAATATCCAACGTATAACGGCTGGTACCGCCGCCCGCACCGTAGGTGACGCTCATAAACGAGGGGTGCAGTTTGGCAATTTCCTCGGTGGCGTGTTTGACGGTGTCAAACGCCGAGTCGGTTTTGGGTGGAAACACCTCAAACGAAAGTGAGAGGGTGCCCTTTGACAACAGTTCGGAGATTTTCACGCAAATTCACTTCCTTTTTATGCATTTACCATACCACGACTGGCATAAAAAGTCAACGGCTCCCCAAAACGAAGGAGCCGTTGACGCAAAAGGGTTTTTGATTACGTGTTACGGCAGCTGCACGCGGTGATGCACACAGCGGTGACCAAGGTAAAGACCACAAAGAGCGTGGCAATGCCGAGAATGACGGCAAACAAGGCGAGCGGTGCAATGCCGACCGTGAAAAACGATACCGCGGCGGCAACAATCGCGCCAAATGCACCGATTAAAAAGGCGGTGCGGTATACGCAAAAGCACGGTGACAGCGCCGCATAAACGGGGGACAGCAACACAGCGGCAACGCCCAACGTGAGGTATACCCACAAAAGCACACCTACCGTGACAAAGCCCAGCGCGTACAGCACGCCGACCGCCACACCTGCCAAAATGCCGAGAATGACAGCCGCGTACGAGCAATTATTTTGACAACAGGTCATTTGTTTCACCCCCTTAGGCTGGTCTATTTTCAGTATATGACAAAACGGACAAGGTGTGCGGACAGGCTTGCAAACGACGAGCAAGTTTGGTATACTGAACATGACTCAAAAAGGAAACAGGTGCAAATCCTGTACGAGCCCGTCGCCGTGAAGCACGTTTTTGGGTGGTTTCTATTCGTTACCGCAAAACGAAGACACGCCATTGGGGGAAACTCTGAGAAGGCGAAACAACCTTGTGCATAGGCTGGCGGGAGTCGAACTCTTTACGCCTGCAAAAGAAAATTTCCGGTGATAGTTTGCCTCAAAACTTGAAATACGTTAGTATTCCTTCGTTTTTCGGCTTCCTCTCAC
>JAZNKF010000009.1:0-15711 GCA_045578425.1 Acutalibacteraceae bacterium
GTACTTGCCGATGCATTGGTTGAACAAGGTTTTAATTTGGTGACCGGTGGTACGGATAACCACCTTATGTTATTGGATTTGCAAAACTTTGGTATTACCGGCAAAGAACTGGAACATCGTTTGGATGAGGTGCATATTACCGCGAACAAAAATGCCGTTCCCAACGACCCTGCCAGTCCGTTTGTTACCAGTGGTTTGCGCGTGGGTACACCGGCTGTTACTTCTCGCGGCTTTGGCGAAGAGGAAATGAAACGCATTGCCGTTTGGATGAAAGAAGTTATTGTCAATTTCGAGGAAAGTCGCGAACGTATCACCAAAGAAGTGGTGGAACTGTGCGAACGTTTCCCAATTTACAATTAAAATAGAATACAAACAAAGCGCACACCGCCATATTGGCGGTGGGCGCTTTGTTGAGTGAGCCTGTAAGCCGAGTTCTGTCGTGGACAATCATCTATCTCGACTGCATGTTGCCATACAGCTCAAGCCGCCCGTTGAAGCACATCGGGCCAATGTATCGCTTCGGTCGGCGTTGCATCGGATAGGGTTTGCAGGGCCACGCAGTCTCCTGCGTGCCGGTGAGCTCTTACCTCGCCTTTCCACCCTTACCGTAGGCTGGCGTGAGTTGAACCCTTTGCGGTTTCGCTCGCCGCCTTTACCTGCGCGGGTTTGTGTTCGTTTTTGCAAGGCGACAGCCTTGCAGCAAACTCGCACTTTCCCGCACAAAAAATTCAGCGGCAGAAACTCTGCTGACCTGCAAAATCGAAAATTTTTGTGTGAGAGGAAGCCGAAAAACGAAGGAATACTAACGTATTTCAAGTTTTGAGGCAAACTATCACCGGAAATTTTCTTTTGCAGGCGTAAAGAGTTCGACTCCCGCCAGCCTAAACGGCGGTATATTTCTGTTGCACTTTCCCTAAGGTCACCCTCGGCGGCCGTTAGCCGTTATCCTGCCCTGTGATGCTCGGACTTTCCTCATACGCAAAAACGCACGCGATTGCCCAGCTCACTCATGGGGTATTTTATCTTACTTTTAAAATTTTGTCAATTATCCGAGGATATTTTTGAAAAAACAAATTGTCCGTTTTCCAGTGCGACGTTGACCGTGTCGCCGGCAGAGAACAAACCCTCCAACAATTTTTCGGCCAATGGGTCTTCCACGCGGGATTGAATGGCACGGCGAAGCGGACGTGCACCGTACACGGGGTCAAAACCGACTTTGGCAAGTTCTTCTACCGCTTCGTCACTGACGGTAAGCGTAATTTCCAATCCTTGTACGCGACGGCTGAGTGAAGAAAGCATACGCCGCGCAATTTGCTCAATATCTTCTTGCGTTAATTGATGGAACACAATAATATCGTCCACACGGTTTAAAAATTCGGGACGGAACGTTTTTTTAAGTTCGCTCAAAACGTTTTCGCGGTTTCGGCGTTCGGTTTCTTCTTTGGCGGTAACTTCGCCCACGTCACCAAACCCAAAACTGCGTTTTTCGGTGATAAGTCGCGCACCGACGTTTGATGTCATGATGATGACCGTGTTTTTAAAATCTACGCGACGGCCTTGCGCATCGGTAAGGATACCGTCTTCTAAAATTTGAAGAAGCATATTAAATACATCGGGGTGCGCTTTTTCAATTTCGTCAAACAACAAAACAGTATACGGTTTACGGCGGATTTTCTCGGTGAGTTGACCGCCTTCGTCGTAGCCGACATATCCCGGAGGAGAGCCAACCAAACGCGAAACAGTGTGTTTTTCCATATATTCGGACATATCGAGGCGAATCATGGCATTTTCGTCACCAAACATGGCTTCTGCCAACGTTTTGCAAAGCTCGGTTTTACCAACACCTGTGGGACCTAAGAAAATGAACGACCCAATGGGGCGGCGCGGGTCTTTGAGTCCTACGCGACCGCGTCGAATGGCCTTGGCAACCGCTGTGACGGCCTCTTGTTGACCCACAATGCGCTCGTGCAAGACATCTTCCAGTTTGAGTAAGCGTTGTCCCTCTTCTTCGGTCAATTGCGAAACCGGTACACCTGTCCAACCCGCAACAATTTCGGCAATGTCGTTAGCCGCCACTTCGTTGGTGATACCGGCATTTTTTTCTTGCCACTCATTGCGTTGCTCTTCCAGTTGTTGTTGAATGGCCTTTTCTTCGTCGCGTAACCGTGCGGCGCGTTCAAAGTCTTGTTCATTAACCGCAGACTTTTTCTCGGCCGCCAAACGTTTGACTTCTTCTTCCAACTGCCGTACATCGGTGGGGGCGGTAAAGGCTTTTAACCGCACGCGAGATGCCGCTTCATCAATCAAATCAATGGCTTTGTCGGGTAAATAGCGGTCGGAAATATAACGGGTAGAAAGTTGCACAGCGGCGCGGATGGCTTCATCCGTAATTTTCACTTTGTGGTGCGCCTCGTATTTATCACGCAAGCCTTTGAGAATTTCAATTGTTTCTTCGTCAGACGGCTCACCCACGGTGATGGGTTGAAAACGACGTTCCAACGCGGCATCTTTCTCGATATGCTTGCGGTATTCTTCCAAAGTGGTAGCACCGATAACCTGAATTTCGCCACGTGCTAACGAGGGTTTTAGGATGTTGGCGGCATCCACCGCACCCTCGGCGGCACCGGCACCGATAATCGTGTGAATCTCATCAATAAATAACACAATATTCTTTTCACGTGCCACTTCTTCCAACGCGTTTTTAATGCGTTCTTCAAAGTCACCGCGGTATTTGGTGCCGGCAACCATACCGGTCAAATCCAGCGTGACGACCCGCTTGTCTTTGAGTGTTTCGGGTACTTCTTGTGCAATGATTTTTTGCGCCAAGCCTTCTGCAACGGCGGTTTTACCCACACCGGGTTCACCAATAAGACAAGGATTGTTTTTGGTGCGGCGGGATAAAATCTGCACGACACGTTGAATTTCCGCAGCACGGCCAATGACAGGGTCCAGTTTACCGGCGCGTGCCATTTCGGTCAAATCTCTGCCAAATTGGTCCAAAACAGGTGTTTTACCGGTCTTGACGGCACCTTGACGTTGCCGCGGTGACGAAGAATTACCAACGCCCATGGCTTCACTCCCCATAGCACGCAACGTTTCGTCTGCCAGTTCCGAGGCGCGAATGCCAAACGCGGCCAACAAGCGCATGGCAATGCTGGTTTCGTCACGCAAAACCGCCAACAAAATATGCTCGGTACCAACATACCCTTGTTGCAATGCGCCGGCTTCCGCTACAGCCATTTCCATGGCTTTTTTGGTACGCGGTGTAAAATCTTCAGGCGACAAGTGGGTGTATTGTCCGCTGCTCTCGGTCTCCATGATTTTTTCTTGATACGATTCCGCTGTGATGCCGTGTGCGCTGAGCACGGTGGCGGCAACCCCCGAACCCTCGCGCAAAAGGCCCAAGACAATATGCTCGGTGCCGATATACGTGTGGCCAAGCCGCTGTGCGGAATCGATAGCCAAATTCAATGCGGCATTGGCTTTTTCGGTAAATCCTTTGAATCGATACATAGATTATCCCTCCTAAATACTTTCTCGCACAAATGCGGCGCGGTAGGAATCTCTGGCGGCGGCATCCAAGTCTTGCTCGGCGCGGCACATCAGATTAGCGGCTTGTGCTTCAATAATCAAACTGTTGATGCGGTCCAAGTCACCCGCTGGTATCATTCCCAAAGAAATGCCCATGCGAACTTGTGAAATAAGCGACATAAATTCTTTGCCGGATAATAATCGCGCATTTTGCAAAATGCCCAAAGCGCGGAATACGCGGTCTTCAAAGGCAGGCAAAGACTTCATTTGTTCTCGATATTGGCGTTCTTCTTTGATAATTTGGTTGGCAATGCTTTTTAAGTTTTCAATGGCTTCTTGTTCAGTGATTCCGAGTGTTACTTGGTTGGATAATTGATACAAAGCGCCCTCGGAACGACTGCCCTCACCGTACATACCACGGATGGTCAGTCCTAACTTGGAAACCGTGTTGGCAAGTTGTTGAATAATCCCACGTTCTTGCAACGCCGGTAAATGTAACATAACCGAAGCGCGCATACCGGTACCCAAATTGGTGGGGCATTGTGTCAAATATCCCAATCGGTCATCAAAAGAGAACTGTAAGCGGGTATCCAAAAAATCATCCCAACAATTCGCTTCTTGATAAATGCTGTCAAAGTCAAAACCGGAGCGCATAACTTGAATGCGTACGTGGTCTTCCTCATTGATCATAATGCTGACACTTTCATCGGGCGAGAGTAACAACGCTCTGCCACATTCACCGGCACCGTTTGCAAAATCGGGGCTGATAAGATGGCGTTCCACCATCGAAAGTGCCTCGCGCGGAGAAACGTTTTGCATGCGAATACAAGCGAAAGCACTGTTTTCTCCTTCGGGAAAAGCAGCAAAAACACGGTTGATAATATCTTCTTTTTGCTCGTTTGTCATGTTTGCGGGGAAGGGAGTATGGCTTAAATTACGTGCTAAGCGAATGCGCGTGCTGATAACAACGTCGCCATCCGTTCCGCTTTTTTGATACCATTTCGTCATGCCGTTTCACCGCCTTTTTGTTCCAATTGTTGAATTTTGTCACGAAGCTCGGCGCATTTTTCGTATTCTTGCGCCGCTACACATTGTTCGAGCTGTTCACGCAAACTTTGTAATTCGCGTTCTTTTTTAATACCGTCATCGGCTTTTTGAGCCACTTTGCCGGTATGCTGTGTTTTGCCGTGAATACGGCGGATAGAGGGGAGAAGGCGATTATAAAAGGTGCGATAGCACGTGGGACAGCCTGTTTTGCCAAGTTCGGCAATCTCTCGAAAACTGCGACCGCAATCTTCACAACGCTGCGTATCATCAGTAGCTTTTTTGCCGGGTTCCGAAAACAGTGAACCCCAAAAATCTCCAAAATCCAAACCCAAAGTACTGCTAAATCCGTGCTGTGCGGCACAGTGGGCGCACAAGTGCAGTTCGGTAGTCTGTCCGTTAATCGTTCTTTTAACGTGTGTGGTTGCCGGTTGTTTTCCGCAATATTCACAAAACATAATTATACCTCCCTTTGATACGATACTTGATATGCTGTCAGCATTTGTTTTAATAACGTTGCCCGCAAACGGTCGCGTTGTTCTGTCGGTATTTCACGATAACAGCGGTCCGATAACGCCGCTGCCATCACGCCGGCGGTTCGATTGTTAAGAAAACCTTGGTAAACCAAACTTTGCAAAATGGCTTCGGCAGCAGCAGGAACCAATGCCTCGCCAATGGAATTGACCACATGCATCAGCGGGGTTACATTCTCTTGTGGGACAACGCGCCGTACCCGAATGTACCCTCCTCCGCCACGGCGGCTTTCCACGACATATCCGTTTTCCGGTGTAAATCGCGAGGTGAGAACATAGGTGATTTGGCTGGGTACACACCCAAGTTCTTCCGCCAGCACGTTGCGTTGCAATTCGGCAGCACCGTTTTCGGCTGTTTCCATAATATGAAGAATATAGGCTGTAATTTCGTCGCTTAATCTCATGATTTCACATCCTTACAGCGACACTATACCCTAAAAGTCAAAGAAAGTCAAAGACAAAGAAAGTCAAACTAAAACAACTGCTTTTGATTTTTTGAAAATATCTCTTGTTTTCTTTCATTTTCTTCAAATATCTCATTTTTTCAAAAATACGAACCAAACCGTGATTACAGCATAGTATGGAATGAAAGCAGAAAGTGAACGGCACAAAAGCAAAGTTCCTTTCTGCTGTATGAAGGGAAGGAGGTCAGCAATATGTGTTTGAGAAATTTGTTCTGCGGTGAAGCCAACTGCACATGGTTGCTCTTTATCATCGTTATCTTGTTACTCATCGACAACGGCTGCGACGATAATTATGGTTGCGGTCAAGTCAATAACAATGGCTGCGGTTGCGGCTGTGGTTGTGGTTGCTAATCAAAAGCAAAGGGGACTGTCGGTATGTGTTTAAAAAATTTATTTTGCGGTAAAGTCAATTGCGAATGGTTGTTGTTCATCATTATCATTTTATTGTTGATTGATAACAATGACTGCTGCTAAGAAAACCTAAAATAAAAAAGAGCCGTTTGTGCAATGCACAAACGGCTCTTTTGTTACGTTTATAGTTTGCTGGTACTTCCCAATCCACCGTTTCGAACTGTTTCGACACAGTCGTCAATCGTGATACCGTATTCCACAAACACGCCCTGCGCAAAGGCGGCACCTGCGGGTAGTTCGACGGTTTTATTTTCACGGGAATCGTTAGTAAGTTTAATAAGAATATGTCCCTCGTTATCTGAATAGTAATAGTCACTGTCGATAATGCCTACCGTATTGTTGAGTTGCAAACGGAATTTGAACCCCAAACCGCTGCGCGGATATATTTTCAATACCCACCCCTCGTCAATACGTACTCGCATACCGGTAGGAATTTTAACGCTTTCGCCCGGTGCCAGCGTAAGGGGACAGGGGAGATAAAAATCATATCCGGCCGAACCGGCGGTTGCGCGGCGCGGCAATTCCGGTTGCTTTGGAACAACGGAATCGGCACCAAAAGTATCGGCCCAATCCGCGGCAAAACGTTGTGAAGATACTGCCTCAAATTGTGCAATGCGTTTCATGATAAACTCCTCCTATATAATCCGTCATTTTTTCTTTTTACAGTAGCGTTCTTCTTCGCTGAAAATACATCCGCAATATTTTTGCATATACAAGCCCATTTCGCGTGCTTTTTGTTGTCCTTCGCGGAAAAGAGGGCGAAAATCACGGTATAAAAAGGAAATGCCGTAACGTTCGGCGGCATCGTTTGCTACCTTTACAATTAGGTCATGGTCTTGGTATGGGCTGATAAGCAAGGTGGTGGTAAAAGAGGAAAACCCGTTTTGTGCGGCTGTACGAGCCGTTTCTTCCAAACGGGTGCGGTAACAATTTTCACAGCGGTTGTCAAATTGCGTACCTACCGTTTGCAAAAAAGGACGTAATCCGTATTCGTCTTTGAGTAACACGGGAAGAACGATAGAAGCGGCAAATTCCGTAAACGTATTCCGACGGCTGCGATATTCCGTAAAGGGATGGATATTGGGGTTGTACCAGAAACCGGTAACCGCAAAGCCTTCTTCACGTAACGTGTCAATACAACTTACTGAGCATGGCGCACAGCAACAATGCAATAAAACAGAATCCACAATTGTCACCTCTTTTATTCAGTATAGCACCCTTTTAATAAAAAGAAAAGTACTTGTCAAGATATTCCGTTGACTATTGTCGAAAAATATGGTACGCTTTTAGGGAATTAGGGATTATGAAAGGATGTTCATTCCATGTCAGATACAACCCAATTGTTAGAACAAGAACAAGAAATTCAGGCAATGGTTGAAGAAACCGAAAAACCTGTCAAGCGCGGTGCCAGACATGCCGCCCCCAAATCCAAAAAACCGTTGTGGTTGCGGATTGTTCTGGGGGTGCTTTCCGGTATCGGCGTCGTGGTATCGTTGGCGGTTGCTTTTTTTCTTACCATGTTTTATTCTCCGCTTTTGCCGGAATGGCGGGACCAATATGTGATGATGACGTACCAAACCTCTAACCCGTGGTTATGCACCTTGTTTTTCTCACAAGAATCAATTGATGCAGTGTTTGACCGTCATACCGTGGCAACACCGGAAGGAGAAACCGATACCGGTTTGATTGAAGTCCCGCCTGTGGATGAGCCGGAAGTGAAAAAAGAATTTTCGGTTTCCGAAAAATATGCCGGCGAAACCTTGTACGATGACGGCGAAGTGCAAATTGTCAAGTTCAGTGGAAAAACCACGCGGGGAAAATATACCGCGCGTCTTATCCAAATCAAAGACCCTGAACGGGTCATGCTTGGCGTGACCAATCAATTGGGCAAACGTGGGCAAACCATTGCGGACATGGCACAAACCAACAACGCACTTTGTGGTATTAACGCCGGTGGCTTTGTAGATGTCGGCGGTGTCGGCAACGGCGGCACCCCTACGGAACTGGTGGTTAAAGACGGTGTCCTTACGATATATCAAGAAAAAGAAGCCTACGAAATCATTGGTTTTAATCAGGATAATGTTTTGGTGCTTGGTACGTATACCGAAGAAGAAATCCCTGCTCTGAACTTGCGTGATGCCATTAGCTGGGGTGTTTTGCGCTGGAAACCCACATTGATTCTCAACGGCGTGCGTGCCGAGTTTAGCGGTTTGGCAGGCGGCTTTGACCCTCGTTCAGCCATTGGTCAACGCGAAGATGGTTTGGTTATGCTTTTGGTGGTTGACGGCAGTGAACTGCGCGGTAAAGACGGTGCCAACATGGAATTGGTAACAGACATTTTGTGGGAATACGGTGCGGTTAACGCTGCCAACCTGGATGGAGGCACCTCTGCGTCGATGGCGTTGCAAGGGAAACTGATTAACACGATTTGTAATCCGGCAATTGCTTCGCGTGGCCGCTATTTGGCAACCGCCTGGTTGGTTAAGCAAACAGAAGAAGTGTTGGAAAACACCACAGGAACGACTACGGATGCCGTGACATCTACAACGGATAATGCTGCTACTGTAACAGAAAACACTACTGCTGTGACACAAACGACAAACGATATTACGGAATAAACGAAATACCGATGAGGCTGCACTCGTCGGTATTTTTTGTTAAAGGAAAATGTTAGCAGAAAATTTACGGTTAGCCCTTTACAGAAAGAGTAATTTATAGTAAAATATTAAAATAAGATTACAGAGGAAAAGAGTGTGGGATTGTGGTTTTAAAATATAAACGCATTTTACTAAAACTCAGCGGAGAAGCGCTGGCCGGCGAGCAAAAACATGGCTTGGATTTTGAAACGGTTAACCGTGTGTGCGCAGCGATTAAAGAATGTGTCGAAGCGGGTGCACAAATTGCCATTGTGGTAGGCGGCGGTAACTTCTGGCGCGGTCGTTCCAGCGGACAAATGGACCGCACGCGTGCGGACCACATGGGAATGCTTGCCACGACCATTAACTCGTTAGCTTTGGCAGACTCGCTTGAACAACTCGGTTGTGAAGTGCGTGTGCAAACCGCCATTGCTATGAACGAAATTGCCGAACCGTATATTCGTAATCGCGCTGTGCGCCATTTGGAAAAAGGTCGCGTGGTAATTTTCGGTTGCGGTACGGGCAATCCGTTTTTCTCAACCGATACGGCGTCTGCTTTGCGCGCTTTGGAAATTGAAGCCGATATCATCTTCAAAGCCAGCATGGTCGACGGTGTGTACGACTGTGACCCTAAAACCAATCCCAATGCCGTACGGTATGAAACACTTTCGTTCATGGACGTGCTTAACAAAGACCTCAAAGTGATGGATTCTACTGCGGCGAGTTTGTGTAATGACAATCATCTTCCTATTTTAGTCTTTAATCTGGAACAACCCGAAAACATTGTTCGCGCTGTTTCAGGCGAAAATATCGGTACTATCGTACATTCTTGAACTTGGAGGAACAATCATGGATAAAATATTTGCTGTTGCACAAGAAAAGATGGATAAAACCATTAATGCTTTGTTGAATGAATACGCTACCATTCGCGCCGGTCGTGCCAACCCGGCGGTGCTGGATAAAATCACGGTGGATTATTACGGCAGTCCTACGCCTATTCAACAAATGGCGGCAGTGTCGGTACCTGAACCGCGCACGATTTTGATTTCCCCGTGGGATAAAAACACCGTACGCGATATTGAAAAAGCCATTCTCACCTCGGATTTGGGACTCAACCCGCAAAATGATGGCAACACGTTGCGCCTTAATTTTCCGCCGCTTACGGAAGAACGCCGCAAAGAATTGGTAAAAGGCGTTTTTAAATATGCTGAAGATTCCAAAGTTGCGATTCGTTCCATTCGCCGCGATGCAATGGATAAAATAAAAGATTTAAAGAAAAAATCCGAAATCACCGAAGACGACCAAAAAGGCGCCGAAAAGAAATTGCAGGACATTACCGATAAATTCTGTAAAGAAATTGAAGGTATTGCCGCCAAAAAAGAAAAAGAGATTATGGAAATCTAACGTAATTTGAATGATATTTAGTTTGTGACCGGCGGAATCGTCCACCGGTCACATTTTGGCAAAGGAGAAATGTTTGTGAACTGGTTTAAGCGCCGCCAACCGCCGGTGTTGCAAGAAGATGTGCTTCCAAAACACATCGGTATTATTATGGACGGGAACGGTCGTTGGGCAAAAAAACGCGGACTGCCGCGCAAAGCCGGTCACGTGACCGGTGCGAAAGTGTTTCGTACCATTGCCAAGCATTGTGAAAAGCGGGGAATAGCCGTAGCGACATTCTACGCTTTTTCTACCGAAAACTGGAAGCGCCCCACCGAAGAAGTGGAAGCGATTATGAATTTGTTGCGTGAATATTTAAAGGAATCGTTGGCCGATTTCAAAAAGGAAAATATCCGCACACGATTCATCGGCGACCGCTCGATGTTGGCAGACGACATCCAACAATTGATGGCAGAGGCCGAAGAGGCCACTGCACAAAAAGACGGCATGATTTTGAATATTGCCATCAATTACGGAGGAAGAGCAGAAATTGCCGCTTCTGCCAAAAAAATTGCCGAAAAAGTAAAGTTGGGTGAACTTTCCCCCGAAGATGTAAACGAGGCCCTTTTGGAAGAACACTTATATACCGCAGGGCAACCGGAAGTGGATTTGATTTTGCGTCCCAGCGGAGAATACCGCTTGTCCAATTTTTTGATTTGGCAATCGGCGTATGCAGAATATGTTTTTAACGATATTCTGTGGCCGGATTTTACCGAGAAAGATTTGGATGAAGCGTTAGCGATTTATGCCGGACGGCATCGCCGTTTCGGGGGAGTCTAAAAAACAAGGGTGTGTGATACCATGAAAACACGTATTATAACCGCCGTGATTAGCGCTGCGCTATTGTTAGCAGTGCTTTTGTCGCCGTGGACGGCACTTTTAACCGTTGCCACTTCCCTAATTTGCGGCGTGGCGGTGTATGAAGTCCTGACAGTCATGGGACTGGCAAAATATCGTGACCCGTCTGTTGCGGCAGTTGTCTTTGCGGCGCTTTGCCCGTGGTTCAGCCGTATGAACGGCGGGTTCATATTTGTTGTTTGCTTACTTTACGTGCTATCCTTGGTGGTGCTTTGGGTGTTATCCCACGAAACTTTGTCGATAGAAAAAACGGTCAAGATATTTATAACCTCGCTTTTGATTTCGCTGTCCCTTTCGTGTCTTTCCCACTTGCGCATGGCGGGAATAAAAAGAGATAGTGACGGTTTGTTTTACGTTTTTTTAGCTTTACTCATTGCTTGGATGGCAGATAGCGGTGCCTATTTTGTCGGTACTTTTTTCGGCAAGCACAAATTATGCCCTCGCTTGTCACCCAAAAAGACGGTAGAGGGGCTTGTTGGCGGTATTGCCACCTCGGTACTCATGAGTTTATTTGCCGGATTTATTTATCAGTCGTGTGTGGTATCGGGCGAAGCGTGTGTTTCCTATGGTGAAATTTTTGTGCTATCCTTGATTTGCGCACCGCTTTCGGTGGTGGGTGACTTGCTTGCTTCGCTGATAAAACGCCGCCACGGCGCCAAAGATTTTGGCAAGATATTCCCCGGTCACGGCGGCATGATGGATCGTTTTGACAGTTTGTTGTTTGTGTTGCCGGTTGTGTATTTGGCAGTACGCATTTTTCCGCTTGTTTATCAGGTGTAATTGAGGGGAAGCAAAATGAAACGACTGATTCTTTTGGGCTCAACCGGCTCCATTGGCACGCAAGCGTTGGATGTTGCAAAGCGGCTGGGATATACGGTAACCGCGTTGTCTGCACATTCCAACGTTGGTAAAATAGAAGAACAAATTCGCAAATTCAAACCCAAAGCGGCAGCAATGTACGATGAGTCTGCCGCTCGTGATTTGCGCGACCGAGTGCGCGACTGCTCGGTGGAAATTTTATCCGGCATCGAGGGCTTGTGCGAATTAGCACGGCGGGATGACGGCGATATCGTGCTTAATGCCGTGGTTGGTATGGTGGGGTTATTGCCAACGTTATCCGCGTTGGAAGCAGGGCACGATGTAGCACTGGCAAACAAAGAAACATTGGTTGCCGGTGGAGAATTGGTCATGTCCTGCGCCCGTCGCAACGGTGTGAATATTTTGCCGGTAGACAGCGAACATTCTGCTATTTTTCAGTGCTTGCAAGCCACGGCGAACGGTCCCTGGTCCCCGCCGTCTCCTACCGATAACTTAGGACTTTCCCGTTTGATTTTAACGGCATCCGGCGGACCATTCTTTGGCAAAACAGCGGATGAACTTAAAAAAGTTACTTGTGCCGAAGCATTAAAACATCCCAACTGGTCAATGGGACCGAAAATCACGGTGGATTCTGCCACCATGATGAATAAAGGTTTGGAATTGATTGAAGCGAAATGGTTATTTGACGTTTCAGCGGAGAATATAGATATAGTTGTACACCGTGAAAGCATTGTTCATTCGCTGATAGAGTTTACCGATTATTCGGTTTTGGCACAAATGGGAATCCCCGATATGCGTATTCCTATTCAATATGCCCTTACGTGGCCCACACGCGCCACACCGCCTGTACGGCGCTTAAATTTGTCCGAAATCGGTACACTTTCTTTTTTTAGACCGGATGATGAAGCGTTTCCCGCTATTGAAATTTGCCGAAAAGCCATCCTAAAAGGCGGGGCTTATCCGGTGGCAGTCAATGCCGCCAACGAGGAAGCCAACCGTCTGTTCCGACAAGAAAAACTTCCTTTTTATCAAATCAGCGAAACGGTTGCCACCTGGTTGGAACGACCATTGCCGCCGATACATTCGGCAGACGATGTATTGGCAGTGGACGCTGAGGTACGAAATCAGATGAGGTGATTATCATCGAAACCATTTTGTTGCAGATATTGCGCATTGCCGCGGCAGTCGTGGTGTTTGGCATCATTGTAGTCATCCATGAAGGCGGGCATTTTGCCGCCGCCAAAGCAACCGGCGTACAAGTGAACGAATTCGCCATCGGTATGGGTCCCAAATTATTCTCTTGGGGTAAAAAAGAAACACGCTATACGCTGCGTCTGTTCCCGGTGGGCGGTTTTTGTGCCATGGAGGGTGAAGATGCCGCCGGCGGCGGTGAAGTTAAATGGCAACAAACGGAACCGGCGGATAATCCGCGCGCATTAAACCGCAAAAAAGTATGGCAACGTGTCGTGATTACGGTTGCGGGCGCTGTCATGAATTTGGTGCTGGGTTTTGTGTTGCTTTGTGTGTATTTTGGGGTATGCACCTTACCGTCTGCGGATGGAAACACCTACTATGCCGGCACGCAAATTTCCCGTTTGGAAGAAACGACTCCTGCCTATCAAAGCGGGTTGCGTGCAGGTGATACCGTTTTGAAAATCGATAACAAACGCGTGTTCACGGTAATGGATATGCAATCCTTGTTGCAGGACAGTGACGATGCTGTTTTTTCCATGCAAGTCCGTCGGGAAGTAGATGGTACCGCGACGGAAGTCACGTTACCGACGGTTACGTTTCATCGGGAATATTCCGAAGAACTCGGCATGTATCAACTCAACTACGATTTTTATGTTAATCCCATTCCGCAAACCTTAGGTACAACACTGACACAGTCGTTTAAAACGGAATGCAGCGTTGCCGTCATGGTATGGCGCAGTTTGGGTAATTTGATTAACGGACGATACGGACTTAACGAATTGTCAGGCCCTGTCGGTACCGTAGACATCATCGGCGATACGGTTGCCGGCGCGGTACAGCAAGAACAGTGGCAACTGGGTCTGGGCAGTGTGCTGATGCTGGTAGTCTTGCTCACGGTGAACGTAGGGATTTTTAATCTGTTACCGTTTCCGGCTTTGGATGGAGGACGTCTGCTTTTTTTGGCTTGGGAAGGTATCACACGCAAACCCGTACCCGCCAAATACGAGGGATTGGTACACGGTATTGGCTTTGCCTTGTTGTTACTGTTGATAGTGATTGTCACGTTTAGTGATGTTTGGAAGATTATACAATAAGGAGTTTTTATAATGGAACGGCGGAAATGCAAAACGGTTTTTGTCGGTAACGTACCGATGGGCGGTAATTCGCCGATATCGGTACAATCCATGGGGAATATTCCCTCGACCGACATTGCCGGAACAGTCAATCAAGCGCAGGCGCTGCAAGCGGCCGGATGCGATATTTTGCGCATTGCCATACCCGATATGACCGCCGTTTCGTTGGTGGATGCTGTTAAAAAAGCGGTGGATATGCCGCTGGTTGCCGATATCCATTTTGATTATAAATTAGCGCTGGAATGTGCCGCCGCAGGCGTGGATAAAATCCGTATCAACCCCGGAAACATCGGCAGTCCCGAACGGGTGCGCGAGGTGGCAAAAGTTTGTCGCGAACGCCGTATTCCCATTCGCATCGGTGTCAATTCCGGCTCGCTGGAACGTGACATTTTGGCAAAATACGGCCATCCGTGCGCCGAAGCCATGCGCGACAGCGCTCTTTATCATGCCTCACTGTTGGAACAAGCCGATTTTGATGATATTGTCTTGTCAATCAAATCTTCGCATGTGGATACTATGATAAAAGCGTATGAACTGACTGCCGAAGCGTGTGAATACCCTTTGCATCTGGGGGTAACCGAAGCAGGTACCGAACGCATGGGACTCATAAAATCCGCCGTGGGAATCGGCTCGCTGTTACTGCGCGGTATCGGCGATACCATTCGTGTTTCACTGACCGCCGACCCCGTAAAAGAAGTGGAAGCGGGACGCGATATTTTAAAAGCACTTGGTTTAGCGCAAAATGAACCGACGATTATTTCTTGCCCTACTTGCGGCAGAACACGCGTCAATTTGTTGGAAATTGCCGCAAAAGTGGAAGAAAACTTACGCTCAATTCACAAACCCATCACCGTTGCGGTCATGGGATGTGTGGTAAACGGACCGGGCGAAGCGCGCGAAGCCGATGTCGGACTTGCCGGCGGTGACGGCAAAGTTGCCATTTTTAAGAAAGGACAAGTAATCCGTACGGTTTTGGAACAAGATGCCGTAAAGGAACTACTGAAGGAAATCGAAACGTTATGAACCATACGGATGTAAGAACATTGTTTTCGCCTTACATAAAAGATACTGCCTTACTGGAAAAGTTCGCGACTGCAAAGGTGGAATCTATTGAAGTTAACCGCAAAGAGGCTTTTTTACGAGCTCACTTGCGGTTAGATTCGTTTATGCCGTTTGAGGAAATGTTAGAATTGGAAAAAGCTGTACAAGTGGGGCTGTGCTTAAATCGAGCAGAATTGTTACCGATTTTTCCTGCATCATCACTCGGGGTAAATTGTTTTCCCACTATTATTGCATATTTGCGCCGCCGTTGTGTGACGGTAAACGGCACCTTTAACGATGCCGAATATGTCCTTGAAAACGGCGAATGGGTGGTAAAACTCAAACACGGTGGTTTGGATGTTATCGAATCCACTCATACCGATACTTTGTTAAAACAAATCATTCGGGAACTGTTCGAAACAACGGTTTCGATCCGCTTTGAGGGTGTTTTGGGTGTGGATGAACAAGACGAGCAATATCAAAAACTGCTTGCCGAAACCATGCAGGCCGAACGGGAAGCAGCACAACGCGCCGCCGAGCAACAAGCGGCTGCGGCGGCAAAACAAGCCGCATCCACAACCGTAAAACCGCAAAAACCGTTGGATTC
>JAZNKF010000010.1:0-2523 GCA_045578425.1 Acutalibacteraceae bacterium
TGCTTGCTCATCCCGATGGCGGCTTGCGGCAAAAATCCGGATGGCGATGGCACTACGACCACTACGGCGCAACAAGCCGAAGTGACCGACGGCAGCGGTGAAGCTGACCCCACCGAAGGTGAAGAAGCTGACCCCACCGAAGGTGAAGAAGCTGACCCCACTGAGGGTGAAGAAGCCGACCCCACCGAAGGGGAAGAAGCCGACCCCACCGAAGGTGAAGAAGCCGACCCCACCGAAGGTGAAGAAGCCGACCCCACCGAAGGGGAAGAAGCCGACCCCACCGAAGGGGAAGAAGCTGACCCCACCGAAGGTGACGGTAAAAAGACTACCACCACCAAAGTAGATGGTAAAAAGACGACCACTACCAAAGAAGATGGTAAGAAGACTACCACCACCAAAGTAGATGGTAAAAAGACGACCACTACCAAAGAAGATGGTAAAAAGACTACCACCACCAAAGTAGATGGTAAAAAGACTACCACCACCAAAGAGGATGGTAAGAAGACAACCACCACCAAAGAGGATGGTAAGAAGACGACTACCACCACCAAAGATGGCGGTAAAAAGACGACTACCACCACCAAGAGAACCAGAACGACGACTTCCAGAACGGTTACCACCATTTCTCGCCCGGACATTTCCGGTTATGTCGGCGCCGAAGTGACCTTGAAAAAAGGTACTGTCCGTGCAGACAAAGGTGTTGATTTCGGCGGCGAAACCTTCTTGCACGCTTCCGGTGCTACCTCGCTGGGTGATTTTACCAAAGGTGCATACAAGCTCTTTGAGGAGAGATACAACGGCAAAATCGAAATGGATGGTCTTGGTTATTCCGGTTATACGCAAAAAATTGCCGCTAACCAAGCTGCCGGCAAAGTGTACGACATTTTGTTCTTGTACGAAGCAGAATACCCGGCTATGATTACCGCGGATTGTGCTATGCCGATTACCGATTACATCACCACCGCTGACTTGTGGAAAAACGCTAAAGAAGGCGGCTTTACCGAGGCGGTTATCCAAGACTTCTCTTGGAACGGTGAAGCCTATGCCATGGGCGGCAACTACATGCAATGCTTGTACTCCATTTTCTACAACAAAAAGATTTTCAAAGAAAATCGTATGGAAGACCCCGAAACCTTGTACAAGAACGGTGAATGGACTTGGGAAAAATACTTGGAAATGGGTCAAGAATACGTGAAAGCCAACCCCGGCAAATACTTTATGCAATCTATTCCGGGTTACCAAGCCAAAGGTTTCTTCCAAACCTACAACACCGGTCTTGTTAAAATGCAAAACGGTGTGGTAAAAGAAAACACCTCGGACAAACAGTTGTACAAAGCGTTCGAAATGTTGCAAAAAATGCACTACGGTGCATCGCGCATTGCCGACGTGAAATCCGGCGGTCAAACGCCGTACAACAACTTTGCCAACGGTACCACCGCTACCTTTATTGGTTCTGCCGGTGAATGGAAGACTTTGTACGAAAAAATTAACGCCAACTCCGTGTTCGGCGGTGTTCATACCAACCTCGGTATGGTGCCTGCACCCAAAGGCGACGGTTCTCCCAACTTTGGTTTGATTTCTAACCAAGCTTACATGGCCGGTAGAGGAACCAAAGACCCGCTCGCGGCTATTTGTTTCGCGATGGTAGAATCCACCTACAACACGCTGAATGCGTTTACTCCCTTGGTACCGCAACCTGAAAATTACAAGAAGCTGATTACCGATGCTTTGGACAGCGGCAAACTGAAATCTCCCAACGGTTCGTTTAGTTCTTCGATGGGTGCTTTGCCGGAATTGATTATGGTTAATGAAGTTTGTAAAGGTAAAAACGTCAGCACGGTGTTGACTACTTACAAAAAACAAATCCAACGTATTTTGGACGCGGCTTGCAAATAAGTTGTAGCTTAATACATGGTAACGCACCTTCCTACGGGAAGGTGCGTTTTTTTGCCTTCTCCGTCGGCTGCGGCGATACCTCTTCCAAAAGGCGAGGGGCGGATGATATCTTTCCTTACGGTGTTGGTTTGGGATTTGCACGCAAGCCAAAACAAACGCGCAAAACAAGGTTGCACGTTGCGACGGGCATATTCAACGCATCCATTTGGAAAACTTGAGAAAAAATAGATAAAAATAACAAAAAAATTTATACTAAAACGGTTTACAAATTCAAAAAAGTAGTGTAGAATAAGATGGCAAGGATAAAATGTTGTTTTGTTCGCGTGGGGAAAAAGGGTGTTTTGGCGACAAGGCGACAGTTTTATCGTTCGTATGCGTGCGCTTGTGGCGCACAAAACCCGACGGCGTTGTGCTGTCAGAACACACTCAAAAAGGGAAAGGAGAAAACAACATGAGTTTCAAAAAAGTGTTGGCCATTTTGTTGGCGGTTTGCTTGCTCATCCCGATGGCGGCTTGCGGCAAAAATCCGGATGGCGATGGCACTACGACCACTACGGCGCAACAAGCCGAAGTGACCGACGGCAGCGGTGAAGCTGACCCCACCGAAGGTGAAGAAGCTGACCCCAC
>JAZNKF010000011.1:0-5003 GCA_045578425.1 Acutalibacteraceae bacterium
GCATCGTCCGCATCGGTAGAGGGACCGTCCAATAATTGCAACGTGACGCCTTCTACTAAAAAGCCTTGTTGTTGTAACAAAAAAGCCGCTGCCGAACTGTCGATGCCACCGCTCATGCCGACCCATACGCGTTTCATGCAATCCCTCCTCTGATCACCATTTTGAAAATACACAGAACTAATTGTTTTTGCAATATACATCTATTCCGTTCTTGTTGATTTCGTCCAACATATCAGAAATGGTAAATTCCAGTTCCTCTTTGGCGTGTTCGTTTTTAACACCGCGATAAGACGTTTTGCCAAGACGAACATACAGCAAGTCAACACTCACAGTAGCTACACGGTTTTCGTCCGTTTCATTATAATGTGCAATTTCTACAATAAGGGTATAGGTATACCCCTCTTTGGGTCTGGACTTTAATTCTTCAAGCTCTTTAGTGATATAAAAATATTTCGTCTTGATATCAAGATTATATTGTTTCGCCTGTGCTATAAACAATTTTAACCATTCTCTTGTTTCGGCCCTTATTTCTCGTTCCATTGGAACAATCTCATCTGTTAAACAAGCCTTTATTTGAGACTGTTTTTTATTTTTTCGTTTATTGATCCATTTTTTTGTATCTTCAAACAAATATCCTGTTATTGTTCCGTCCCAATATTTTTCGAGCAAATGTTTTGTTCGAAAACTCTTGCGAATATGTCCGTTCATATAAAATCTGTATTTGCCTACATTTGTACCTTTGATACTGAAAACATAGGCGTAGAAGAATTCAAAAACAATTGTATCTGATGAATTGACAAGGCTTGTATCCTCGACCTCAATAGCGTGTATATCTTTCCATAAATAGCGTTCTACCGGAAGAAAAACATAACACAAAGAGACACCTTCGCCGTCGAAAGCGTAGCAATAAGGGGTAAACAGCAAGGTAGGGACTATAAAGAGAATAGCTGCTATACCAAGACCAAACCCCCAAGCAGCATCATTGTCCGCAAAAAAACCTATTGAACTCTCTGCTAAAAGCAAACCGAGAATTATTAAAAAGTTAAAAAGTTTATTGAGCGCAAATTGCTTTTTCTTGTGTATGTTAATCACCTTGCTTTCAACCCAACAGAATGATACCATATATTTGCACGAAGTGCAACAGCATTGGGCGAAAACCCACATCGTTTGTGCGAAGTGAAACACCGTTTGCCGTGAGGCAACCTCGTTTTGTGTCCGTAAACGAACAATGATGTTGACCTAAAGATCAAATGATGTTTGCAACCAAAGTTGCAAAATGATGTTGTGTCCTGCGGACACAAACACAAAAAATAAAGGGACTGTCGAAACAGTCCCTTTATTTTTTGGAGCTACCGATCCGATTCGAACGGACGACCTGCTCATTACGAGTGAGCTGCTCTACCTGCTGAGCCACGGTAGCATTTAACTCCATGATTATAACAAACCAAACGGCAATCGTCAAGGTGTTTTTTTGAGTTTCTCGTTTTTTTCTTGCCAAACGAGAAAAAATATGGTTAAATAAAAGAAGATTACTGCGAAAGGAGCGTTGCGGTTTGCCCAAAGATTTACAAACAACAAAACAGATTGCCGAACGGTTAATTAAGTTGCGCCGTATAACCGGGCTGACACAAGATGCCGTTGCCACTGCTGTGGGAATCGGTCGCACCAATTATTCACATTATGAAACCGCAACGGCGTGTCCTCCGCCGCACATGCTTGCTCGCTTAGCGTCTGTGTTTGACGTTTCGGTCGATTTCTTGCTGGGGCGGGAGCAATTAACACCCACCGCTGTTTTGCGTGATAGCGGCTTTCCCCTCTTTGATGACATGACAGAGCGACTCTCTCGCCTGAAAGATGACGAACTCGCTTTGGTGTTGCAGTATCGGCAACTCACCCCTGAACAAAAGCGGGAATTGTTTACGCTTACCGACTCGTTTTTGAATGAAGATGCCTAATAATTTTGACACCCTCTTTGCGAGGGTGTTTTTTCTTGCATTTTCGCTTGTCACGTTGCCGTTTTTATGGTATGATTGTTAGGTATATAACTATTTGTTTAAAAAGAGGTGTTCCGTTTGGGAATCTTAAAAGCTCTGTTTGGTGATTACAGTGCTCGTGAAATCAAGCGTATCCGCCCGCTGTGTGACAGTGTTTTGGCGTTGGAAGATACTTACCGTGCCATGGACGAAGAAACGTTAAAAGCGCAAACCGGCATTTTGCGCGACCGCTTAGCTAGCGGCGAAAGTACCGACGATATTTTGCCCGATGCTTTTGCCGTTTGCCGCGAAGCCAGTGACCGCGTGTTGGGTATGCGTCCGTTCCCGGTGCAAATCCTTGGCGGTATTATTTTGCATCAAGGCCGCATTGCCGAAATGAAAACCGGTGAAGGTAAAACGTTGGTCGCCACTCTTCCCGCTTATTTGAATGCGTTGACAGGTGAAGGTGTTCACATTGTCACCGTCAACGATTATTTGGCGCGCCGCGACAGCGAGTGGATGGGCAAAGTGTTCCGTTACTTAGGGTTAACCGTTGGTCTTATCGTGCACGACCTTTCGAACGAAGAACGCCGTTTGGCGTATGCCGCGGATATTACCTATGGCACCAACAACGAATTGGGCTTTGATTACCTGCGCGATAACATGGTCATTGACAAAGAACAAAAAGTGCAACGCGCGCACCACTATGCCATCGTGGACGAAGTGGACTCCATTTTGATTGACGAGGCACGTACCCCGCTCATTATTTCGGGACAAGGCGATAAATCCACCGAACTTTACAACCAAGCCGACCGTTTTGCCGCCGGTTTGCGGTTGTTCAAAACCAAAGAGATGGATACCAAAGCCGAGCAAGACACCGTCGACGGCGATTATATTGTTGATGAAAAGGCACGCACCGCCACGCTGACACAAAGCGGTGTGAAAAAAGCAGAACAATATTTCCACGTGGAAAATCTGATGGACCCAGAACACGTGACGTTGTTGCACCACATTAACCAAGCCATCAAAGCACGCGGTGTCATGCACCGTGATGTGGATTACGTGGTTAAAGACGGACAAGTCATTATCGTGGACGAATTTACCGGTCGACTCATGTTTGGCCGTCGGTATAATGAAGGCTTGCACCAAGCCATCGAAGCCAAAGAAAACGTTAAAGTTGAACGCGAAAGCAAAACCTTGGCAACCATCACGTTCCAAAACTATTTCCGCCTATACCAAAAACTTTCCGGCATGACGGGTACAGCACTGACCGAAGAAGCGGAGTTCCAACAAATTTACCATTTGGACGTGGTGGAAATCCCCACCAACAAACCTATGGCGCGTATTGACCACCCCGACGTGGTTTACAAAACCGAAGACGGCAAATTCCGCGCGGTCATTGACCAAATTGCGGAATGTTACGCCCGCAAACAACCGGTGTTGGTGGGTACCATTTCGATTGAAAAATCCGAAAAGTTATCCAAAATGCTCAAAATGCGCGGCATCCCGCACGAAGTGCTCAACGCCAAGCACCACGAAAAGGAAGCGCAAATCGTCGCGCAAGCCGGTAAAGCGGGGGCTGTGACCATTGCCACCAACATGGCAGGGCGCGGTACCGACATTAAACTTGGCGGTAACGCCGAATTTTTGGCAAAAGCCGAAATGCGCCGTATAGGTATTTCGGACGAACTGATTGCGCAATCCACCGGTTTTGCCGAAACGACTGACGAAGAAATTTTGTCGGCTCGCGCGACGTTCCAACAACTCGAACAAAAATACCGCGAAGAAATCCGCGAGGAAGAAGAAACGGTAAAAGCGGCGGGCGGTTTGTTCATTTTGGGTACCGAACGCCACGAATCTCGCCGTATAGACAACCAGTTGCGCGGTCGTTCCGGCCGTCAGGGCGATGCAGGTTCCACACGTTTTTATTTGTCGATGGAAGACGATTTGATGCGCTTGTTCGGCGGGGAACGTATGCACAGCATGATGGAAATGCTGGGCGTTGACGAAAACACCCCCATTGAAAACGGTATGTTGACCCGTGCGATTGAAACGGCGCAAAGCCGCGTGGAAGAACGCAACTTTGGCATTCGGCGCAGCGTTTTGCAATATGACGATGTTATGAATCGTCAACGCGAACTCATTTACGACCAACGCAACAAAGTGCTGAACGGCGAAAACGTGCGCGGCTCGATTATGGGCATGATTCGCGAATCCATCGAAGCCACCGTTAACCAATACACCGACAACGATTTGGACCATACCGAATGGAATTTGGACGGTCTGCGCGAATTTTATACCGGTTGGTTGATTACCGGGAGCGATTTGCGCTATACCCCGCAAGAGCTGGAAGACAAAGAACGCGCCGATATCGCAGAGGAACTCATCGGCTTTGCCGAAGCGATTTACGAAGCCAAGGAAAAAGAATACGGCGAAGAAATTATGCGCCAACTCGAGCGTGTGGTGTTGCTCAAAACCGTTGACCGTTACTGGATGGACCATATTGACAACATGGACGAACTGCGCAAAGGGATTCACTTGCGCGCGTATGGTCAGTACGACCCTGTGGTGCTGTATCGCAAAGAAGGCTTTGATATGTTCGACGGCATGATTGCCGCCATTCGCGAAGATACCGCCCGCCTGATGCTCACCGCGCAACTGCGGCAACAAGAAGTGCCGCAACACGAAGCGGTTGCCAAACCGCTAGCGACTTCGTCGGACGGTACCGATGCACCGCGCACCGTGCGCAAAAAAGAAAGCGAAAAAATCGGCCGCAACGACCCGTGCCCCTGCGGCAGCGGCAAGAAGTATAAAAAATGTTGCGGAAAAAGTGAAACACAAGAGTAAGAAAGAAGGCTGTTTTGATTGAAACTGGGTATTGTCGGGTTACCGAATGTCGGTAAATCCACGTTATTTAACGCCATCACCAATGCGGGTGCACAAAGTGCAAACTTCCCATTTTGCACCATCGACCCCAACGTGGGTGTGGTTGCCGTGCCGGACAAGCGTTTGAACACGCTGTGCGAAATG
>JAZNKF010000012.1:0-103942 GCA_045578425.1 Acutalibacteraceae bacterium
TCGCGAAGGCATGAAGAACGTGGCTGCCGGTGCCAACCCCATGGTTGTCAAACGCGGTATTCAAAAAGCCGTGGATGCGGTTGTGGCAGAAGTCAAAGCCAACTCCAAAAAAGTCAGCGGCTCCGAAGATATTGCCAGCGCCGCCACCATTTCGGCGGGTGACGCTTTCATCGGTCAACTCATTGCCGAAGCCATGGAAAAAGTATCGGCCGACGGTGTTATCACGGTGGAAGAATCCAAAACCGCCGAAACCTACACCGAAGTGGTGGAAGGTATGCAATTTGACCGCGGTTACATCACCCCCTACATGGTGACCGATACCGACAAAATGGAAGCCGTCATCGACGATGCGTTCTTGCTGATTACCGATAAAAAGATTTCCAACATTCAGGATATTTTGCCGCTTTTGGAACAAATCTTGCAAGCGGGCAAAAAATTGGTGATTGTTGCCGAAGACATCGAAGGCGAAGCGCTTTCGACCTTGATTGTCAACAAACTGCGCGGTACCTTCACTTGCGTGGCTGTCAAAGCCCCCGGCTTTGGTGACCGCCGCAAAGAAATGTTGCAAGATATCGCTATCTTAACCGGTGGCCAAGTGGTTTCCGAAGAAGTCGGTTTGGACCTCAAAGACACCACCTTGGATATGCTCGGCCGTGCCCGCCAAGTCAAAGTGCAAAAAGAAAACACCATCATCGTTGACGGTGCCGGCGACAGCGAATACATCAAAGCCCGCGTGGCTCAAATCCGTTCGCAAATCGAAACCAGCACTTCCGACTTCGACCGCGAAAAATTGCAAGAACGCTTGGCAAAACTCGCGGGCGGTGTTGCCGTTATCAAAGTCGGCGCCGCTACCGAAGTGGAAATGAAAGAAAAGAAACTCCGCATCGAAGATGCCTTGGCAGCCACCAAAGCCGCCGTGGAAGAAGGCTTGGTCGCGGGCGGCGGCGTGGCGCTCATCAATGCCGCTGCCGTGTTGGAAGACTTGCTCGAAAAAACCGAAGGCGACGAAAAAACGGGTGTCAAAATTGTGCTCAAAGGCATTGAAGAACCCGTTCGACAAATCGCGCTCAACGCCGGTTTGGAAGGCAGCGTCATTATCGATAAAATCCGCGCCGCCGGCAAAAAGAACTTCGGTTTTGACTTTGCCAAAGAAGACTATGTCGATATGTTTGCGGCAGGTATCGTAGACCCGACCAAGGTTACCCGTTCCGCGTTGCAAAATGCCGCTTCGGTTGCCGCCATGGTGCTCACCACCGAATCGTTGGTAGCCGACAAAAAAGAACCCGTAGCTCCGGCACCCGCAGCCCCCGCCGGCATGGACGGTATGTATTAAAAATCACCAAAAACGAGTTATCCCCGTGCGGGATAACTCGTTTTTTTTGTTCTTGAAAACTTTGGCAAAAAATGGTACAGTAGATATAGGAGGAGCCTCCCTCGTCAGAGGGAGCCTTGGTACAAACATAACTTTATGTAACAACAAATAGGAGGTCGATGTGACAATGACGACAACACAAGGATTGCTTTTGGGGATTTTTTTGGTGTTGTTAGGTATGGCAGCGGCAACCATTTGGCCGTTTTTGTTATTCCTCTTTTCGATAGCTGCCGTTATTGTGGTTTTTTGCGCCTTTTATTTGGGCGACGATTAAAAAGCGGTGTCCCTATAAAATACGCACCAAGGTTGGATAGACACCGTAGGGGCGGATATTATCCGCCCGTTTTCGGTTTGTGCCAATTTCGGCAACCCCTTGTATATTGCTCAAAGAGCCGTATTGCCATGCAATGCGGCTTATTTTTTTGCAACAAACCGTTTTATTAAGGAATAAACCCATTGACAATTTTTGCTAAAAAATGGTACACTAAATTTGATTTGGCTTTTATTAAAAAGCCAAGGATAATACAAAAGGAGGAAGTGCGCATGGATATTTTTGACGTACTCACATTGGTTGGCGGCTTGTCGCTTTTCTTGTTCGGCATGAACTTGATGGGTGATGCGCTCGAACGCAGCGCGGGTAACCGCTTGGAAGCCATGATCGGCAAACTGACAACGGGAAAACTCACCGGTTTGCTCACCGGTATGGGTGTCACCGCGGTTATCCAAAGTTCTTCTGCCACCACAGTGATGGTGGTTGGCTTTGTCAACTCCAAACTCATGACCTTGCGCCAAGCCATTCACGTGATTATGGGTGCCAACGTAGGTACCACCGTCACCGCCTGGATTTTGAGCCTTAGCGGTATTTCTGGCAGCGGTCTTGTGTTGCGACTGCTCAAACCTTCCTCTTTTACGCCGGTGTTGGCGCTTATCGGTATTGCGCTTCACATGTTCACCAAAAGCAACCGCAAAAAAGATATCGGTGTGGTGTTGCTTGGCTTTGCCACGTTAATGTTCGGTATGGAAACCATGACCGGTGCGGTGGCGGGGCTCAAAGATATTCCCGCCTTTGGCGAACTGTTTTTGCTGTTCAAAAACCCCATTTTGGGTGTGTTGGTTGGTGCTGTTCTTACCGCTATTATTCAATCCAGTTCCGCTTCGGTCGGTATTTTGCAAGCCTTGGCGGCAACCGGTGTGGTGTCGTATGGCGCGGCTATCCCGATTATTATGGGCCAAAACATCGGTACGTGTGTTACCGCCATGCTTTCTTCGGTCGGTACCACCAAAAATGCCAAACGCGCGGCGTTGGTTCACTTGTCGTTTAACGTTATCGGCACAGTCATTTGTTTGGTCGCTTTTTCGCTGGTTAATGCGCTGTTTGCTCCTGCACTTTTCAACGAAGCCGCTTCGTTTGCGGGCATCGCTACCGCTCACTCGGTGTTCAACGTCGCGTGTACGCTCATTTTGTTGCCCTTGTCGGGCGTTTTGGAAAAAGTGGCATACAAACTCGTTCCCGACAGCAAAGCCCCCGAAACGGTATCGGAACTCGACGAACGTTTGCTTGCAACCCCTGCCATTGCTTTGGAATGTGCGCATAAACTCACTTTGGAAATGGCGACCGTTGCCACCAACGCTTTCAAAGCAGCGGTTGAAAGCCTTACGGACTACGATAAAGAAAAAGCACAAATCGTGCAAGACGCCGAAGAAAAAACCGACCATTTCGAAGATATTATCGGCACCTATCTTGTTAAACTCAGCGCCAAACAATTAAACGAAACCGAGGGTGCCATGGCATCCATGCTGCTCAAAGCCATTGGGGACTTTGAACGTATTTCCGACCATGCGGTTAATATTTTGGAATCGGCGGAAGAAATGCGCGAAAAAAGCATTGTGTTTACCGCCGATGCCAATCGCGAAATGGAGTCACTTTCGGCGGCAACGCTCGAAATTGTCACTCTTTCGCACCAAGCCTTTGTGGACGAGGATGCCACCAAAGCTAATTTGGTGGAACCGCTCGAACAAGTTATCGACCGCATGAAAGAACTGCTCCGCACCCGCCATATCGACCGTTTGCGTTTGGGCGAATGCGGCATTGAAGCGGGCTTTGTGTGGAGTGACCTTATCACCAACATGGAACGCGTTTCGGACCACTGTTCCAACATTGCCGGTTGTGTGATGGATACTCAAAACCAAAACATGAACTTGCACGAAACGCTCAAAACCCTGCGCAGCGACAACGACTTCTACCGCGAAAAATACGCGGAATACACTTCCAAATATCTTTCGTTTGTGTAAACAAAAAGACAAAGGAAAACCCCCGTATCGTACGATACGGGGTTTTATACTGGTACATGTAAAACAGTAGGGATTAGAATACAACTCCCCACATCATCCAAAGGATAAAAAGACCAACCCCGATGCCTGCAAGTGCAATTAAAAGAATCATAGTATTATTATTTGACTTTTCGTATGTTGCGTTTTGAGCAAGAATATCACTGGATATTTCTGCTCCGACATTTTTTAATTTTGTCATACACATGGTGTTCATTTTTAGCGCGGCGGTCGAAATTGAAATGCCAATACTTGGGGTTGTAAGCATATTTCGTTTGGCGTTTAATTGGTACATTGAAACCAGTTCGGTAAGTAAAGAAACTGCATAATTCAATTTTTCTTTTTCGGCAATAGGGTCATTTAAATTTTTTACAGCATCCACATAACGATCAAAAGCGTTAGTAAACATTATTGCTGCATTTGACATTTCACCCAATTTGATATCGTAGCAATTACAATAGGCACGAAAGAATGGTGCATCAATGTTAGTTGAATCATTTACCACAACCAAATCAAAGTGTTTAGATGCTTCGGTATGTTGACCGTTTTTCATTTCTTCAATAGCAGTTTCCATCAAATCTTTAATGTTTATTTCCATAATTGCCCCTCCTTTATTTTGTTCGACAAAAATCGAACACCATAATTATACTCAATCTTTGAGTATTTGTCAATACTCAATTTGTGAGTGTGATATTATCGTGTTGAAGGTGGTGTCTTATGGATTATCGTGAGAGAATGCGGGAACTTCGCGAAGATAACGATTTAACACAAGCACAAGTTGCCAAGGTGTTAAGCAAATCTCAACAAGGATATAATCATCTTGAAATGGGAAGAGCAGAACTGAAAATAGAAGATTTAATTAAATTGTGTGATTTTTATAATGTTTCAGCAGATTATTTTATAGGCAGGAAAGATAAATAGCACCCGATTCCTTTGCAGAATCGGGTGCTGTTTTTTAGTGTTTTTGAATTATTGAATATCCACGGTTGCCACGGTGTTATCTTCGTTATAGGTGATGCGGTCGCCATCTTTGGCAAAGGCATCCACTGCTTTGAAATATTCTTCTTTGGAAGCAAAATAGGGTTTAAATTCTTTGATCACCTTTTTGGCTTCTTTGGCACCGTCGCAAAGGAGCAAGTACAACATGGTAACTTGTAACTTGGCACACGCCACGCACGCGGCGATGGGGTCAACGATTTCATAGTCGCTGCCGTGCGAACGACCGCACGCACCACCCGAGCGGGGATGGATTGACGGCATAATCGTGCTCAAATCGCCCATATCCGTGCTACCGGTGCTGAAAACGTCGGTCGATTCAAAATTGTATTCGGGAATCGAAAGGTCGGCAGCCTTGGCGGTGAGGGCGCGCATGTTTTGGTCGTCGTTGCGGGGAGCATACCCGAAAACGTCCACAATTTCTACGTTCGCACCAAGCGAAAGTGCCGCACCGGTCAACGCGCGGTTCACTTTTTTGTTGGCTTCGGCAATGCTTTCAAACGTTTTGCCGCGCACGTAACTTTCCAGCGTGACCGTTTCGGGAATGGCGTTCACCATGGCACCGCCCGCAGTAACAATGGGATGAACGCGGACAAGGTCTTTTTCTTGGAACGTTTCGCGAATCGCGTTAATGGCGTTTAGACCGCAGTTGGCGGCATAAAGCGCATTAATACCATTCCACGGCAAACTGCCCGCGTGTGCCGACAAGCCTTTGTAAATGACTTGTTTGCTCAAACAACCGTTCGAGCCGGTACCCATGCTGAATTTTTGGCCCGTATGTACCATAAACGCAATATCCGAAGAATCAAAATATCCACGGTGCAAAAATTCCACTTTTCCGCCGTAATATTTGATTTTCCCTTCCTTTTTAAGCCCGCTGCGGAACTCGATTTCCAACAATTCTTCGGCGGGAACCGCGCACAACTTAATTTTACCGCACAGTTTATCCAACACGTGCGGTTCTTTAAGCGCTGCGGCAACACCCACCAACGCGGCGCATTGGGCGTGATGACCGCAAGAGTGCACGGCGCCTGTTTCGGGGTCGGCGTCTTTGTGGTCGGGGCAAATGACCGAGTCAAGTTCACCCAACACCAAAATTTCGGGTCCGGGTCTACCGGTGTCAAGCACCGTGTAAAAACCGGTGATATCCTCGGCCATTGTCAGCGTATATCCCAGTTTTTCAAAAACGTCTTTCATATACGCGGTGGTTTTAAATTCTTTGTAACCGGTTTCGGGGTTTTTCCAAATATATCGCTCGGTATCCAAAATCAGTTGTTTGTGTTTTTCGACGGCTGCAATAAGTTTTTCCATGTTATCTGCCTCCTAAAAATCAAATGTTTTGTATACCTTTTTCACAATTTCCAAATGTTTGCCTTTAAAAATGTTGGGCCAAACGAGCACGTGCATTCCCATCACGATCGAAATGTTTTTGATGGGATCTACCATCAAATAGGTACCCGCAGCGCCGTCCCAACCAAACTCACCAACACCAAGTCCAAAATCGGTGGGGACAGTTCGTGTGCGCACGCCAAAACCATAGCTGTAATCGCTCCCTTGCGCACAGGTAAACGAATTTTCGATACTCAAAAAATCAATTTGCGGGGTGCGCATTTTGAGCACACTTTCGGGGCTCAATAAACGGTATCCGTTTTTGGTTAAACCGTCGTTTGCCAACGCCACACCAAATTTGGCATAATCTGCTGCCGTGCCGATAAGCCCTGCACCGCCGCTGTCAAACTTGTCAGAAGCCACCATGGCGTTGTATTGATGGGCAAGGACTATGCTGTCACCGGATACGGTATATTGGGGCAGCATGCGCTTTTGATCGTTGTCGCGAAACCCGCAACTTGTCATACCAAGCGGTTTGAAAACGTGTTGTTCGGCATAGTCCGAAAACACCATACCGCTTGCCACTTCCACCACGCGCGCGAGCACGTCCAAACAAAAACTGTAATAAAATTGCGTACCCGGCATAAAGTTCAGCGGATACCGCGCAATGTCGTTTATAATTTCTTCGGTGGAAGGGTTATCTTGCTGCTCGCAAAATTCAAGCGTCCGTGCGACGCTGTCTTCGTAATCCAACCCCGCGCTCATGGTCAACAGATGGCGCAAGGTGATGGGTTTGTCGATCGGTTGTTTGTTGCCGCTTTCGTCAAGCACAACGGCGTTTTCAAACGCGGGAATATATTTCGACACACAATCATCCAACGAAAGTTTGCCTGCTTCCACCAACTGCAACGCGCACACCACCGTGATTGGTTTGGTGCAAGAATACAAATACACTTTGTCTTTGTCGGCGCAATCGGCGGGTTTGTCAACGTGGGAAAACACGTTGTCGTACCCTTTAAACACGTGAATTTCAAAATAGGGAAGTCCCACGCTTTCGGTAATCGCGCGAATATCCCGAACAAGTTTTTGCATTGTCAAATCACCGATTTTCTTTATCCAATTTCAAATTGCGGAAATACAAAATCAAATCCGCGCCCACCATAATTAAATTGAGAAAATAGAAAAACAAAACATACCATTTAGAGGCAAACGATGCCATATACGCTTCGTTTAGGAATTTCGAAATAATTCCCGCAATGTACCCAAAGAAAATAAGGCACAAAAACAAAAGCGATTTTCCTTTAGTAGTGCGCGATTTGTATGACTTCATCAAGTTGATCGGCCACGAAGCACCAAAACTGACAATCATTACAATTTCTAAAATTTCTGACATAGCAAATACCACCAATCATAAAGTTTTGGTTTATTGTACCATATCAAAGAGGAAAAAGCAACCGCCAAACGTTGCGCTTATTCCCAAAACGGCAACCACGTTTATGGTCCCGACCACGTCGGTTTCGGCATCTATCAAACCTTTATCGAGTTTCTCACCGCGCACAAATAAAAAAGTGCAACCGATTCCACACGGAATCGGGTGCATTCTTCTTAAAAACAGGTTTTTACTGTCAGGCATTGGAATCCGGTAAATCCGTTTTCCAGGCCCCAGTTATAAAACTTTTTGTCGGCCACTTGTGCAAAATGCAACGGTACACCTTTTTCTTTGGCATACAAAAATGCTTCTTTGGATTGGTCATATACGTCTTGGGTGTTCCCGCACTGCGTCAGCGAGAAAAAGCAAAACGCGCAATTCCCAAGCTCCGCACAAATGTCGATTTCGGCTTTCGTTACTGTTTCGTCGGGACCAAACACGCGCGAAAGCTGAATGTTTTTGTCTTTACGGCGCATGGCTTGTAACGTTTCGGGCGTAAAGGAATTGATGATACAGTGATTTACCATATCGTATTTGGTAAGCAGACGGTAAACTTCGTCCACACACCACTCAATTTGTTGGTCGCGCACGGTAATATAGGCTATTTTGCCGTATTCGTGACACGTTTTAATCATTTCTTCCAACTCGGCAACGTGCGCGTAATACCCCAAATGTTCTTTGGCTGATTCACTTGCATATTCCAAGTTTTTGCATTCTTCATAGGTTAGTTTGTCGATATACGTTTCCCCGCAGATACCTTCTTTGATCCACGGTTCGAGCACACGTCCGTTTTCGTCCAAACGAAATACATTGTCGTGGCACATAATAAGTTTGCCGTCGGCGCACGGTGTCACATCACCTTTGATAGCATCAAAACCAAGTTTGCAGGCTTCTTTGTATAACTCGGCAGTGTTCATCGGATACGGCAAACCGTATATTTTGGAATACGAAATATTTAACACATTGTCAGACATAGCATTCACCTTATTATCATTTCAGCAAACAGTCCTAAACAATTACCTCAAACAAAAACTAACAAGCACAATAGCTGCGCAAATCCTGCTTACTTTTTGTTGGAACATTGTTTCGCTTTATTTAAAACAATTAATCCGATCACCAAAAGAGCGGGGAACACCGTTGCCACCATCAACCCAAATTTAAGATTACCGCCTGCCATTTCGGAAAGGCTTCCCACCATGGTAGGACTTACCGAGGCACCCAAATCACCTGCCAAGGCCAAAAAGGCGAACATAGCCGTACCGCCCCTGGGACATTTTTGCGCGGATATGCTGATAGAACCCGGCCACATAATACCGACAGCCAAGCCGCACAGTGCGCAACCCGCAAGGCCAAGAATCGGTGTTGCCGACAAGGATGCCAACAGATAACAAGCGGTACACATAACCCCGCAAGCAAGCATAATCTTGGTCAAATCAAGTTTCTCGCTGAATTTACCGTACAGTACGCGGGCAATACCCATAAACATCACAAACAAACACGGTCCTGCCAAATCACCCACGGTTTTAGAAACACCGAGTGCTGATTCGGTGAATGCCGATGCCCATTGCGTCATGGTTGCCTCGGAGGCACCCGAGCATACCATAAGCAGTATCATCAACCAAAAAATCGGCGTTTTGAGCAGTTGGCGAATACCCATGCTTTGGCCGTCTTCCCCCAACCGTTCTATGGGACAGCTGATAAAGTTAAAGGTGTTATAAAGCGGCACCAACGCCCAAATAAAGGTAAGTATTTTCCAGTTTTCGATGCCGAATACCGCAAAAAAGAAGGTAGAACCCAAAATAACGCCCATGGCGCCCCAGCAAAAGAACGAGTGCAACAGACTCATCATGCCTTCTTTGTTTTCAAACGGACAAGCCTCAACAATAGGGCTTAACAAAACCTCAACCAATCCGCTTCCCATGGCATAAAGCACAACCGCAATCAAAATACCGATAAAGGGGATGGGAAGCACTTCCGGCAAGATTGCCATCAAAGCAAGACCGACAGCCGATAATGCTTGCGATGCGACAACACAGGTACGATATCCGATTTTGTCGGCAAATTTGGTGGCTGCAAGGTCAATAAGTAACTGTGTCAAAAAGAACACCAACGGAATCAGCGCAATCTTTTCCAGCGTAAGTCCGTAAGTCCGCTTGAACGTTAAAAACAAAAGCGGCGTAAAATTAGCAGTTATCGCTTGCGTAACATAGCCAAGATAACAAGCCGTCAATGTTTTTTTGTAATTTTTTTGTTTTGTCATACTGTTCACCCTTTTATAAGTCAATCCACTCGCCGTGCGCGGGGGTTATAAACTTCCCATCGGGGACTAATCGCAAAAACTCCTCTTTGAACGTTTCCACGATTTCGGGAGGCGTGATACTCGGGAAATCCGTGTGATGCGGTATCAGCACTTTGCAGCCAATGTCAGCGGCAAACCGCGCTTTTTGTTTAACAACTGCCAAGTCACTCGAACGTTGAATGATGGCAATATCGGGCTTGAGCGCTTTGCAAATATTTTTTTGTTCGGGGGTGGGGTCATTGCCCCACAGCAATATGGTGGTGCCGTTCGGCAAGGTAAACAAAAAGTTGCGGTAGTCCAAACTGCCCACACCCTGCAACGCGTCAATTTCCTTGTCGTTTGCACACAAAGGATATGTGGACAAATGCGCACACAAATCGTTAAATCCTTTGTGTTGGTCGGTGTGCCGACCGTATAACGCGCGAATCTTGACGGTGTCAAAATCCAATTCCATATCGGGGTACATCGGATAAATGCGCGAAGGCGTGTAGTTCAGCCATTTTGCCAACGGCATGGCCGTTTGGTCGCCGCACAATAAAAGCGGATGGAACTTGTCAAGCAATTTAGGAATATCTGTAATGTGGTCAAAATGCGCGTGAGACAGGCAGATAATATCACACTGTTCAATGGCTTCCCAAGTAAGGCTTGTGCTTTCACTGTCTGTCACAAACGGGTCACTTACCACCGTCACGTCACCGCAACGTATTTCAAAACAGGTAACAGATAACCATTTAATCGAAACGCCGAATTTACCGTTCATTCCAACCCCTCCTTGCCAATGGATTGATTATAGCACTTTCTTTTTTATATTTCAAACAAAAAAGCACCGTTTCTTGTTCCAAAAAACAAAAAAACCGACCTGTTGGTCGGTTTTTTTGTTTGTCTATGGGCTACAAAAAAGATATTTTTGCCGAGTTTGCGTATGACTTTGAACTCTCACATAAATCACGGCGAAAGCCGTGTATATCATCAATTCCGCAGAAATTGCATATCATCAAAAGGAAGTTTTGTATATCATCATTGCGAAAAGAAATGCAGCCTGCGGCTGATGATATACACCTTCGGTAATGAGATGCACGCTTGCGCGTGATGATATACCATTGCTTTCGCAATGGATAAAAAATCGACAGGTCGAAACCTGTCGATTTTTGGCTGTTCCGAACCATTTAGATGCCACTACTTTCTTTTGCAGTAATTTGATTTTTTACAATTTGGACATTTAATAAGCCTTTCACCCATAAAATGAAAATATGCAGAAATTTGATACCATTTTGGTTTAAAGTTTGCACCACACTCTGGACAAACATAAGTTCCAGACATAATATGAATATGAGCAACTATAAAAATTATAATAACAGGAATCGCAATCACAAACCAAGGAACATCATAATGCTTATCAAACCAATTTACGGTACATCCAGATAAGGATAGTATTAAGCAAATCAAAGCAATAGCGCTAAACAATTTTTTCATTTTGAATTCTCCTTTGCGGTTTTAATTGAGGCAATTAGTAAAATTCTAATTGTAGAACAAGTTTTGTTAATTCTTTTATATGTAGCTTCATCAATATAGCCTGTTTTATAAAGCATTTCAAGCCATTTCCCCGTCTCACTTGCTTCTTTTAATGCAATTTCAAGTTTTGAAATAAAATCGGCGCGACTGTGACCATATTTGCTTTCGGCAATGTTGGCACAAACGCTTGTAGCACTTCTGCCGATTTGATTGGAAATAATAGTTTCTTTTCTATGACGAAGTTCTTTTACTAAATTCAGAACATCAACAGATAATTGCATTGATAAATCAGAAAGTTTATCTTCTTTCATTTCTATCACCTCGGGCTTATTATACCATTCTTTTGCACAAAGTGCAACATCCTTGCGCAAAACGCAAGTGTTTACGGCGAAGCCGTAACATCGTTGATGCGAAGCATCACATCGTTTACAGCACAAGGTGTAACACTGTTTGCGCGTAGCGCAACTTCGTTTTGTGTCCGCTCAATCGGAACGATGTTTGTGCTTCGCACAAAATGATGTTGACCGCAAGCGGTCAAACGATGTCGTGTCCTGCGGACACAAACACAAACAAAAAAAGACTTGCCGTAGCAAGTCTTTTTTGTTTGGTGGGGAAAGGTGGATTCGAACCACCGAAGTCAGAGACAACAGATTTACAGTCTGCCCCCTTTGGCCACTCGGGAATTTCCCCTTATTAAACGCAAGTGTTACTATACCATGTTCTTTTTGAAATGTCAAGCCTTCTTTTGAAATTATTTCATCTTTTTTTAAAGATTAACCAATACCGTAAATCCCGCATATACTGTGGGGAAAGGGGGATGACGATATGGCAACAAAAATTTATATCGACCAAGGACATAACCCGCAAAATCCCAATGCGGGCGCAGAGGGGAACGGGTATCGTGAGCAAGATTTGGTATACACCATCGGGCAGGAACTGGCGGCTATTTTACAAGCCGAAGGGTACGAAACGCGCCTTTCCCGCCCCACACCCGAAACGCAACTCGGTACGTCCAATGCCACGTCGCTGGCTGCACGTGTCAACGAAGCCAATGCATGGGACGCCGATTACTTTATCAGCCTACATGCCAATGCCTCGCAGTTAGCGGGGGCTTCGGGCTCGGAAGCGTTGGTGTATAGCCTTAATTCCGTAGCAGCAGATTTGGGCGAAAGTATTTTGCGCGGATTAGAGGAAACCACGGGGCTTCCCAACCGCGGTGTTACGCAGCGCACCAACTTGTATGTGTTGCGCCGTACGCGTATGCCGGCGGTGCTGGTGGAACTTGGGTTTATCACCAATGCAGGGGATGCCGCTTTGATGGCGAATTCGCCGCAGTTGTTCGCATTGGGTGTGGCGAACGGTATCACCGCATATTTAAGTTGACCTATCATAGAAAGTTATGGTAAACTGAAAAGCAGAAAAACGATTAAGGAATTAAAATTATGCAACTCGGTAAGTTTACATTCTCAAAAACGGCGGCGCTTGCTCCCATGGCGGGTGTGGCAGATGCGGCGTTTCGGCGATTATGCGTTAGTTACGGTGCGGCGTTTACGGTGTCGGAAATGGTCAGCGCCAAAGCGCTCACCTTTGGCGATGCCAAAAGCCGCGAACTGATGCGTCTTTGCGACCGCGAACGTCCTGCCGCCATTCAACTTTTCGGTGATGACCCCGAAACCATGGCAAAAGCGGCGCGCCTTGCGATGGAACAAAAGCCCGATTGGTTGGATATTAACATGGGTTGCCCCGCTCCCAAAATCGCGGGTAACCACTGCGGCAGTTCGCTCATGCGCGAACCGGAACTTTGCCGCCGCATTGTCAAAGCAGTGTGCGAAGCGGTGGAAGTCCCTGTTACGGTCAAAATCCGCAAAGGGTATTCCAAAACCGAAGTGAATGCTGTAGAAGTCGCGCAGGCGTGCGAAAGCGGCGGTGCTTCTGCTATCACGGTACACGGACGTACCCGCGACCAAATGTATGCTCCGCCGGTGGACTGGGATTGTATTCGGCAGGTAAAGCAGGCGGTGTCGGTTCCCGTTATCGGCAACGGCGACGTCACTACACCCGAACAAGCCGCCGCTTTGTATGAACAAACGGGTTGCGACCTTATCATGATTGGTCGCGGCGCTTTGGGCGCACCGTGGATTTTTGAATCGGTCAACACCTTTTTGCAAAACGGCACCTTGCTCCCCGAACCAACGGTGGAACAACGCATGGACGTGTTGTGCCGCCAAATCGAATGGGCGGCAGCGCTCAAAGGCGAGCGTGTGGCGTTGCTGGAAGCACGCAAACACGCTTCGTGGTACATGCGCAATCTGCGCGGTGCGGCGGTGTTCCGCGGCGAAGCGGGCACGCTTTGCACGCTCAACGATTTACGAAGTTTATGCTGTCGCGTGATTAAAGCACAACAAGAATAAGAAAGCACCCTGAAAAGGGTGCTTTCTTGCTTTTTTCTCGCATACCTATTAAAAGAATAGGAGTGTGAGTGACATGGTGATTGTATTTAAAAGTAAATGGGTAGTCCTAAGTGCGTGTTTTTTGGTGATAGCCGCCATCTTGACAGTGTCTGTTGGTCAGGTCGTGCCGACAAATGCGTCTCCCACAAGCAACTGGGGACTCAGTTTTCAAAAAAACGGCGAAGTGCCGATGGGTAATGCCGATGCCGCATACCTTAAACAATATAACGCCTATTACGTGGGTAACACCACTTCCGATGGAAGCGAGTCCAATAAAGTATTGTACTTGACATTTGATGCGGGTTTTGAAAACGGGTATACGGCTTCCATTTTGGATACCCTCAAAAAGCACGGGGTTTCGGCGTGTTTTTTCTTGGTTAAAAATTATTTGGACACCGCCCCCGAACTGGTCAAACGCATGGTCGCCGAGGGGCATACCGTCGGCAATCACACCGCGCATCATCCCGATATGTCCAAAATTGCGGAAAAGGCGGCATTTCAAAAAGAACTTGGCGAGTTGGAAAGTGCTTACGAGTCACTTATTGGTCAACCCATGGAAAAAATCTACCGCCCGCCGCAAGGTAAGTTCAGCGAACAAAACCTCAAAATGGCAGCCGAACTGGGGTACACCACCTATTTTTGGAGTTTGGCATACGTGGATTGGTACGTTGACCGCCAACCCACCCGCGAACAAGCGTTCCAAAAACTGTTACCGCGCGTTCATCCCGGTGCGGTGGTGCTTCTTCACAGCACGTCTAAGACCAATGCCGAAATCTTGGACGAATTACTGACCAAATGGAAAGGCATGGGGTATTCGTTTGGTAAAATACAAGATATACCGTAACCACAGTCTGTCCGCTTACGTATAGTGGACTGACAGGAGGCGAGAAATATGGTGGGAGAAATTTTACTCACAGCGGTGGTGTTGTTGCTTTCGGTGTATGCGCTGGCGGAGTTGATAAGCCGTTTGGTATTTTGTTTGTTTTTTTCTGCCAAAGAACAAACAGAATATTACGTGTTACCGCTTGGGCGTACTGCCGAGACTGCGGAATATGCGGTGCGCCGTATGGCATTGCTGCGTTGGTTTTTCCCGTTCAAAAACGTGTCGTTTGTGGTGCTGAACCGCGGTTTGGAAGCCGAAAGCGAAAAAGTGGCTGCCACACTGTGCCGCGAGTTGCATCTTGCGTTTTTAACCGAAAAAGAGTGGGCAAATACTTTACAATCGCCCCCAAATGAAGTATGATAAAAAGGAGAAAAAAGCAGAAAGGGCAAAGCAATGGCAGAACACGAGCAAACGCTGTCCGGTGTTGTCGAACGCGTCGTTTTTCAAAACGAGGAAAACGGCTGGACGGTGTTGGAAGTCGTATCGGACGAAGAACTGCAAAAGGTGGTCGGCGTTTTCCCGGCGGTACACGCCGGCGAACAACTCAAATTGACGGGCAACTGGGTGGAACATCCCAAGTTTGGTCGTCAATTTCGTGCGCAGTCGTGCGAGCAGTACTTGCCCACCGATACCGAGGCGGTGTTCCGTTATTTGGCATCGGGTGCCATCAAAGGGATTGGCCCTGTTACCGCTTCGGCACTGGTGCAAAAATTCGGTGACGATACCTTACGCGTGATAGAAGAAGAACCCGAACGTCTTGTGCAAGTCAAAGGCATCACCGCGCGCCGCGCACAAGAGATTGGCAAAGAATATCGCGAACAGTTCGGTTTGCGTGAGATTTTGTTGGCGTTTTCGGGCTATGGACTCACCCAAAGCGAAGCGCTGCGTTGTTTTAAACGCTGGGGTGCTTCGGCGGTAGAAACCATTCGCGCTAATCCGTATTTGCTTTGCTCGGCGGGGTTATACATTTCGTTCGAACGGGCAGATGCCATCGGTCACAGCATGGCGCACCCGCACGATGCCGAAAACCGTATCCAAGCAGGAATATTGCACGTGTTGCGGCATAATTTGAGCAACGGACACACCTGTTTGCCGTCGGAAAAATTGGTGCTGGCGGCATCAAGCTTGTTGCAAGTGGAACCAAACGAGGTAACCGCCACGTTGCAAGATATGATCGGTAATTTCACGGTACGGGGCGAAACTATCAAGGACCGTTTGTTTATCTTTTTACCTGATTTGTACCAAGCCGAAAAATACATTGCCTCGCGCATACAACTTATGGGTGGGGTACATACCGTTTCGGATACATTGTTGCTTAAAAAGATGGAACAGATTGAAAAGCAAAATAACATTTCTTACGAAGCACAGCAAAAGAAAGCCATTATCGCTGCCGTGGAGCGCGGTGCGTTGATTCTCACGGGTGGCCCCGGTACGGGGAAAACCACCACCTTACGCGCGATTATCACGCTGCTCGAAAGCATGGGCGAACGTGTCGAGATTGCCGCGCCCACCGGCCGTGCGGCAAAACGCATGAGTGAACTGACCGGTTGCGAAGCGCGCACGCTGCACCGCTTGTTGGAAGTTGAGTGGGACGAAAACGACCGCCCCTACTTTGACCGCAACGAAAAAAACCCCTTGGATATTGATACCTTGATTGTGGACGAGGTGTCCATGGTAGACACATTGTTGTTCGAAAGTTTGTTACGCGCACTCAAAAGCGGATGCCGACTGATTTTGGTGGGGGATATAAACCAACTTCCCGCTGTCGGTGCGGGCAGTATTTTGCACGATTTGATTCGCAGTAACGTTTTGCCGATGGTGGAACTGACCGAAGTATTCCGCCAAGCGCTTACCAGTGACATTGTTGCCAACGCTCACCGTATTGTCGCAGGTGAGATGCCCACGCTTACCAAAAAGGACGGCGATTTCTTTTTTCTCCCGCAACCTTCGGCCGAAGAAACCGCCAGAACCGTGGTGGATTTGTGTTACCGCCGCTTGCCCGCGGGGTACGGCACCAGCCTGTTTGAAGAAATTCAAGTTCTGTGCCCCGGCAGAAAAGGCGTGATTGGTACCGTAAGTCTTAATGCCGCGTTGCAAGAAATTGTCAATCCCCCGTCCGACAAAAAAGCGGAATGGCAAGGGAACGGCATGTTGTTCCGACAAGGGGACAAAGTGATGCATATCAAAAACGATTACGATATCGGTTGGACGCGTGACGACGGTACGTACGGTACGGGTGTGTTCAACGGTGATATCGGTATTTTAGAAGAAATTTCACCGCGCGACCAAGTGTTGACCGTGCGATACGATGACCGTGTTGCACAATATACCTATGACCAAGCGGCAGAGTTGGAACTCGCCTACGCTATCACGGTACATAAAAGCCAAGGCAGCGAGTTTCATACCGTGCTGTTGCCGCTGTTTCGCCAACCGCCGCAACTATGCTATCGCAATTTGTTGTATACGGCGGTTACCCGCGCCAAATCGTTGTTGGTAGCGGTAGGCAGCGGCGAAACGTTGGAAACCATGGTGGGAAACAGCCGCGAAATGTTACGTTATACCGGCTTGGAGCATTTTATACTCCAAGCGGGGCAGGTGTTTATGTGAAGCTACTCCTACGCGAAATATTGGCATGGTTTTTGCCGGAACGCTGTGTATTTTGCGGCAAAGTGATTTTGCCCGAACAGGTGATGTGTGTCGCTTGTCGCCGCTTTCTACCGATAATACGACCGCCGATTTGTCCCTTTTGCGGTCAACGAAAATTCGATTGTCATTGCGAAAAACATCGCCGCCACTTTGATGCACAAGCCGCTCCGTTTTATCACGAGGGTGTGGCACGTGCGGGCATCTTACGGTTAAAACTATTCTACGATGCACAGGCAATTTCGTATTTCACACAGCAAATGGCAGCGGTGGCACACCGCGAATATATTATCGAGAATATTGACGGCATTGTCTTTGTTCCCATGACCAAACGTGAAGAATTTGCTCGTGGGTATAACCAAAGCAAACTGCTCGCTGATGCCTTGGGAAAACGTCTTAACATACCGGTATATGATATTTTAAAAAAGATATACGAAACCAAGCCGCAAAAGGAACTGACGAGCATGGAACGAACCGGTAACGTATTTGGTGTTTTCGACATAACGGTACCTTCGGTCAAGGATAAAACCTTCTTGTTGGTCGATGACGTCATGACCACCGGTTCTACCGCGGATGAATGTGCCAAAATACTCAAAATCTACGGTGCCAAGCGGGTGGTGTGTATCACACTGGCTACCCGCCGACTCACAGAGGAAGAAGAGGAATTTTAAAAACGCGGCATACCTGAAAAAGCAGGTATGCCGCGTTTTTATGCGGGAATGTTATTTAAAAAACAACGGTAACGGTTCCAAAAAGAGAATGTCGTCGCGGTTTGCGGCATCGCCCTCTGCCAAAAAGGCACAGGCCGCGGCTTCCACGCCGCCGGCTTTTTCCACCAACTGCCGAACAGCAATCAGCGATTCGCCCGTGCTGACCACGTCGTCCACAATCAATACGCGTTTGCCTTTGAGCAGGCCAACCTCGGTTTCACCCAAAAACAGGTGTTGTTCGTGCTGGGTGGTGATGGACGTCACCGACACTTCCAACGGATTGCGCATATACACTTTAACCCCTTTGCGGGCAACCACGTACGGTTTGCCCGATTGCCGCGCCATTTCGTACGCAATCGGAATACTTTTTGCCTCAGGCGTTAAAATAACGTCAAATTCCGGCACCTTTTTCAGCAATTCGGCGCAACCTGCCACTGTTAACTCCACGTCACCAAAAATGATAAACGCGGCAATGTCCAGCGTATCGCTCACCGGAAATTTTTCTAACTTTCGTTCCAAACCCGCAATGGTCATGGTATAATATTCCGCCATACTACCCCTTCTTTCTACGTACAGTATACTGTTTTGCAAAAAGTTTGTCAATTCTCCTTGTAATACAGCATACAATGACAAAATCCCTCAAAATTCGGATCTTTGATTTGCTCGCGAAATTCTTTGCACATACACTTGTTGTCCTCGGTGCGCTCACGGCGGCACGGGCAGTACCCGCCCGTTTGTTTAAGCCCCTCTTTGACGGCATCCGCAATGGCTTTGTCGGGATTAACAGTAATTTTCATAAAAAGCACCTCACTTATATACTACTATCATACTATACTCTATTTTGAAAAACAACTCTTTTATTGCTTTTGTTTATTAAGCGTGATACAATAAAGTGACACTAAGGAGTGTGATATCATGATAGGAAAACTGTTTTTAACATTCTTAAAAATCGGTGCGTTCACGTTTGGCGGCGGCTATGCCATGATACCGCTGATTCAACGCGAAGTGGTCGAAAAAAACAACTGGCTTACCGACGACGACATTTTGGAAATTGTCGCGATTGCCGAGTCCACTCCCGGTCCCATTGCTATTAACTCCGCCACCTTTGTCGGCTACCGCACGGCGGGCTTTTTTGGCGCCATGTTTTGTACCTTGGGTGTGGTACTGCCGTCGTTTTTGATTATTTCTCTCATTTCCATGGTGCTCGACCAATTCGAAAGTTTAACCGTAGTGCAATACGCGTTCAACGGTATTCGCGCGGGTGTGTTGGCGCTTATTCTTAAAGCGCTCATCACGATGTATAAAAAAAGCCCCAAAAGCGCGGTGGCGTACGTTGTTATGGGCTTGGCGTTTGTTGCGGTGGCGCTGCTCAAAGTCAATGTGTTGCTGGTAATTATCGCTTGCGCACTGATTGGTTTGGTTTCGTCGTTTGTCGCAGAAAAGAGGTGCGGTAAACCATGATTTTTTTGGAACTGTTTTTAACCTTTTTCAAAATCGGCGCCTTTACGTTTGGCGGTGGCTATGCCATGCTACCGCTGATTCAAGCCGATGTCGAAGCGCACGGCTGGCTCGAAACGGAAAAAATCCTCAACTTTATTGCCGTCAGCGAATCCACCCCCGGCCCCTTTGCCATCAACATGGCAACCTACGTCGGTCAGGAAATGGGTAGCCAAGTAACCTACTTGCATCAGGGTATTGGCGGTTGGCTGGGTGCCTTTTGCGCCACCTTGGGCGTGGTGCTGCCCTCGTTCATCATTATCTTGATTGTTGCCAAATGTTTTGAAAAATTCAAAACCAGTCGCGTGGTGGCGGGGTGTATGTCGGGCTTAAAACCGGCGGTTATCGGCCTTATCGGTGCTGCCATTTTCACCACAGGCCAAACGGTGTTTTTCCCCGTTTCGTTTTCCTTGGCAACGCTCGGTACGGCGGCGTTTATCAGTTCGGCAGTGATTTTTGCCGTTTCACTGTTCCTCGCTCTCAAAAAGTTGCATCCCATACTAATTATTTTGCTTTCGGCAGCGCTCGGCATTGTCGTCGGCTATGTATTCTAAAAAAAGCGAGTTGGTATTGCAAAATACCAACTCGCTTTTTTATTGTGTAAACAACAAGGTTCCGGGGAACCCGCCCGCAATTTCAATTGCGTTGGCGGGTCGGGTTCTTATTTGTTTTGTAATGCAGTATCTTTACTCGGTAACAGATGTTTTGCGCCCGTGGTAACGGTTATACAGTTTAAAAATAAGATGAAGTATCATCCCCACCTCAATCGCGACCACCAAATCAAACACCACGGTTAGCACAAAGGTGACGACCAGCACCAGAATATCGCTTTTGGGTGCGGTTCTGCAAAGGGCGACAAAATGCCGCCATTCCGACATATTGTATGCTACCATAAATAAAACGGCGGCAATAATCGGCATGGGAATCCATGCGGCATACGGCATCAGTACCACTAAAATCAGCAATAGCACGACCGCGTGTACCATGCCTGAAATCGGCGACCGTCCGCCGTTTTTGACGTTGGCGGCAGTACGCGCAATCGCACCCGTTGCGGGAATACCGCCAAAAAGCCCCGAGGCAATGTTGCCGAGCCCTTGGGCAATCAACTCGGTGTTAGAGTTGTGGCGGTCGCCAATCATCTCGTCGGATACCACGCAAGAAAGCAACGATTCCACCGCTGCCAATACCGCAATCGTCACCGCACTGGGGAACAATTCTTTGATAAGTTCGGTGCTTACCGCGGGGAACGACAGGGAGGGCAGGGAGGAAGGGATGTTATATAAATCCCCAATGGTGTTTACGTCTAAATGGAGTACGGCTACCAACGCCGTGCCGACCAATACCGCAATCAGCGAAGCGGGGATTTTTTTGCTCAGTTTGGGCCACAGTATCAAAACGGCCAAACCAATACCGCCCACCAACACTGCCCACGGATTAAGAGTGGAAAGCGAAGAGGCAACCGCACCGAGTTTTTCCATGGTTTCCACGGCGTGTGTGCCTTTGGCGAAGGTAAGTCCCAAAAAATCTTTCAGTTGGCCAATCGCAATGGTCAGCGCAATACCCGAGGTAAACCCCGTGGTAATGGTGTTCGGGATATATTTGATAAGCGAGCCAAAACGGCACAACCCCATCAAAATAAGCAATATGCCCGCCATCAACGTAGCAAGCACCAAACCCTCGATATCATACTGCGCCACAATACCCGCCACAATGGTAGCAAATGCGGCGGTAGGACCCGAAATATTAACACGGCTGCCGCCGAACAGCGCAATCACAAATCCCGCGACAATGGCGGTGTATACACCCTTTTCGGGCGAAACGCCCGAAGCAATGGCAAGCGCAATGGACAGCGGCAGGGCAATAATTGCCACAACCAATCCTGCCGTCAAATCGGCAGTAAAGTTTTTGAGGGAATAGTTTTTTAGGGTTGAAACGATTTTCGGTGCAAACACCGAAGCCGTTTTCTTGTTTTTTGTCATAGACGTCCTCTCCTTTTTTCAACGCTATCCATTTTACGCTACTTCCTACAATTTCTCAACCTTTTTTGAAAAATAAACAGCAGTTTTTGCAATCAATAAATAATCAAACGGCGGCAGAAAGGGTTCTCCCTTCTGCCGCCGTTTGATTAAGCCTTGCAAAAACGAACACAACACCGCGCGGGTAAAGGCGGCGAGCGAAACCGAAAAGGGTTCGACTCTCTGAGGTCGTGTCACCTTATCTGTTTTCTTCTTTTAACCTTGCTTTGGCTTCCTCAACGGATTCACCATCTTTGGTAAGATAAGCATCAACAAACTTATCTTCGATTTTTTTGTAACTTTCTACGACACCTTTTTCAATTTTTTTGTAGCCGTCGGTTACTGCTTCCGCGATTTTTTGGTTTGCTTTAATGATTTTGGATTTAGCCATAGTTACCTTTTTTCCTCCAATAAGATTAATTCCGAGAAGCTGCACCGTTATAAACACGGCGGCTCCCGTTAAAATGTTTAGTAATTGTGTATCTTTTGCTACCATGCCCGGAAAGGAAACCAACATGGAGCGTTGCATGCTGTATAAGGAAACGCAAGCATCGGCCAGCGATATGTTTCGAATTGTTTTTTCCACGGGCGAGGGGGAATGTTTGGTTTTTACCATCCCGATGATGGCAATAATAATTTTTGTAAAAGTATACGTGGCAATGGTAATCATCACGATTTTGTGAAAAGCGGTGCCTCTGTCCTTTATGGCTGACAGAATGTTTATACCGATAATACAAACTGACAACACTACCAATAATACACCCGTGATTTTTCTTGCAAAAAACTCAATGGAGCAATCACCGCTTGCTTTCCTTTTCACTTGTAAAACGGAAAAACGGGTTATTGATAGTACTACATAATAAGCACCCACGGTAATAAACCACCAAGAATGTGCAAGAAACCCAATCGTACAGTTGCCGATTGCATAAAGAATGTTTACCAGCAGTCGTACATGGGGGCTTTTTATAATTCGGGTTGCATTCATTTGATTCCTTTAATCATCGGAATGAGCGCAAGCAACATAACGATGCCAAGCAGACCGATAATGGTACCCCAAACGATTTGTTGCCACACAAGGCACATACACAAGCCAATGCCGAGCACCAAACAGGCGACCACAATGTAAATTGTGCGCAGCACATTTTTAACGCTCATTCGGGGGAACTTTTTATTTTCCATTTTGCACCAGACAAGCGCTGTGATAACACCGAGAACAATACCCACGCTGCCCAAAATGACCCCTTCTTTAAAAGCATTCCATTCGGGCAAGAGCGCCATGCACATACCAAGCGCAAACAGTACTCCGCTGACAGTACCCATAACAAGCGCCACAAAACTGCTTTTTTTCATTTCAAATTCTCCTCTCATTAAACCAACACTTGTGTTTTTATTACAAGCATAGTATACTGTGTTTATACTGCCAAAACAATCATCAAATCAGCAACAAGTGTTGGAATAAAAAAAGAAACAGCCATCAAAGTGGCCGAAAATGTCGGAATAAAAGGAGACGGGGTAAATGAATGTAAGGAATAATAAACGCCGTAGAGAATCGCAAGACAAAATCGAGAAGGCGTTTGTTGAACTTTTGCAACGTTGCGAGATTAAAGATATTACGGTTACAGATATTATCAAAATGACAGGACTTAACCGCAGTACCTTTTATGCCAATTATGTAGATATATTTGACCTTGCGGATAAAACAAGAGAAAAACTTGAAAACGAGTTCAGCAACCTGTTTGCCGATTACGATTATATGACGGAGCGCACCGGCGTGCTTCGCATGTTTATGCATATCAAAGAAAACCAAATTTTCTATAAAACGTATTTTAAACTGTGCTATGATGACAAACATCTTGTTTCCGTATACGATGAAAGACGCGCTGAAAAGGAACAAATTAGTGATAATGTGAAGTACCATATTGAGTTTTTCAGAAATGGACTGAATGCTGTTATCAAACTTTGGCTGGCAAACGGATGCCAAGAATCTCCCGAAGAAATGGCAGGGGTGCTAAAACAAGAATACAGAGGAAGATAAAAGAAAAGGGCGCTCCCCGTAAGGAGAGCGCCCTTTCTTATTCGGTTATTGAATTTCGTCCAAATTATAGGGGGTGGTTTGGTATACAAAATAGTTCAGCCAGTTGGAAAACAACAAATGCGCATGTGCCCGCCACGTAACCTGCGGGGGGAGAGTGGGGTCGTTGTTTGGGAAATAATTTTCCGGCGGTGCAATCGGTAACCCTGCCGCCACGTCGCGGTCGTATTCTTCTTTGAGCGTGCACGCATCGTATTCCGAATGCCCCGTAATAAAAATTTGTTTCCCTTTATCGGTCGCAATGGCATGAATCCCCGCTTGGGGCGACGATGTTAAAATTTTCAGTCCCGGTACTGCTTCAATATCTTCGCGCAACACCGTGGTGTGGCGCGAATGCGGCACGTAAAACACGTCGTCAAATCCGCGGAACAAAATGGAGGTTTTGTGTTCCACTTGATGCGGGAAAATACCAAACATTTTTTGCGGTAACGGATGTTTCGGTACCCCATAGTGGTAATAAAGCCCCGCTTGCGCGCCCCAGCAAATGTGCAACGTACTGGTCACGTGGGTTTTACTCCATTCCATGATTTCGCACAACTCGTCCCAATATTCCACTTGCTCAAATTCCAACAACTCCACGGGTGCGCCTGTGATAATCATGCCGTCGTACTTTTTGTGTTTGACATCGTCAAAGGTTTTATAAAACGTCAGCATGTGGTCTTCGGGCGTGTTGCGGGATTTGTGCGTGCGTGTGTGAATCAGTTCCAATTCCACTTGCAACGGTGTGTTACCGAGCAAGCGTGCCAACTGCGTTTCGGTCACAATTTTTTTCGGCATCAAATTCAGCAACAATATTTTTAAAGGGCGAATATCTTGTGTCAGCGCGCGGGTTTCGGTGATGACAAAAATATTTTCATCCGTCAGCGTCTTGGTGGCGGGTAACTGATTGGGGATTTTAATAGGCATGGTAACCCATCTCCTTATACTGCTTCAAAGGCTTGTTGCAGGTCTTCTAAAATGTCGTCAATGTTTTCAATGCCAACGGACAACCGAATCATATCGGGTGTGATCCCCGTAGCAACCAGTTGTTCGTCGGTTAGTTGACGGTGCGTGGTGCTGGCAGGATGCAAAACGGAAGTACGCGCATCTGCTACGTGAACGACCACGGCGGCTAATTTTAGCGAATCCATAAATTTGACGGCCGCTTCGCGTCCACCGCGGATACCAAACGAAATAACGCCACAACAACCGTTCGGCAAATATTTCATTGCCAAGGCATGTTGGTCAGAATTTTTGAGCATGGGATAGTTCACCCACGCAACTTGTTTGTGCTTTTCCAAAAACTCGGCAACTTTTTTTGCGTTTTGGCAATGACGTTCCATGCGAACGGCCAAGGTTTCCAGCCCCAAATTGAGTAAGAACACGGCAAGCGGTTGGGGCGTGCAACCAAAATCACGCATGAGTTGCACACGTGCTTTGGTGATGTAGGCGGCTTTGCCAAACTGCTCGGTGTATATCACACCGTGGTAGGATTCGTCGGGCGTGGTCAGTTCCGGATATTTTCCGGAAGCCGCCCAGTCAAAATTGCCGCTGTCCACAATCACACCGCCGACTACCGAGGCGTGACCGTCCATGTATTTGGTGGTAGAATGAATCACAATATCCGCCCCAAATTCAAACGGACGGCACAAAACGGGTGTAGCAAAGGTGTTGTCCACAATCAGCGGTACACCGTGGCGGTGAGCCAAAGCGGCATAACGTTCAATATCCAACACGGTCAAAGCAGGGTTGGCAACGGTTTCGCCAAATACCAAGCGCGTGTTTTCATCAAACAAAGCATCCACTTGTTCATCGGTCATATCGGGCGTGGCAAAACGCACCTCAATACCCATGCGTTTCATGGTCACGGCAAACAAGTTGGTGGTGCCGCCGTAAATGGTAGACAAGCTCACAAAGTTTTGACCCGAAGAGGTAATATTAAAAATGGCCATCAACGAAGCAGCTTGACCCGAAGAAGTGCACATTGCTCCGACGCCGCCCTCCAACGTGGCAATTTTATCTTCCACACAAGCGACGGTGGGGTTGGAAATGCGGGTATACATGTGCCCGTCAACCTTCAAATCAAACAAATCGCCCAAATGGTCGGCGGAATTGTATTTGTAAGTGGTGCTTTGATAAATCGGCAGCACGCGCGGTTCGCCGTTTTGCGGTTGATAACCGCCTTGAATACAATTGGTGTCAACACGATAACTCATAGTAAAACGACCTTTCCTAAAAAATAAAGGCAAACGATTGCTCGTTGCCTTCTCTCTCCAAAAACAAAATGCTTTGGTGTGCGGTTACCGCAAGGCAACAAAAACAGACATGCGCATCATCATGCCCATGTTCATGCTCGACATTCGACGAATAGCCATTGCGGGTAACTCCTTTTCAAAAAACTACTAAAAAGTATACATGAATTTGCAATCTTTGTCAACCGTTACTTGCAATCACACGCCAAAGATGATATACTACCTTTCGGTGATATAGTATGAATTATACATTTTCAAAACCTTTTGAACAGCTAAAACCCTCTGCCATCCGCGAAATTTTCAAAAGTCTGGGCACGCCGGGCGCCATTTCGTTTGCGGCGGGCAATCCTGCGCCGGAATCGTTCCCGGTTAACGAACTGTCTGCTTTGGCGGCAGAAATTTTCAAATCAGAATCCGCCACCGCCCTGCAATACGGTGTAACCGAAGGGTACACCCCTTTGCGCCAACTGGTTTCTGAACGTTTGCAAAGCAAATTTGCCATCGATGTGCAAAATAACATGACCATCATCACCAGCGGCGGTCAACAAGCGATTGAACTGGCGTGCAAAGTGTTGTGCAACCCCGGCGACGTGGTACTTTGCGAAAACCCCAGCTTTATCGGTGCGCTCAACGCATTCCGCTCACTGGGTGCTCGCCCTGTCGGGGTGGAAATGGAAGCCGACGGCATCTGTATTGAAGCGTTGGAAACAGCGTTAAAAACGACGAAAAACGTTAAGATGCTGTATCTTATTCCCACGTTCCATAACCCCACCGGCATCACCATGTCAGCAGAAAAACGCCGTGCCGTGTACGAATTGGCGCAAAAATACAACGTCATTATTTTGGAAGATAACCCCTACGGTGAATTACGCTTTGCAGGCGAGGAAATCCCCACGTTTAAAAGCATGGATACCGACGGCCGTGTCATTTATTGCGGCTCATTTTCCAAAGTGTTGTCGGCGGGTATGCGCATCGGCTTTGCTTGCGGGAACGAGGTTTTACTTCAAAAAATGGTGGTTGCCAAACAAGTGGAAGATGTGCATACCAACCAATTTTTCCAAATGCTGTGCACACGCTATTTACAAACGTGCGATTTGGATGCCCACATTGCGTCCATTCAAGCGCTGTACCGCCAAAAATGCGGAGAAATGCTGACAGCCCTCGAACAATACATGCCCTCTTGTGTCGATTACACGCGTCCGCAAGGCGGTTTGTTCTTGTGGTGCACCATGCCCAAGGAACTTGCTATGATGGACGTGGTCAAAGCCGCCGCCGAGCAAAAAGTGTTTGTGGTGGCAGGCACCGCCTTTAATTGCGACCCCTCGGCACCGTCCAATGCGTTTCGCCTTAATTATTCCATGCCCTCGGCAGAAGAAATTGACAAAGGCATTGCCATTTTGTCCGATGTTATCCGCAAAATGATATAAAAAATCAACCGGCGAAGAAACGTCATGTTTCTTCGCCGTTTTTTTTTAATTGCTTTTGCAGTTTTCAAATGTTACCGTAAGCGGCAGCGCGGGGACCGACAAATGCATCGGCGCACCGCTTTGCGCATGGTAACGGTAGGTATAGTCGTGGTTATTGCAAACACCCTCAAGCGTTACGATATCGCCGTCTTGTGCGGCTTTGCCTTCACTCCGCAACGCGGCATCCAACACCGATAACACCTCTTTCCCCAAAGCCGCTTCGGGCACACTTTCGGGTGAAACGGTATATGTGAGCCCCAACAACGACAACGTCACCGATTCGCCGTCCCACGTAGCAGTAAGACCGTTTAGGGTGGAAGGCTCGGTAAATTGGAGCGAAACAGACCCCGCCGAACGTCTGGACAAGGTGCCCGCAACGGCGAGTTCGCGGTATACGGCGCGAAACTCACACGAAAAATCCGTGGTAATCGGGGGAGCAGGATTGACTTTGCGGCAACCCACACCGCCGAATAAGAACAAAAGCAAAAGGGGAAAAGCGACAAAGCGACGCATAGACTATCACCTTTGAAAATTATTCCCATTCAGCAAACAAGGTTCCCAGTTCTTCCAACACGTCGGTCGGCAACAATGCGCGCTGCGAAAGCCGGTTGGCGGCTTTGTCACCCGCCAACCCGTGCAAATACACACCGCCGCAAGCAGCATCGGCGGGGGAAATACCCTGCGCTAATAACCCGCCAATCATACCGGCCAGCACGTCGCCCATACCGGCGGTTGCCATGCCGGCGTTGCCGGTGGTGTTTACCCATAACACGGCGTTTTGGTCGGCAACCACGGTGCGGTGCCCTTTGAGCACGACGATGCCGCCGGTTTTGCGCGCGGCAGTCACAGCCGCCGCTTCGCGGTCTTGTTGTATCTCGGCGGCGGTAGTTCCAAGCAAGCGCGCCAGTTCCATCGGATGCGGAGTAAGAATCAAGGGTGAGTGAATGGTTTGTAATATAGATATATGCCGAGCAATAAGATTTATACCATCGGCATCCAAGACAACGGGACAGACGGCTCTTCCCAATACTTCGTGCACCAAATAAAGTGCCTTGTCGGTTTGTCCCAATCCGCAACCGACAACCACCGCATCGGCGGTGGAGATTGTTGTGGACAATGAAAAAGGTTTTTCATCCTCAAACGGCAAAAACACCGTTTCGGGTACCACGGCTGCCACAATCGGGTAAACAGAAGCGGGTAATACCGCTTTAACAAGTCCCGTACCAATGCGCGAAGCTGCTCTGGCGGCAAATATCGCCGCCCCTGCCATGCCGTAACTGCCGCAGACCGACAATAACGTGCCATAGGTGCCTTTGTGACTGTTTGCCTCCCGCAGTGGCAAACAACGTGTTATAAAATCAGGATGCATCATGTAAAAACCTCCCAAAAAAAGCAACCTTGCGGTTGCTTTTTTCATTTTCTGTGCTTTTTTATTCTTTATCCCATTCCAACTGAATCAAACGGGGTAACCCTTGGTAAAACGAATCTTTCACACGTTCATCGGGTTGAAACACCACAAGCGTATTCCCGTTTTTCTTGCTGTGGTACGTAAAATAATACAAATCATCCTCGTTTGGGGACGGCGCGGCAACCACCGTGCGGTCCATTTTGCGGTTTTGCCACTGGGCGGGGATATATTTGCCTGCCGCTTCAATCTTTTTACCGTTAACCGATACCATGCGTTTGCGTTTGCGTTGCGCAATAATGCAATCAATGTCAATGGTATCGTTGGTAATGCAATATTCGTATTCAATATTTTGTGCAGTCAGCAAATACCATGCCCCGTAAAACACACCGGTGATGACAAGGGCGGATAAAAGCCCCATAATACGCACCAGCAAAACCGAGGCGGCAATCAAAAACACGGCAATCACGCAAACTACCGCTACCGTCAATACTTGCGCCCACGTTTTTTTCTTAACAACGATTTGTTCTACGAACGAATCCATAGTATCACCTCATATAGTTATTATAGCACAACTGAAAAAACAAATGCAATCAGTTTTCTTCAAAAAAATGACGGTGCACGGCCTCGGCAGCGGGTAACGTCATTCCTTTAACAGCGGCGAGTTGTTCCACCGTGGCATGGCGAATAGCCGTAAGCGAACCAAAATGCCGTAACAACAATGCGGCGCGCTGTTTACCGATACCCGCAATGTCGGTCAGTGTGGAGGCGGTTTGCCGCTTGCTGCGCTTTTTGCGGTGATAACCAATGGCAAAACGGTGAACCTCTTCTTGAATGGCAGAAACCAGCGAAAACGCACTGCGTCGGGATTGAATGGACAATTCTTCACCCAACGCCGTAATCGCGCGGGTGCGGTGGTGGTTGTCTTTGACCATGCCAAAAACGGGAACCGAGTATCCAAAACTGTCCACCAAGGGTTTCACAACGGAAACTTGACCTTTGCCGCCGTCGAGCAAAATCAAATCCGGCAACACGCCAAAGCCTTCGGCGGTGTTCTTTTGTTTTTCATATTCGCAAAAACGGCGTTCGAGCACTTCGCGCAGACAAGCCGTATCATCTTTGCCGATAGCATTTTTAATTTCAAAACGGCGGTAATCGGATTTTTTCGGTTTGCCGTTTTGGAACACCACCATAGCACCTACCATGTCACTGCCGCCTGTGTGAGAAATATCGTAACTTTCAATGCGGGTAGGGGGAGAGGACAACCCCAACAAGGTTTGCAATTCTTCCAAAGCGGTGACCGCCGCGCCGCCCATATTCAGTTGTCCTGCCACCCGTTCGGCGGCGTTATCGCGGCACATACTGAGTAGTTGCGCTTGTTCGCCCTTTTGCGGGTATAAAAATTTGACGTTATACCTCTTTCCTGCGGTTTTGGTTAACCATTCTTCCAAAAGCGCGGCATCTTCCACTTCACCGTCCACCGAAATGCGCGGAGGAATGGAAGAACGCAACGAGTAATACCGCCGAATAAATTCCGCGCGCAGCGCCGGCAAATCAACCGACGGCTCTACTATAAAATGTTCGCGGTCAGAAAGTGCGCCGTCGGTAAACCGAAACACCTCAAAGCAGCCCACGTTTTGGGCGCTTACAAAAGCAATAATATCTTGTTCTTTAACAGAAGAACGCACTACCTTTTGTTTTTCGTTTAACTTTTCCAACGCACGAATGCGGTCACGTAACCGTGCGGCGGTTTCAAAATCCAAATTTTCGGCGGCGGTGTTCATACGCTCGGTTAATAAACGAATCAGTTTGGCGCTGCCTTGGGTAAGGTACGTCACCGCTTGTTCCACCCGCTCGGCGTACTCTTCGGGTGTAACCCGACCGCTGCACGGCGCACAACATTGCCCGATATAGTGGTTAAGGCAGGGGCGTTCGTGACATTTTCTGTAGTGTAACGGTTTGCGGCAAGTGGATAATAAAAACAATTTGTTCACCTCATCTACCGCTTGCTTGACGGTAAACGAACTGACGTACGGGCCGAGATACCGCGCGCCGTCGTCCGGCTTTTGCAAGGCGGCGGTGATGCGGGAATAGGGGGGAGGTGAAATGCGAATATAATGGTATCCCTTGTCGTCTTTTAACAAAATATTATATTTGGGAGAATACTGTTTTATGAGAGAACATTCCAACACCAACGCTTCAAATTCATTGTCGGTGACAATGTAATCAAAGCGGTCAACGTGGCTGACCATTTGTCGCACTTTTTCGGTGTGGTTGGTATCCGAACCGAAATATTGGCTCACACGGTTTTTAAGCACTTTGGCTTTGCCGATGTAAATGACGGTGCCTTTTTTATCTTTCATAATATATACACCGCTTGACAGCGGCAACGCCATGGCGCATTTGCGGAGTTCGGCTCGTTTGTTTTCCATTGGTATTCCCCCTTTCCACAGAGAACTTTACAAAAAAAGCGCAGCCGTTTTACGGTTGCGCTTTTGGTTTGTTATTGTTCGTTAAAACCGGATTGTACCAACGCTACCAAAGCGTCAACAGCGGTTTCTTCATCGTTGCCGTCGGCAATGATGCGAATGTTGGTACCGCCGACAATACCCAGCGACAAAACACCCAACAAACTTTTGGCGTTGACACGGCGTTCTTCTTTTTCCACCCAAATGGAGGATTTGTATTCGTTGGCTTTTTGAATGAAAAACGTGGCGGGACGAGCATGCAACCCGACTTGATTTTGCACCAATACATCTTTTACGTACATAACCGTATACTCCTTTTTGTCGTATCTTCAAACGATGATTTGTTGAAAAAGTATCCATTGACCTAATATAGTATCTATATTATACCACAAAAATACCCGCGGTCAAATAAAAAACATCAAATGACGGCATTTTTGGTTGCCTGCCCTATTTTAAAAAAAACGAGCACTCTGCAATTGTGCAGTTTAACTAGGACGGTGAATAACTTTTAGTCAGTTTTTCGTTTTTGTTCTTCCAACCAAAGCTTTTCCTTGGGTGTCAATTGCGCGTTTTCCAGCATATCGGGACGATGCTGCAACGTTCGTTTAAGGGATTGTTCTCTGCGCCAAAGGGCAATTTTTTCGTGGTGACCCGAAAGCAAAATTTCCGGCACTTCTCTGCCTTCCCACACGGCGGGACGTGTGTATTGCGGGTACTCCAACAGCGACGAAAAATGGCTTTCTTCCGTAAAGCACGTTTCATCCGATAACACACCGGGAATCATACGTGCCACACAGTCCGTGAGCACCATGGCGGGCAATTCTCCGCCGGTCAACACATAGTCACCAATCGAGATTTGCTCGTCGACAAGCGCTTCAATCACGCGTTCGTCCACGCCCTCGTAATGTCCGCACAGCAAGCACAGTTCGGGCAACTGCGCCAGTTCCCTGGCACGTTGCTGGGTAAGCGTTTTTCCTTGCGGCGAAAGATAAATCAAATGCGGACGGTGCCCGATATCGTCGCATACCGCGCGAAAACAATCGGCAATCGGTTGCGCATTCATAACCATGCCCATGCCGCCGCCGTAAGGATAATCGTCCACTTGTTTTTGACGGTTTTCGGTGTAATCGCGAATTTGATGACAGCGAATATCCAAAATCCCACGTGCACGGGCGCGACCGATAATGCTTTCGCTCAGTACCGCGTCACACGATTCGGGGAATAAGGTTAATAAATCAATTCTCATCGTCAAACAATCCTAACATGGGTGTAATGCGTATCACACCGTTATCAATATCTACCGAGCGGATAATATCGGGAATAGCAGGAATGAGCACTTCTTTTCCGACAGGCGTTTTTAGGTGATATACGTCGTTGGCACCGGTGGCAGTCACGTCGGTACATTCGCCGTAAACCACACCGCTTGCTTCGTCCACTACGGAAAGTCCAATCAAATCGCAAATGAAATATTGTCCTTTTTCGAGTTTGACGTCTTTGCGGTGTAAGTAAAGCATTTTGCCGCGCAAAGCCGCCGCCGCTTCCACCGTATCAATACCATCTAACTTGACCAAAGCCAAATTTTTGTGCGCACGGGCTTTGGCGCGCACCGGCATTTCGCCGTTTTTGTCCAAATACAACGTGCGCAAACGTGCCAAAACTTCGGGTGAATCACATTCGGGGCGCACGCGCAATTCTCCGCGAACACCGTGTGTGCCGACCACTTCGCCTGCTTCCAAAAACAGTTGTTTTGCCATACTTCCTCCTAAAAAAACCTCCCGAAAAATATTACGGGAGGTTTTTGCATCAGTCGTCGATTTCCACCGAAACCTTAGCATCCTGACGATTGGCGGCGGCACGCATGACCACGCGCATGGCTTTGGCAATGCGGCCTTGCTTGCCGATAACACGGCCCATATCGTCATCCGCTACGCGAAGATGGAATACAATGGTGCCATCTTCCAACGGCTCGTCTTGCGTGACGGTTACTGCATCGGGTTGTTCTACCAAACCGCGTGCAATGGTCAGCAATAATTCTTTCATGTGTTAAACCAGCCTTTCTTAGATGCCGGCTTTTTTCAGAAGAGCCTTTACGGTATCGGTCGGTTGCGCACCGTTAGCAATCCATTTTTTCGCTTTTTCGGTATCAATTTTGATAACAGCGGGTTCTTGCAACGGGTTGTAATAGCCGAGTTCTTCAATGAAACGGCCGTCACGAGGATAACGAGAATCCGCCACCACTACACGATAAAACGGGGATTTTTTTGCACCCATGCGGCGCAATCTGATTTTTACTGCCATGATAAGTACCTCCACAAATGTTTTTTGTTTTTAAAATATATTCTTCAACATAACATTGAATACTAAAAACCAAAGGGGTTAGCACCCTTGCCGCCAAAGCCCATCGGCATAAAGCGGCCGCCTTTTTTACCCATGCTTTTCATTTTCTTCATCAGTTGACGCATGGATTCATATTGTTTGAGCAACCGATTCACGTCTTCCACACGCATCCCGCTGCCTGCGGCAATGCGCCGTTTGCGCGAAGGGTTGATAATCGAAGGCTTTTCGCGTTCTTTTTTCGTCATGGAAAGGATAATTGCTTCCACTCTGGCAAATTGGCGTTCGTCAATGTCGACGTCTTTGAGTTGTTTACCCATACCGGGTATCATCCCCAATAGACTCTTGATATCGCCCATCTTTTGAATTTGACGGAATTGGTCCAACATATCGTTAAAATCAAACGAATCTTGTTGCAGTTTTTTGGCAAGTTCTTCGGCCTCGCGGTCGTCGATTTGCTGTTGCGCTTTTTCAATCAACGACATCACGTCGCCCATGCCCAAAATACGCGACGCCATGCGCGCAGGGTGGAACACCTCAAACTCGTCGAGCTTTTCGCCCGTACCCGCAAACTTGATAGGCTTACCGGTAACAGCGCGTACCGAAAGGGCAGCACCGCCGCGGGTATCACCATCCAGTTTGGTAAGAATAACACCGCTGATTTCCAGCAGTTCGTTAAATGCTGTCGCCACATTGACCGCATCTTGACCGGTCATGGAGTCAACCACCAACAAAATTTCCTGCGGGGATACCGCTTCGTTGATGTTTTTAAGTTCCGCCATCAGTTCTTCGTCTACGTGTAATCGGCCGGCGGTATCCAAAATCACATAATCGTTGCCGTAATCTTTGGCGTGTTTCACGGCCTCTTTGGCGATGGTGACGGGGTTTTGCGTACCACGCTCAAACACCGGAATCCCCGCCTTTTCACCCACCACTTGCAACTGCGTAATGGCGGCGGGACGGTAAATATCACAAGCCACCAACAACGGGCGATGCCCTTGCGCTTTGAGCCATTTTGCCAACTTGGCGGAATGGGTGGTTTTACCCGAACCTTGCAGACCGCACATCATCACCACGCACGGGGGGCGGTTGGCTGTGGCAAGACGGCTTGCTTCGCCGCCCATCAGCGCGGTGAGCTCCTCGTTGACGAGTTTAATCACCATCTGCGCAGGGGTCAAACTTTCCATCACTTTTTCGCCAATGGCGCGCTCGGCAACGGAAGCGGTGAAGTCTTTGGCAACTTTGTAGTTGACGTCGGCTTCCAGCAAGGCAAGGCGCACTTCGCGCATGGCTTCTTTGACATCGGCTTCGGTGAGCCGACCTTTGTTTTTCAGCCGTTTGAATGCGGCGGAAAGTTTATCGGACAGTCCTTCAAAAGCCACGGAAAGCCTACCTTTCTTTCAAATCTTCCGCTACGGCGATAATGCGGTTGGCGCGTTCTTCAATATCGCGGGAATACCCGTAACGGTTATTGAGCACGGAAATTTCTTTGGCAGCCTTGCAAATAGCAGAAAAGCCGTCAGCCATTTCGCGAAAGCGTTTGGCAAGTTGCAAACGGTCTTCCATTTCCAGCATTTGCATTTCGGCGCGTTTAAGTGCATCGCGTACGCCTTGACGCGTTATGTGTTGATTTTCTGCAATTTCGGAGAGAGATAAATCTTCTTCGTAATACAGTTCAATCACATTGCGTTGTTTTTCGGTCAACATTTCACCGTAAAAATCAAACAACCACGCGATTTCCATATTTTTCGGCATGATTTATTCTCCTTTCTTCAAAAAATCAACGATACAACAAAAAAACGCTCGGTAAACCAAGCGTTCCCTGTAAAGGAAATTGCTTTACAGCAATTATAACAGACAAACAGTCCCTTGTCAACCCAAAAACAAAAAATTTTTATTCCGGCAAATCCAACTGAAAATCCGCTTCGGTAAAGGTTTCGAGTTCCGGCTGGGTATAGGGGATACGGCGTAGGGGGTCGTACTCAAATTTTCGACAACGGTCGGTGGGGTGCATAATGCCCTTGCGAACACACAAAATCACTTCTCCGTCACAAGAACGGCGTCCGTTACGGCAAATTTCGCACGCGCGCGTGATGGCGTTGCCGTACAATTTCCGTTTCATAAAAGCACCCCCTAAAACCTTATGTATCCATTATATCGACCGTGCTTTTCTTTGTCAAGAGCAGCATCCACACCCCGCACAACACAAGCAACGCCACCGAAACGGTGGCAGTACCGTAACTGGCACGAACGGTGAGCGGAGCAGTCAACGATGAGCCGACCGAAAGCGAAAGAGGGAACACCCGCAACAACAAAACGGTAAGCAAGCCTGTCAGCAACGCGTGTGCCGCTCGCGAAAGGAAAAAAGCAGGGCTCATCACCCCGGTACCGTGCAACTGCGCCGTCACTTGGCAGTGTACGCAAAGACCGCCAAACCCCACCGTGCATCCCAGCAAAAAAGGCGCCAATGAGGGGAAATCTATCACGGCAAGACACCCGCAGTTCACTTCCGACAAGCAAGCAACAACGGTGCTGATGACGGAATTTTGAAGCAAGACATCCCCCAACGCCAACACCGTCGCAAATACCAACACAAACCCGCACATGGTCAGCATGGCACTGCAAGCGCTTGTTACCGCTTCCACAAAAGCAACCGAAAGCGGCGTTGTGGAAGTTTTGCGACAAACGGTAGAGGAAATTTGTTTTCGTTTGGCACCCAAAACACCCATCAGCAGCGAAGAACCCCAATGTGCCGCCAGTAACAACCATCCAAAGTCTGCGCTGTTCATCAATCCGACACCTACGGCAGAAACCAAAAAAGCAGGACCGCCGTTTACGCAAAAACGCAGCATTCGTCTGGCATCTTGCGTTTTTAATTGACCACAACGTACCAAATCTCCAATAGCCGCAGCACCGGCGGGATACCCGCCCAAAAACGCAACTAAAATTCCCACGGCACAACACCCCGGTAACCCAAACAAAAAACGGGTTACAGGCTCCAAACGGTTGCCGATGCTTTCGACAATCCCTGACCGCACCATCACACCGCTGAGCACCAAAAACGGAAACAACGCAGGGATAAGTACCGAAGAACAAATGGACAATCCACGGCTGATGCCACTCGCGACAGCATGCGGAAACCGTAACAACAGTAACGCGACGAAAGTAAACAGTAACAGGATTCCCAGCGTACGCCACTGCCTCTTTCGAATGACTTTGACAAACACAAAACCCCTCCTTTTCTAACACTTTATGGACAGGCGGCGCGTATTATTCCCACCCCGTTCACATATATAAAACCAAAGGAGGAGTCGGCATGAAAAAACATGTCAAAGGCTACGCGGTTGGTGAACGTGTAGAACAGTGGTTGGATTTACCCACGGGTGCCTTGACACCGACAACACGCATGGAAGTATCGGGCAACCGCCGTATCGTCATCGAGGGATGCCAAGGGATTTTGGAATATAACGAAGATTGCATTCGCTTGCGTGTGTGCGAGGGAGTGTTGCGCTTGTTTGGACGGGGGTTGTGCATGAATTGTCTGAATCCTTCCTGCGCGGTTATCAGCGGGAATATTTTGTCTCTCGAATTTTTATAGGAGGTTTCTGTATGGAACGGTATTGGCGGGTGCTTGGCGGCAGTGTGACTGCGCGGTGCGAGGGCGGGTACCCCGAACAATTTATTAACGATGCCACGCAACGCGGTTTTGCCTTGTGGGATATACGTTGTGACGGCGTTATTTTGTCGTATTCCTGTTCTGCAGAGGACTATGCTAAACTGCGTCCGCTCGCGCGGCGCGCTTGTTTGCGCATGCGGGTGCAAAAAAAACGCGGCTTTCCGTTTTGGCTTAAACCGCTGCATAATCGCGGCGGTTTGCTTTTGGGAGCGCTGTTGTTTTTGGTGATTTTGCAAAGCCTGTCATCACGCGTGTGGGTAGTGGAAGTAGTCGGTAACAAGCAGGTAAGCCAAGAGGAAATTTTACAAACACTGGCAACGCTGGGTGTGGAGGAAGGCATGGTGTTTAGCCATATCGATATTCCGCGGTTGCAACTTGAAACATTGCAAAAAATGCCGCAACTTACGTGGCTTGCCGTCAATCAAAAAGGGAGTACCCTAACGGTGGAAGTGCGCGAACGACAACCCTCGACCCCCATTCAGGAAACAGCGCCGTCCAATATCGTTTCCGCACATGACGGCGTGATTGTCAAACTGCATGTCGAAAGCGGTCAAGCGGCTGTCAAAGTGGGCGATGCCGTTACCAAGGACAGTTTACTCATCAGCGGTGTGGTGGACAGCAACGTCGGTCCGTTGCTCAAACGTGCTGTGGGTACCATCGTTGCACGAACGCAAGAAAGCATTACCGTCACGGTACCGCTTACCCAAACCGTCACCGACCCCACACCGAAAATTGTTGAAGAACGGTCGTTTTACTTGCTGGGGTTTACCGTTCCTTTGTATACACCGACAGAGCACAGCGGCAAGTATACGCTTGTAACCCAAAACTATCCCCTGCGTGTTTATGACAGAAAATTACCCGTCGGGTTTTCCAAACGATGCTACGTTTTCGAGCAAGCCAAAACGGTTCGGTACAGCGAAGAACAAGCTTTGCAATTGGCAAAAGAGCAACTGCGCCAAAAAGAACAAGAACAGTTTGCCAATGCCACACTCGAAAAAGCGGTCATCAAGGAACACCGCACCCGAGAAGGCTGGCAATTAACGGGCACCTACACGTGTGTGCGCGAAATCGGCAGCACACAACCAATAAATCTACAAACCAAATCGTAAAATTTCGTTGTTTTGACGGATGACAAGCGGAAAAATTTGTGGTATACTAATAAAGTTAAAAATGAATGTAAAAAGGGGACCGATGCGTGGAGCAGATAATCAGTGTCGACCGCATGGAACAAGCGGTGGCTTTGTTTGGCAATTTTGACGAAAACATCCGTTTGCTGGAAAAAGAATACGCCGTATCTATTCTCACGCGTGACAGCGAACTCAAAATCAGCGGCGAACCGGAATCCGTGGACAAAGCACGGCGCGCGGTGGATGGGCTGTTGCAACTCATAAACCGTGGCGAACAACTGAACGAACAAACCGTGCGGTACGTGCTCATGCTGGTCAATGAGGGCACCGATAACGAACTGCCCACCCTTGCGGGGGACAGCATTTGCATCACTGCCAAAGGACGCCCCATAAAGCCCAAAACGTTGGGTCAAAAACGGTATGTGGAAGCCATTCGCCAAAACACCGTAGTACTCGGTGTCGGTCCTGCGGGTACGGGCAAAACGTACTTGGCGGTTGCCATGGCGGTGGAAGCGTTTCGCGCAAAGCAAGTCAACCGCATTATCCTAACGCGTCCTGCCGTGGAAGCGGGCGAAAAACTCGGTTTTTTGCCCGGCGACTTGCAATCCAAAGTCGACCCGTATTTGCGTCCGCTGTACGACGCCCTGTTTGATATGCTGGGTACCGAAACGTATCAAAAATATTTGGAACGCGGCAATATCGAAATTGCACCGCTTGCCTACATGCGCGGGCGCACGCTGGACGACAGTTTTGTCATTCTGGACGAAGCACAAAACACCACACCCGAACAAATGAAAATGTTTTTAACCCGCCTGGGATTCAATTCCAAAATGGTGGTCACGGGCGACATCACGCAAATCGACTTGCCAAGCGGCAAAAAAAGCGGCTTGCGGGAAGTGATGCGCGTTCTCAAAAACGTGCCGGATATTGCCGTTTGTACCTTTGGTCAAAAGGATGTGGTGCGTCACCAGTTGGTGCAACGCATCATTGAAGCGTACGAAAATTACGAAAAAGCCAAACAGGAAGGAAGAAAAACAAAAAATGCTGAAAAAAATTCGAGTCGACATTGAAAATCAACAAAAAGCGATAAAAATCCCCACGGGTATGCGTTTGCTCATTCGTCGTTGTTGTCACGCAGTGCTGGAACTCGAAAATTTTGACGGCTCGGCACAAATCGATGTTTCATTGGTGGATAACGAGCGCATCCATTGCATCAATATGGAACAACGCGGTATTGATGCTCCGACGGATGTTTTGTCTTTCCCATTGGGTGAAAACGGTGTATATGACGAGAACCCCGAAACCGGCGAAAAACAACTCGGCAACATTGTGTTGTCGCTCGAACAAGCCTTGAAACAATCGGAACTTTACGGTCACTCCTTCAACCGCGAAGTGGGGTATTTGGTGGTTCATTCCATGTTGCACCTGCTTGGATACGACCACGTACAAGGCGGATTGGAAGCCGTTCGCATGCGCGAGAAAGAAGAACTCGTCATGAAACAAATCGGCCTGCCGCGCGGCAGCAGTTACGTGATGGATGATGAATAAGAAAAATAGTTTTTTGCGGGGGTTTGTGCACGCTTTTCGCGGTATCCTCCGCTGTATCCGCGAAGAACGGAATTTCCGTTTTCATATCGTTGCCGCCTTTTATGTCAGCTTGTTTTCGCCCGCCTTTTTGCGCTCACGGGCAGAGGGCGCGTTGCTTGCGCTCACTATCGGTCTGGTACTGTGTGCCGAAGCGGTGAACACCGCGCTTGAACGCCTTGTTGACCGCATTTCACCTGAACAACACCCTTTGGCGGGTGCCGCCAAAGACATTGCCGCGGGTGCGGTGTTGCTTACCGCCATAGCAGCGGTGGCAGCGGCCGTCTTTTTGTTCGGTCGGTGGGACGCTTGGGCGGCATTACTTAAAAACTGGTATCATACCCCTTTAAAACCGCTTTTACTTATCTTGTCGGCAATCCCTGCCGTATTGTTTATTGTTAAACCAAAGGAGTTGTTTAAAAAGTGAACACCACTTCGGCGTTTATTGCGCTTGTCGGACGCCCCAACGTGGGGAAATCGTCACTGCTCAATGCGTTAGTCGGCAAAAAAGTTGCCATTGTATCGGACAAGCCGCAAACTACCCGTAACCGTATCATGGGTGTTCTCACGCGTGATACGTTGCAACTGGTTTTTGTAGATACTCCGGGGCACCATCGTCCCCGCACCCGCCTTGGCGACTTTATGGTCAAAACCATTGGCGAAGCGGTCAGCGGCGTGGACGTTGGTGTGCTGGTGGTGGAACCCAAACCCACCATCCACGAAAGTGAACGTGAGTTGTTGCAACGTTTTGCTTCGGAAAAATTGCCGGTTGTATTGGCTATTAACAAAATCGATACCGTGGAAAATAAGGAAGATTTGCTCGCCTGCATCGCCCTTTGGCAACAAGAATTTGATTTTGCCGCCGTATTGCCGCTTTCGGCACTCACGGGAGACGGCACTACCGAGTTGTTGGACGAGCTTTCTAAGTATGCGTTCGAAAGTCCGCACTTTTTCCCCGACGATGCGGTCAGCGACCAACCGGAAAAAGTGTTAGCGGCAGAATTGTTGCGCGAACAAATGTTGCTCCATTTGCGGGAAGAAATTCCCCACGGTATCGCTGTGGTTATCGAAGAACTTTCCGAACGCGAAACCCCAAAAGGCCCGATTTTAGATATCGATGCCCAAATTTTTTGCGAACGCGACACGCACAAAGGCATGATCATCGGCAAACGCGGCGCGATGCTCAAACAAATTTCTGCCGCCGCCCGTTTGGAAATGGAAAAAGCCTTTGGTACACACGTCAATTTGCAGTGCTGGATAAAAGTCAAGGAAGATTGGCGCAACCGACAAGGCTTACTCAACGGCTTTGGCTATCGGTTGTAAAATATTTTGTTTTAAGGCGTATGAAACCCTTCCCTTTTGCTCAAAGTAATACCAGACTTTGAAAGAAAAGGGGAGAGCACATGGAACAAGATAAACTGTGGGCAGCTTTTCAAAAAAGCGGCAAAGTAGAAGATTATTTACGCTATTGCGGTATTGATACGTTTGATGCCGGCACCAACGCGGTGCCGGTCCAATCGGCACAGGAGGGACAACATGAAACTGACAACCGACGCACTGATCATTCGGGAAAATAATGCCGTCGGCGAATCAGACCGTTTTGTCACCGCGCTTACCCGTAGTAACGGTGTTGTTCAAGCCTCGGTACGCGGCGCGCGCAACATCAAAAACCGTAACAGTGCGGCAACACAACTCCTTTGTTATTCCCGCCTTTCGCTCTACAAAGGGCGGGAAAAATACATAGTCGATGATTCCGAACCCTTGCAAGTTTTTTTTGAAGTCCGCAACCAACTCGACAAACTCGCCTTGGCGCAATATTTTTGCGAACTGGCGGGTGTTTTAGCCCCCCGCGAGGAAGAGGCCGAACCCGAACTGCGCCTACTGCTCAATGCTTTGCACTATTTGGCCGAGGGTACGCGCCCGTTGTGGCTTATCAAAGCGGTGGTGGAACTGCGCCTTTTGTGCCGCGCGGGGTACATGCCGTTTTTGGAAAAATGCGCGGGTTGCGATAATGCCGAAGGCGATCGCTTTTCCCCCGTTAAAGGGGTGCTTTTGTGCAGCAATTGCGGTGACGAAACACAAACGCTGCCGCTTACCCCCAACACCCTTGCCGCGTTGCGGCACATCGTGTACGCACCGTTCGAAAAATGCTTTGCTTTTTCCTTGCCGGATACCGAAGGGGAAGATTTGGGTAGGGTAGCCGAAAAATTTTTGTTAGCACAACTCAACCGTGGATTTAACACACTGGATTTTTATCACAGTTTGATATAAGGAATTAACTATGAACAAGCATTACAAAGCGTTAGAATTGGATAAAGTGTTAGAACTGCTCGCTTCGCATACCACGTGTGACGATGCGGCACATTTGGCACGCGAACTCAAACCCTCTTTGTACGTCGAACAAGTGCGCGGTTTGCTTTCGCAAACAGATGCCGCGTTTTGCCTCATGGCAAAATTCGGCGCGCCCAACTTTGGCGCGCTCAAAAATGTTTCGGGTGCATTGCGCCGCGCCGCGGCGGGGGCTTCGCTCAGCCCTGCGGAATTGTTGCGTATTGCAGGAACACTGCGCAGTATTCGCACCGTGTCCGACTGGCGCCGCCACTGTGAGGGCATGACAACGTGCCTCGATGAACAATTTGAGATACTCTCTCCCAATCACTATTTGGAAGAAAAAATAGCAACCATCTTACTTTCGGAAGAAGAAATCAGCGATAACGCTTCGCCCGAACTGGCGCAAATCCGCCGCAAAATGAAAGCGGCATCCGCGCGCGTGCGGGAACAACTCGACAAACTTATTCATTCCGCTGCCGCGCAAAAAGTGCTGCAAGAACCCATTGTCACGTTGCGTAACGGTCGGTTTGTGGTTCCTGTTCGCGCGGAACACCGTGGGGAAATTCACGGTTTGGTACACGACACCTCCTCTTCGGGTGCCACCGTGTTTGTGGAACCTATGGGCGTGGTGGAAGCCAACAACGAACTAAAAGTGTTACAGTCGCGCGAAGCGGCGGAAATCGAACGCATTTTGCAGGAACTTTCTGCCGAAGTCGGTACCTTTGCCGACACCATCATTGCCGACTATACCGTGCTTGTCGAACTCAATCTCATTTTTGCCAAAGCGCGGCTTGCCTACGCCATGAAAGCCACGTTACCCACCGTCACCGACAACGGGTATACCTGTTTGCGCCATGCGCGCCATCCGCTGATTGACCCGCAAAAGGTGGTGCCGATTGACGTGGAACTCGGCGGTGCGTTTGACACGTTGGTGGTAACAGGCCCCAACACAGGCGGCAAAACCGTCACGCTCAAAACCATTGGTTTGTTGACACTCATGGCAATGTGTGGTTTGCTCATTCCCACCGCTTCCGAAAGTACCGTTTCGGTATTTCGCACGGTGCTTGTAGATATCGGTGACGAACAATCGATTGAACAATCGTTGTCGACTTTTTCGGCGCACATGACCAATTTGATTCGCATTGTCGAACAAGCCGATACCCACAGTTTAATTTTGCTTGATGAACTCGGTGCAGGCACCGACCCTGTGGAAGGCGCGGCGCTCGCCACCGCCTTGCTCGAACATCTGCGCGAAAAAGGCGCCCGCATTGCCGCCACCACACACTATGCCGAACTCAAAGCCTATGCTTTGCGCACCGAAGGGGTGGAAAACGGCAGCTGTGAATTTGACGTCGAATCTTTGCGCCCCACTTACCGTTTATTGGTAGGGGTACCGGGTCGCTCCAACGCGTTTGCCATTTCGGAACGGTTGGGCATGTCTGCTTCGGTGGTCAGCCGCGCACGCGATTTGGTGTCGGGTGATGATAGGCGGTTAGAAGACGTCGTTGTCAGTTTGGAAGAAAAACGCAAAGCGTTGGAAACGGAACTTATCGCAGCCCAAAACGCCAAACAGGCGGCACAAACCGCGCAACGTGAGATACAAACGCAACTTGATAATTTGCGCAAAAAACAAGAAACCGAATGGGAATCCGCCAAAAGCAAAGCGCGACAGCTTGTGGAACGCGCACGGCTGGATGCCGAACAACTGATGGCAGAACTCGACGAGTTGCGCAAACAAAAAAACAACGCCGACTTTGCCGCAAAGGCGGCAGCCGCCCGTTCGGGACTTCGTCGCCGCCTAAACAATATGGAAGACCAAATCGACCCCGTGGTGAGTGGTGGGGAGCAAGAGTACGAACTCCCTCGGCCGCTCAAAGTAGGGGACAGCGTGTTATTGCCCGACATTCCCGTCCCCGCTACGGTACTTTCGGTTGCCGATTCGTCGGGAATGGTAGAGGTACAAGCGGGTGCTGTTCGCACCCGTGTACCGCAAAAAAGTTTGCGCTTGGCACCCAAAACTCCAAAACCGCGCAAACCCAAACCTGCCCACAACACAGAGATTTCCCGTGCCACGCGCGACGCGCGCACTGAACTGGATATTCGCGGTCTTACGGGTGAAGAAGCTTGTTTGGAACTCGACCGCTTTTTGGATAACGCGCGATTGGCAGGACTTTCGCGCCTCACGGTCATTCACGGCAAAGGCACGGGCGCACTGCGCGCGGCGGTGCATCAATACTTAAAACAATGTTCCTCGGTACAGTCTTTCCGTCTTGGTCTTTACGGCGAAGGTGAAACGGGTGTCACCGTGGTGGAAATGAAAGGATAAACGCTTTATGTTACGCATGGTATTTTGTGATGTCGACGGCACGTTGTTACCCAAAGGGGAAACCACCGTTTCTCCCGCTGCAATGGAAACGTTGCGCCGCTTGACCGATAAAGGCATCATGGTGGTGCTGGCAAGCGGCCGCCCGTATGCACAACTTAAAACACTCTTTTTGCCGCTTGTCAACCGCTTGGTGTTTTTGTGCTTGGACGGTGCGGTGGTGTTTTACAAAGATTGCGTGCTGTATAAAAAGCCGCTGTGCCGCAAACGTTCGCTGGCATTTTTGGAAAACGGCACTCCTGCTGTCGTGCACGGCCGCGAAAAACAATACGGTGTCAACGGCACGCAAAAAGCGGGAAAACCTTTGTTTTCCCCGCGTGAGATTGGCGAATATTTTTACAAAATCGAAGTGTTGACCGACGCAAAACTTGCCCCGCAACCGTGGTACCGTATCGCCCATACTGAACCGGGACTCACCGAAATTGTCGCCCCTCTGGCAGATAAAGGCAGTGCCGCCGAGGCCATTATGCAAAAATTCGGTGTCACCCCCGAACAAGCCATTGCTTTTGGTGATGGCGAGAACGATACGGCACTGTTAGCCGCCGTGGGACACCCTTACCGCATGGAAGGTTCTGATTCCTCGGTTTGCCCGCATGCCGTAGTCACCGACGACGTTATCACTGTCCTCAAAGAACAATTTCACCTCAACTGAAAAGAGAAGCCAAGTGAGAATTCTCACTTGGCTTCTCTTTTTATTATTCTGCGGTCAAACATACGCTGCCGCACGGACGAATGGATAACACGTGGCAACTGCCTTGGCCAAATACCGCTTCCATGGTTTTGGTGAACTCCTGCACCAATTCCTCCGGTACAAAATTTTGTATGGTGCCGCCAAACCCGCCGCCGTGCACGCGGAAGGCACCTTTACCGCCCAGCACCTTTTGCGCTAATGCCAAGGCTAATGCCATTTCTTGCTTTTGGGTGGCGCCCGCAGGGTAAATGTTTTGCAAATATTCAAACGAAGAATGTCCCGATTCTATCACCAGTTGTTTGAATGCTTCAAAATCACCGCTTTGTAAGGCATCTACTTGTTTTTCTACGCGCTCGTTATCGGAAAAGAAGTGTAGAGCGCGTAACACGGCACGGTCGCCGTATTTCTCGCGCAATGCGGGAATGTTGGGTAACAACGTTTCGTAATCGGTTTGCCGCAAATGCGAAACGCCCAAACCACTGGAAATTTCTTTCATTTCCGTAGTAATGGCGGCATATTCGTGCGTGAGATTCGCGTGGTTTCCGCCTACGTCCACAATACATAAGCGGTGTTTTACCGCCTCAAAATCAAAATCCACTTTGTGAATCACAGGGGCGGCGGTATCCGCAAAATCAATGGTGATAATTCCTCCGACGGAAGAAGCCATTTGGTCCATCAATCCGCTGGGCTTTCCGAAATGCTCGTTTTCGGCATATTGCGCGATTTTGGCAATGCTCACAGCATCTACCGTTCCACTGTTGTAAAGGTGATTGAGAATAGTGCCCACTAACACTTCAAACGCCGCCGAAGAAGAAAGCCCCGAGCCTTTGAGAACGTTGGATGTTGTATAGGCTTTGAACCCGCCGATACGATAACCGTTTTTGATAAACCCGTCAGCCATGCCGCGAATAAGAGAAGAGGAACGGTTGCGTTCCGTTGGCTGTACTGCCAGCTTGGCAAGATTTATTACATCCTGCGGATATCCTTCGGATTTAACGGTGATGGCTGCATCATTCGTTGATGCTGCCACCGCTACAATATCCAAATTGACACTGGCGGCCAGCACCCTGCCGTGATTGTGGTCGGTGTGATTACCGCCGATTTCGGTGCGTCCCGGTGCCGAAAACAAAAAAACGTTGTCGCAGTGTCCGTACAAATCGGCAAAAGAATTCACCGCTTTTTCATAGCGTGTGCGCTGTGCTTGTACCGCCGCATCACCGTATAATTTGGCAAAGAGGGTATCGTATTTCCCGTTTTGTAATGCTGTTAACAGTGCACGTGAACTGCTCATCATCATTCCTCCGTTTCTCTCTTGTAAATAATTATAGCAAATCCGTTAAAAAAAAGAAAGCCCAACTTTTTGTGCAGGCATGGACAAATGTTGCAAAGTGTGTTACGATATTTTTAAAGGAGGCGAAAGCCTTGGAACAAAACAAACACTCCTTTAAGGATACGCTAAAAGAAAATTTAGCATTGTCGGTATACAACACCGGTTATCAGCGGTGTGACAGCGGCTATCAATGGGGGCCGGCTTTGCGCGACCACTATCTGTTGCATTATGTTCGTTCGGGGAAAGGACGGTATGTGTTTGGGAAAACTACCTACCAACTATCTGCCGGCGATATGTTCTTGGTATTTCCCTCCACTTTGGTGTCATATACCGCCGATACACAAGACCCTTGGGAATATTATTGGGTAGGTTTTAACGGTACCGAAGCGCGCCGCTTGCTCAAAGAAACGGGTTTTTCCAAAGAATGTCCCGTCATCCACTTTGATGCCGACGATAAACTCACAAAATATCTTGTGGATATTTACCGCTGTCGCGGTAATACGCCAACATCGGAAGCACAGATGGTGGGATATTTGTATTTGTTCTTTGGGGAACTGATTCGCAAAACAGGACAGGGCAACACCTCTTTTGGTATGCAGGAATACGTCGGTCAGGCGTTGCGCTATATTCAGCATAATTATGCGGCACCCATCCAAATCGGTCACATAGCGGATTACGTTGGTGTCAGCCGCAGTCAGTTGTATCGTGCTTTTATGGATAATTTGGGGCTGTCACCGCACATGTTTTTAAAGCGGTATCGTATCAACGAAGCCTGCGCTTTGTTACAGCGCCCGTCTTTGACGGTAAGCGAAGTGGCAAATTCCGTAGGTTTCGGCGATGCATTGTATTTTTCTCGCGTGTTTCGCGAAATCAAGGGGATACCTCCCTCGGAATATCAACGACGTTGCAAATGAAACCGAGCCGATATCGTCTGATATCGGCTCGGTTTATATCATTCACTGCGTAAGGCTTCCACAGGGTCTTTATGCGCGGCAACGCGGGAGGGAATCAAACCGGCAATAAAGGTAAGCAGCATACTCACCGCAACCAGTATTACCGCACCGCGAACGGGAAGAACGGCAACGTTGGGGATGTTTGTCAGCGGATAAATGATGGCATTGGCGAGCATCACCAACAGCAGAGTTACACCGATTCCCAAAGCACCGGCAGTAAATCCGACAATGAGTGTTTCGGCATTAAATACACGGGAAATATCGCGTTTGGATGCACCCATCGCGCGCAAAATACCAATTTCTTTGGTGCGCTCCAACACCGAAATGTAGGTGATAATGCCAATCATAATGGAGGAAACTACCAAAGAAATCGCCACAAACGCAATCAAGATAATGCTGATAGCATTAATAATGGTCGTCACAGACGACATCATAAGTCCCACGTAATCGGTGTAGGTGATTTGATTTTTTTCTTCTACACTTTCATTATAGGCGTTAATGTGTTCTGAAATTTCTTCTTTGGCGGCAAAATCCTTGGCATAAATATTGATGGCGCTGGGTTCGTCCAAAGACGAAACACCCAACAGTGCCAAATTACCTTCATACGTCGCATTGGAAGTTTGGTTCATTTGCTTGGCAAATAATTCCACAATCTGTTGTTCTGTCATACCTTGCATTTGCATTTGTTGCAACGAAGCGCCGTACTGTGCTTGGTCTTCCGGCGGCAAAGTGGCAAGATATGCCTTCAATTCGTCCATTGTGTAGGTGGGGGTATCTTCGGAACTAAAGGGTAACGCGGTAAACACGTCAATGGTTTGGTCGGCTTGTTGTTCTTTGACAATTTCACTGTTGTTGACACGGCTTACCAGTTCTCGCATTAAATCGGCACGATACCCGATAACACCCGCGGTTGTCATCACTTTGGCATCTTGCGCGGGACGCAAAATACCCACCACTTTCAGTTCCATGGCGTTTTCTAACTTTGACAGTAAATACACGTCATCTTGTGAACGGTCAGACCAGGTGCCGTTTTTGTTTTTGGAAAAATAATCGGTGTTAAGCAGTAACTTGTACCGTAAATTTAACAGTTCATCGTAACCGTAGTGCGAAACCGGCTGTTTGGGAATTTCTTCACCTTTGGTCGCGGCAGTAAACAGTTCCTTAAGGTCGGCGGCATCCATCATGCCGAGCGCGTAAGCGGTGTAATCGCTGATTTCGTTGTTTTCGTCCACCATCAGCACCACTTCGTCGTATCGCGTCGGCATACGACCGGCAATCACGTCGTATTGTGAAGAAAGCAGCTCTTCGTTGTCAAGCAACTCTTGCCAAACCCCACTGTTCATCATACCCATGGCGGAAGAACCCGCAAGGGGGGAAGAGGCATCGGTTTGCGGGGTAGGCATCCCCATTTTGTCAAACACTTGCGAGGGATTCACTTGGTAAATGCCGTCAGCGGTATCCGCACGGTAAATGTTCATTTGAGTGGAATACACATACTGAATCGCATTGCAAAGCGGTGCAATAGGACTGTCTTCTTTTTCCAAATACGCCTTAAAATCTTTGAGGTTGTTGGAAGTCATGCCGGATAACATGGTTTCAATCATGCCGGTCATAATGTTGTTGGTATAAATTTGCTCGGTGTCGGCATGGTCGATTTTTTCGGCGCTGCCCATAATGGAAGTAATCATATCGTTAACATCCACCGACGTTTCTTCCAACGTCAGCGGGTAACTCGAAAGCGTATCTTCTTCGACTTTGTTGATATATTGCCGCAAACCGGTAGAAAGCGATAAAATCAGTGCAATACCGATAATCCCGATACTGCCCGCAAACGAGGTCATAAAGGTACGCGCTTTTTTGGTCATTAAGTTGTTAAGCGATAATGAAAGCGCCGTAAAAAACGACATAGACGGTTTGCGTTGTTTTTTCTTTTTCGGCGCGGGTTCTTCTGCAACTTCTTCGGGGGCATAGGGGTTGGAATCGTCAACCACACGCCCGTCTAACAACTTGATAATCCGCGTGGAATACTGCTCGGCAAGTTCGGGGTTGTGTGTGACCATAATCACCAGTTTATCCTGTGCAATCTCTTTGAGCAGTTCCATAATTTGCACGCTGGTTTCACTGTCCAAAGCACCCGTTGGTTCGTCTGCCAATAGAATATCGGGATTGTTAATGAGCGCACGCGCAATCGCCACGCGTTGCATTTGCCCACCGGACATTTGATTGGGCTTTTTATGTAACTGGTCGCCTAATCCCACTTTGTTCAACACTTCGGTGGCGCGCGCACGACGTTCGGCACGGCTGATGCCTGTGAGTGTCAGTGATAATTCCACATTGGACAACACCGATTGATGCGGAATCAGGTTGTAACTTTGAAAAACAAAGCCCACCGAATGATTGCGATAAGCATCCCAATCCCCCGAAGAGAATTGCTTGGTAGACGTGCCGTTGATAACCAAATCCCCCGTGGTGTAGCGGTCTAATCCGCCAATAATGTTAAGCAACGTCGTTTTTCCGCAACCGGATGGACCGAGCACGGATACAAATTCATTTTTTCGAAAAACCATAGAAAAACCTTTAAGAGCGGTAACGGTTTCACCGCCCAAACGGTATTCTTTAACAATATCGTGTAATGCCAGCATAACAAAGCCTCCTGTCTGATAAATACAGTATAACAGAAAACTATGAATAATGTATAAACAAATTAGAAAAATATTCCTTTTTTTCTTGGGATAACTCAAAAATAACAGTTGACAAACGTATTTTATCATAGTATAATAGCAAATGCTTTCGTGCGAGATTTGTAGCGAGATGTGGCTCAGTTTGGTGGGCGCGTTGCCGAGCGCTCGCGGTGCGAGATACAGCGAGGCAAAAGCGGGTGCCGCGGTCGAAATTTATCGGCAAAAGCCGAAAATAAATTTCGGGCACCGCAAACGGAAGCTGCGTAGCAGCGCGACGAAGACGATTATCTTTCGTAAGCGTTGATAAAAAAATAAATAGCGAGATGTGGCTCAGTTTGGTAGAGCGCTGCGTTCGGGACGCAGAGGCCGCAGGTTCGAATCCTGTCATCTCGACCATCCAAAAACTCCGGAAAGCCTTTGTTTTCAAGGCTTTCCGGAGTTCTCTTTTTCCCCAAAAGGTCAAGTTGGGGCTTATTTGGGGCTTATTGTGCTGAAAAACACCCGAAATCACGGTTTTTGAGAGTGATTTCGGGTGTTCTTACTTGTGGTAGTTGTAGACTTAGCTTGTCGTTCTGTTCCAAATTTTTTCGTAGAACTTAAAATCAGTAGTATGAACTCCATTATTATACAGCGTCGTCAACCGAACAGTAGAAGTTAATGCTTTGGCGGCTTTATCAGAATCTGAGATATCGTAATATCTACCAGTATATTCCGTTTTCCCACCGGTATAAACATATGCGAAGGTATACGCTACCGCATCCCATCCTGTCGGTTCTTCAAATACAGCTGTTGTCAAACCGGTTCCATAGAAAGCATACGCCCCAATGCAAGTAACACTTTTAGGAATAGTTACCGTGGTTATAGAGGAACAACCATAGAAACTATAATTTGAGATTTGATACACTTTATTAGGGATGTATATCGATTTAAGCGACGAACAATTATAAAACGCTTCAACGGAAATCAATTCCAAGCTGCTGTTTTCGGAAATGTTTACATTTTCCAACGCAGTACATCCATAAAAACTCCTATATCCTATCACCGCACATGTATTAGGTATGTTGATTTCATTCAATCTTATACAACCCTCAAAAGCACTACCACCGGTGTATGTCATGGTATTAGCATCGCTTATAGAAACCGTTTCCAAAGCACTATCGCCATAAAAGGCATATCCGTTTATAGAGCAATTATCCGGGATATTAATACTCATCAAGGACTTGCAGTCTGCAAACGCATAATCATTTAACAATTTCATAGTGCTAGGCAAGGTCACTTGTTGGAGAACGGTTAATCCCTTAAAGCCCTCGGTTAAGACTTGTGTAACGGCAACACCGTTATAGGTTTCAGGGATTTCTATTGTAGCAACCGTTTTCGCCTTTTCACCCGCCATAACACCGTATGTGCCGTCAGGCAATAAGGAATAAATCAAAACGCCGCTTTCTTCAGGAGCTCCAAACTCGACAGCCACTTTGTCAGTAGATCCATCTGTGTAGGTGATGATTAAATATCCGTCTACCGAAGAAGATATACTACTGATACCCTTGCCATCTTGACCATTTGTTCCGTCTTTGCCATCCTTACCATCTTCGCCCTTCAAACTCGCCAGCCAATCTTCAAGGGTGCCTTCATAATCCGGATATTTTTCGCAGTAAAGTTCATAGGCAGACTTACCGTCAACACCATCTTTACCTGCAGGTCCTTGCGGCCCCTGAGAACCTTGAGGTCCTTGCTCGCCGGGATCGCCCTTAGGTCCTTTGATATTCCCCAGCAAGGTTAACGTGCCAGATTCACCGTACTTGACGGACAGATTACCATCATCGTCGAGTGTAAGAATCGGCGTTAAGCCATCCGCGCCCGCATTACCCGGTATACCTTGAGGACCCTGGGGACCTTGCTCGCCTTGGAGGCCCTGAGGACCCTGTTCACCACGAATGGGGCCTAAGGTCGTTGTGCTGTCATCATCCATGGTAATAACCAACTTATAATCGTCCGTCAAGACGATGGATTTGATTCCATTGCCATCTGCGCCGGCAGCACCCACGATGGATTTTTCGATAATGATATCCTCGCCGTATTTCATATCGATAACGAGGTAATTGTTTTCGTTGACGGTAATACCTACGATACCATCGCCATCTTCACCGTCTTCACCGTTTGTGCCATCCTGTGCCACCGCTTTTTTGCCGGTATCCACACCATCGATCCACCAGTTACCATTCGTGCCGATCTCTGGCGTTTTACCGTTTTCACCATTAACACCGTTTTGACCGGCGGCAACTTCGGTATCTTCTTCGCCAATCCACCAAGTACCGTTTTTGATATATGGTGTCTTGCCGTCTTTTCCATCAGTACCGAGAGCCTTTACACCTGTAGATTCGCCATTAATGTACCAATAACCATCCTTGATTTCAGGAGTAGCACCGTCGTTGCCGTTTTGGCCGTCGGCGCCGGTAGCTTTGACATTCAGCGAAGAATAACTATTGCCGTTATCGTAAGATACGTACCAGTAGTTGTCATCACCGATTTCAAGCATAGGCGTCGTGCCATCCGTACCGTTCTGACCGTTACTGCCATTGGTTCCATTCGCGCCGGTGGCTTTCACGTTTAAAGAAGAATAATTCTCGCCAGCATCATAAGAAACATACCAGTAATTATCGTCACCGATTTTCAGCAAGGGGGTAACACCGGTATCGCCCTTTTGACCGTCTTCACCTACAGCCTTAGTATTAAGCGAGGTGTAATGATTACCGTTATCGTAGGATACGAACCAATAGTCATTCTCAATCTTCAGAATAGGCGTAATACCGTTAGTGCCGTTTGTACCGTCTATGCCTTGCGCTCTTACGTTGGTATTTTGGTCGCCGATATACCAGTACCCCTCTTTAATGGTGGGACTGATTCCGTTGTCACCATCATCTCCCTTTTCGCCCTTGGCAGCACCAAGTTCGGTATAACTTGTACCTTCATCATAAGATACATACCATTTATCATTTTCAATTTTAAGTTGCGGGGTAATACCATTTTCACCGTCAACAGCAACCGCTTTATAGGTTGTTACAGTATCGCCGAATTTCCAGTATCCGTCTTCAGTAATGGTGGGGGTAATACCATCAGCCCCTGTGGCGGCTCCAAGCTCGGTATAGGTGTCGCCATTATCGTAGGATACTTTCCATTTACCATCTTTAATGATAAGCTGAGGCGTGATACCGTCGGCGCCCTTTAAGTTTTCAAACTTATAGACCTTCTCGCTGTTGGTCAGGGTGATGGTCATCACGCCGTCAGACAGCGTGATGTTATCGATGCCGACACCGTCATCGCCATCTTCTCCGTCAGCACCCTTTTCGCCTTGCGCCTTATATTCGGTTTTTTGCGCGCCGATATACCAGTAGCCATCCTCGCCGATATGAGGTGTGGTACCGTTGATACCTTTTGCCATAACGGCGGTGGTCGTGTCGCCGATTACCCAGTATCCGTCGCCATTGATATAGGGCGTATCGCCGTTAACACCGTTCGTGCCGTTGGTGCCGACAGCTTTGATGTTGGTAACCTCATTGCCGATACACCAGAAGCCCTCATTATTGATATAGGGGGAATCACCCTTATCGCCGGTATTGCCTTTTTCGCCTTGAGCTTTATAAGCCGTCTTCTGCTCGCCGATATACCAATATCCGTCGTTGCCGATATGCGGAGTAGTGCCATTCACACCGGCCGCTTTGACGGTTGTAGCGGTATTACCAATGACCCAAAAACCATCTGCATTGATGTAAGGGGTATCGCCGTCATCACCCTTAGCACCATCGACGCCCGCAGCTTTAACACCGGTGTCGGTTGTGCCGATCCACCAGTTACCATTGTCGCCGATTTCGGGTGAGAGACCGTTTGTGCCCTTCAAGCTTTCGATAAATGCCGTTTCACTATCGGCATTGGTAAGGCCCAAACGTTTGGCGATCTCATAGGCCGATTCACCGGCTGCACCGGTATCACCCTTGGCGCCTTTATCACCGGTTGCTTTCACGTTCGTTGAAGCGAAAGACACACCGCCATTGGTAGAAATCTCCCACGTATTTGTAGCCGCATCAATGCGGATTTGCGGAGCAACAGCGTCTTTGCCGTTTTCTCCCTTGGCTACAATGCCTGTGTTATTATCGCCAATCCACCAAATACCGTCTTTAATTTCGGGTGTCAAACCATCTTTACCTGTAGCGCCTGTTTGACCTATAGCACCACTATCACCCTTTGCACCCGTTGCTTTAACGCCTGTAGTTACATAAGTGGCACCGTTATCAATGGAAACTTCCCATTCGTTATCGCTGTTTATTCTGATTTTAGGAGAGATGCCATCGGCGCCTTTTTCGCCTTTGGCGCCATTTTGTCCGTCAGCACCTTTTTCGCCGGTAGCCTTAACGCCGGTAGAAGTGTAATTGACACCGCCGTCAATGGAGATCTCCCATTCGTTCGTTGTAGAGTTAATGCGAACAACAGGCGAAATGCCATCTTCACCATTGGCACCCTTTAAAGATGCAAGCCAATTTTCAACGGTTACCGCAGAAGAAATAAGACCTGTTTCAACCGCCAGTTCATAAGCAGATTTGCCATTCGCACCGGTAGAACCCTTTAAGGATTCCGTCCACTGCTCATAGGTTAAATTGGGGTTGTTTTCGAGGGCTACTTCATACGCCGATTTGCCGTTCGCACGGATGCCGGTGTCAGTTGTTCCTATCCACCAGTTACCGTTTGTGTCAATATGGGGAGTGAGACCCGCAGCACCGGCGGAACCGACATCACCCTTATCTCCCTTGTCTCCCTTGTCGCCTTTGTCACCTTTGTCACCTTTGTCTCCCTTGACGCCGTCTTGACCTTGCGGACCTTGGGCGACAATGCCGGTATCGGTTGTACCGATCCACCAATTGCCATCTTTTATGTAAGGGGTATCGCCGGCAGAACCAGCGTCACCTTTATCACCTTTGTCGCCCTTATCGCCTTTGAGACCTTGAGCGCCGGTTGCGCCGGTATCACCCTTGTCACCTTTTACGCCTTTAAGGCTCTCGATCCATTCGGCTTCGCTGGTTGCCGTAGTCTTGCCGGTCAGCACGGCAATTTCATAGGCAGAAAGACCGTTCAATCCGCTTGTGCCAACAACCTTACCGAGATTAACGATTTTTTTGTCGGAAAAGGACAGCACAAGTTCACCGGCACCGTTGATATCAACATCGGAGATGCCGATACCATCCTTGCCGTTTACCCCATCTTTACCATCGGCACCGTCTTTGCCATCAGCACCGTCTTTTCCATCGGCGCCGTCTTTGCCGTCAATGCCATCCTGACCGTCAGCACCGTTCTGACCATCCTGACCGTTGATTCCGTCTTTTCCGTTTGCGCCATCGATGCCAACGGCTTTGCCGAGATTTATCGTTGTTTCATCGGCAAGAGTCAGGACAAGTTCACCTTTAGAGTTGAAAGATGCCGTTTTAATTCCAACTGCATCACTGTTCGCCAGTTTTGTGAGCGCAGTAGTCCATTCGGCTTCTGTTCCTTTATAACCTCCATCTACTGCAATCTCGTAGGCAGATTTGCCGGACAGGGAGTCAAGCCATTCCTGCACAGTGCCTTTATAACCGTTCTCAACCGCCAGTTCATAGGCTGATAAGCCGTTTGTCATGGTAGTGGAAGCAGGTATGCTACTTCTGCTATGAATAAAAGTTGCTATGCCACCGGATATGCCAACCATAAAAGCAATGGCAACCAATACTGTAAGAACTTTTTTTAAAACCTTCTTTTTGTTCATATGAGCACCTCCTGGGTTTTATCGACAAATACTATAACACTTTTTGAACGGTTTGTCCACTGTTTTCGTATAAATAATATCCAACAGTCAACCATATAATAGTAAAATAAAGTTGACTGATATTGGAAGGTGGGACAAAGCAAGTGAACTTTGGTGAAAAATTGAAAGCACTGAGAACTGGCCTGAAATTATCGCAGCGAGAACTGGCAGAACGCCTCGGCGTCGCCAAGTCCATCGTTTCCTACTATGAATCCGGCGACCGATACCCTTCCTACGATATACTGGTGAAAATGGCTCGCCTGTTTCACGTTACCACGGATTATCTTTTAGATGTGGATAAGAATCGTATGATCGACGTGTCCAACCTTTCGGAAGAGGAAATTGGTGTCGTGATCAGTGTGATTAAGGCCCTGGAAAATAAGCAATAAGCACCGTAAATTGAGTGTACCATATCGAATAGGTAAATTTCTTCCCATCAAATAAAAACCCGATAGATATTGCAGTTTTTTGCAGTATCTATCGGGTTGTTTTTATATAAAATTTGAGTGAATTACAAGAGAAAATCCGAATGTTTCCCTAAATATAATTATGAAGGGAGATGATTATTTTATTTGTAAAAAATAATGGGATAGGTTGATAATTAGATTTATTGTTATTTATAGGTTTAGTTATAATTTGGCCAACTTGTTCGATTATTATATTTAATAATTTAATGTTAAGGAGAAAAAATATTATGTTTGAGTCTTACGATGATAAGATTTCTATGTTTTTTGATTTTGAGTTTTTTGACCTTAAGCAAGAGGAATACGAAGAAATCGTACGTATCGTTCCAATTTTACCTTATTTGAGCGAATATGATGATGGCGAGGGTTACATTCGCTACTGGTTTGTAGAAGAGCTAGAAAACGCCACTTTACCAGTGAAAGTATATGCTGACAGTTATTTGAGATTGCTACCGCCTTATTTTGCGAGCAATTCTTCTCTTCTCCGATCTATTATATCAAAATATCCAGTTAAGATCGCTATATACTGTCACGGCGACCATAGTATTACCCAAGATGATGCTCTATTTTTGCCAATACCAACATTTCATGTAAATAATAACGCTCTATCTTACATAAAAGAATATAATGCATCAATTTCTTTTATTCCGCTCTACTTTTTAGAAGAAAAGACAAAAGAAGCGTAATAAATACCCCGATAGATATTGCAATTTTTGCAGTATCTATCGGGGCCTTTTATGTTAGGAATAAAAGGGTAGGAGAAGTTTTTCGGGATCGTAAACCCGCACCGTCGGATGCGAGTGCTTAAACAAATTTATGTCGATCATCGATGCCGTCTGCTTATCGACGTGCACGTCAACCAAGCCGCGCATTTCATACAACGGCGAGTAATCTTTAATCTTGCTGTTGTTAAACAAACGAAGGTTTTCGATTTCTATGTTCGAAAGAGCATCCAACGATTCCACCTGTGTAGAATCCAATACAAACGTGTGGAGCCAAGAGAAGTCGCTTAACGGCGTAATATCTTTAATGGCTTTTTCATAGATTCTAATTTCTTTCAGATGGGGAAAACGGTGGATAAATGCAAGGTCACTTATCTTAGTGTCTTCTAAAACAAGAGCACGAATATGAGTTAATTCAAGCCACTCGCTTTTGGTGTTGAGAGGGTATCCCATGCAGCAGAAGCGTCCGGTATCCTGCGCATGCTGCAATGCGTCATAATAATGATCGCTGTCACCTGCCAAATATTTTTCCACCATACCCTTTGCGACTGCTCGCAAACGGTTTCTAATATGTTGCGGCTCCAACACCTCCACAAATTCGCCGTTTTCCAACGCCCATACAAACAGATCCTCAGCGTTGGATTGTAGTGTGACAATCATATCGTCCTCGTCGCCGTAATCGAAGAAGCGGCAAGCGGCACCAAACCGATCAATCACCAGGTCGAGTTTGTCATCCGGCAAACGCACTTTGATCGTTTCCTTTTTGCCGGTGCGCATCAGAGAGTGAGTCCACAGATAGTCATCCACGGCCGGTCGATTATTTAACACGTCATAATCGATATTGTCTTCTGCGATTTCAATTTCTTTCATGCGGTCGATACGGTAATGCTGCAGGCAATCGCTTTGGGGGTCAAACGCAATCAGATAATGAAAATCATTGACCATCACCGTCGCCACCGGTTTAACAAACAAGGGAGCTTCTTGTACCGGCAACAGTTGCGGTTTCGTGCCGGCATAATTGAGTAGCATAAAGCAGATGCTTTTTTGATCTTTGATGGCATCCTTTAACACGTCCAGATTGTCAAAGAAGCGGTCGCCGGCTACGTGGAATCCGCGGCGGCTTTTGCTCTCGCTCTGTACTTTTTTGCGTAATTCACCGGAACCAAGTGCCAGAAGCCGAGAAATCATTTGCTCCGCTTTTTCTTCGGAAAGTTGTTTGGAGAAACGCACGTTGTCGATCAACCACGAAAGCTCTTTATCATTTATCGGTTTTTCCTTCAATGCATAACCAACATAAAAGATTGCCTTTTCTTCGTCATGCCCCTCTTGGCCCTTCAAATGGTCTATGCGTTCCCTTTCCGTTCCCTTGACCACTTCGGCATCCATCATAGTATATAGCAAGTCTCTTAGTGTTTTGTCCGTTTCATTTACTCCGTATTCCACCTTCAGTTTCGTGTGAATCTGTGTAAGAGTCAAGGGCTTATGAGCACGCAATAATATTTCGTATACATAAAGGGCTTTCAATTTCTTAAATGCGGTTTTCATAGTAAACACCTCTCCTTTATTATAACGCAGTCTTTGGCTTTCCGCAATCATTATAACTCATAAGATGGGAAATATTTTTCCCATCACATCTGTTAGAATTAACCTGTCAAATCAGGGGGAGTGCGGGTCTGTTGCCATCATTATAAAATTTTTAATGGGAAATATTCTTCCCATACTCCATGATATACTGTCAGTGGAAACGGGGAGAGGCCCCAGGCTTATCTCGGCTTAAAATCAAGCTGAAATTTGGTGATGCTCTCAGTGCTGCCCAAAACAAACCGTATGGAGTTTTTGGCTTGGGGCAGGTAGTTTTGCCTTTCTCAAGTCGAAAATGCGATACGGGACGACCGAGGCTAGCGTAATCGCATGTTAATCAAAAAGGAGGATATAATCAAATGGATTTTTATCGGTATTTGAATTCGAAAGACGTGGCGGAGCATCTGCGTCGAATGGGGTATCAATTCAACGCCTTGGAGTGCGCGTGGATCGTAGATAATAACTATCATCTCTCTTTATCTGAAAAACTTGCAGCCTTAAATCATATTTTGGCTATGTCGGATTATGTGTATACTTCCGAGGAGTATCCCAACGGGGTTAGCGTCCACGAAACTATTCGCCAATATTTCGAGTATATAGATACTATCCAAGCTGAGTTGAAAGCAAAAGATAAGGATGCCATTTATACATATAGTGTTCTCTATGATGATGGCTGCGTTCACTATGAAGCATACTTTCGGGATTATGAAAGTTGTATAACTGCCTATCATAAAAGACTTCTGCAGTCCATTGATCCTTCTCGCGTAACCCGGCGAGAAATACAGGGATATGCGATTATGAAAATCCCCTTTAACGAACAAGGCGGCACAATAACCGCAGAGTACCGCGGTAGTGAGTTGGTTTCGATATATAAACGCGGCGATGGAAGTCCTTCGCCGGAAGCATTGTACGATATCCTCGGTACTTGCAAAGTATACTTTCCCGTTCCTTTTATTCCGGGTGATATATTATATGATCCCATTTACCATTGCCCTATGGTGTTGGGAGAATTACCGACTGCCGATGCGGGGATGTTTCTTATGTGTTATCGTGTGTCGGATGACGGAAAAACCATCAATGATTATTACTGCGAATTACCTTATGAATGTTTAGAATACTATCGTGAAGAATTGAAGGGGCCGGATATAGCCCTCAGCGTTATCAGCGATTTTATTAAAAATAGGGGGAATGTGCATGGCAAAGAATAACGACTATCAAAGTTGCAAAAGCACTGGGGGCGGTTTTCGGTGAAAGTTTAGGGTGTATTTGCTTGAATGATCTTAAAGAATACTATGTTTGATATATTGGAAAACGGTACAATAATTAATGGATGATTTAAGTTGAAATAAATAATATTTGTTTAATTTTGGCTGAGTTGTTCAATTATATTATTCAATTATATTATTATATTTGAGGAGCCCCAATGGATTATCAATTTTTAACCGAAAGACTACGAACCGAGGAGGAATTTACCGAATATCTGAAAACCCTCCTGAACAACGAGGAGAACGACGACATCACCACAGACCCGGAATACATAGACGATCATCTGACGTTTCTCGACAAAGGGGTATTCTGGCTGGTAAAAGACAAGCACGGGAACGAGCGACTGGCCGCCTATAAATATGCCGTAAGTGCCTTTGAACTGTTCATAGACAAACACAAATACAGTCACGAACAAGTATGGAAATCTCTCGACAAATCCATCACGCAGAACAAGCCGTATTATTATTTCCCCAGGGGAAGATATGAGATTCGAAAAGGAAACAAGGTCGTCATTTATTGCAGCACCTTCTTCGCCGACGAGAAATACAAAAAGATGCTCCTGGCAAAATTAAAGCTTCGAAAGGGTTATAAGGGCATCCAGGACATAAAGTTTATCTTCGACAACAGTCTGCATTATCGGTATCTGTTTGATGAATGAAAATATCCCTACAGTCGCAAAGGACTGTAGGGATATTTGTTGTTTATATCGCTAATGCTTTCGAGATATTCTCAGCAGCTCGTTCATTGGAAGACTTGAACTGATGAACGTAAATATTCATTGTCGTACTTGTCTGCGAGTGGCCGAGACGGTCGGCTGTTGTTCGCGGATCGATACCGGAATCTATCATAATCGAGGCGTTGGTATGTCGTAAACTGTGCAGAGAAACAAGCGGCAGATCACATTTCTTCAATAAGCGTCGCAACATATTGTAAGGTCTGTTGACACTCATCGGCGCGCCGTTCCATTCGGTAAATAATCGGTTCGACTCAATCCACATGTTACCGATCTCGTCTCTCATTTCGTTTTGATGTTGTTTAAGTCGTCTTAGTATGTCGATCAATTCTTCGGATATGGCAATCGTGCGTTTGGACGACTCGTTTTTTGTGGTATCGGTGAACATGCCGTCTGCTTGCGTATACAAAGAGGAACGCTGAATAGTCAACGTCATTTCTTTAAAATTAACGTCGGACCATTCAAGGCCTAACAACTCGCCGCGTCTAACACCGGTAAATAACAGGGTGTAAAATAGGGCTTGTTTTTCGATATCTTCATTGACGAGATTTTTCAAGAAAACTCTCGCTTGTTCTTTCGACAGGAGTTTGAACGGCTTACGCTCAAGTTTGGGCGGGTCTACTCTTCTGCAAGGGTTATCGGGTATGTACCCCCATTTTACAGCACGTTCTAATACCGAAGAAATGAAAGCGTGATAGTGATGCACAGTTTTGGGTGCCAGTTTTGCTTGCGTGATCTTGGTGGGCTCAAACAGGTCATCAAACTTCATATCCAGCGCTACGGCTATCTTATCAGCAGTGTGACGAGATATGGGGTGTGCACGCATTGCGGTTTTCACAGTGGAGATCGAAATGCCGGCGTTTTCGGCAAACATGGTATACGTCAGTCCCGTGCTCGATAAAAGCGGTTTTAAATCGTGTTTCGGAATGACGGAACGGCTTTCGCTTTCTGTCAGACCACTTAGTTCTAAATAGAATTTATTTAATACACCGGGCTTTATATGATCTAACCGTAGGTGACCAATCGAACGATACACTCGCTTGCTTAAATCTCTGTAATTCGAAAGTGTCGTGATTCGCAGGTGACTGATGGCGTATTCTTCAAACCATTTTTCGGCGAACTCTTTGAACTTGATGGCGTGGTTAATGACACGTCCGCTTTTACATTCTTCTTCAAAGAGGATTTTTTGACGTTCAAGTTCTTTCTTTATCTGGTAGTCTGTCATGTTCGCAGCAGGCGTCCAGTTCTTATGTCGCTTTATCTGCTTTCCGTCAACGCCGTATCCGTCATATACGGTAATTCGATATCCTTTGCCGCGCTTTTCTACGCATGCCATATATGTTAACATCTCCTTATTGATGATTATTGTAATTATTATGTCGTGGCCGGTGGGAGAAAACTCTCCCACCACCACGCAGCAACATCGACGGATTAGTTGGCTTTTTCAAAGCAAGCCCAAACATCATCCATATTGATGAGCTTTCGATTGCCGACGGCGGTAAACGGTAATATCTTTTCGTTTACCATCTGCCGGATGCGATATTCTGTAATCGCTGTGTACGGGTCTTGGCGTTTGATTTCTTCAGCCGCACCGGCTATGGTTCTGATCTGCCGCATCCGAGCCCTCCTTTACTCTATAGTTTTCAATCGTAACAACGTTGCAATTATCATACACAAGCGTCTTTGCATCAATACATTCTGCATCACCGAGCGATTCTTTTGCTTCTGCATACGTAATGCCTTTAATAACTATCGGTCGTCGAATGCCGCTCGAACAACTATACAAGCGGCTGCCACTCTTGTAAAAAGCAACTCTCTCACTTTTCTTTTGTTTCTTGCTTTTGCAGTAGTCATCCCAATGTTCACGATACTGTTGGTATTCAAACGGGAAGTTCGTCAGATATTTTGCAGTAGCGTCAGCAGAAGCAATTTGCCCCGCATTTACGCTTCCCAAATTCCAACATTTTCGAATCTGCTCATCGCCGATAGATACCTGCGGAATTTCATCAAAGATCAGTATCACATGACAATGTAAGGCGCCGCGCCCTTGGAACTCAACCCCTTTGATGTATTCACACGATCCGTATTTTCGTCTGACCTTTTTAATGAAATTAATAAAATCTTTTTGCAACTGCTTTCTGTCCGAAACGTTTTCATCGTACGTTATCGTAACAAGAAAACATCTAGACAAGTCAGTAACATTCGTGAGAATGATATCTCGCAAAGCAGAAAGCGAGCGGCGAAAATCGGGCATTCGTTCTCTGCGATTAACAGAATGATTAAACTCGATTAATTCACCGGTCTCAGGATTGACACCGTGATCTTTATCAATGCGAATCATTCGTGCTTTTTCATTGTGAAAAGAGTTGTTTACGATACGTGCTGTATCACCGGTTATGATCTTTTTGACGAAGGTATTATCTTTGATTTTTCGATGATTTATAATCCTCATATAATTTATATTACTCCTTAAAATTTTATTTTTTTGCAGGGGGCTTTTGATTGTTGCCTCTGCGAATCTCATTGAGATTCTATTGCGGTCAATTCAAAAATTTTAGTGGTCGGAGTCCACGTGCCGTTATACTTGTTCAAACAAAAGTTTTTCTTAAAGGCAACTTTCAATGTGCGCCCAATCAAACACTGCAGATCAACATTGGCCCCGTCCACCGCCTGTGCAGCCAAACCTCTAAACTGTTGAAAATCCGAACACATATTTACCGAATAGTCCATGCGATGTATTACATGTTCCAAGGTGCAAGTGTCCAAGAAATCAATCTCACAATAATCTTCTTTTTTGTGCGGCCAGCAGCTGGTGTCCGTTTTCTTAATTCGCTCAATACGTCGCACCTGCAAAATCCGATCTTCCCAGATAACAAAAGTCAAGTCGTGCTCTTTTTCGAAACAATCAGCATCATAATGTTTAACAACCATTTTAAAAATTTTCCTTTCCAAGTAAAAACTATATTATTCTTATTGATATCAATACACACTGTTCTTCTAAGCTTCGTTAATTCCTAACCCCATAACTTCTACAGCTACACAGCGTTTTCGCTCGCTTGCAAAGGCAAGGTCGTGGCGTAGTATCTTACTTAGCAACAGCTATTCAATTTTCAAAACAAATAAACTATCACCTCCAAAAAAATCAAAAACTCAAACTAAAATACACTCATATCTAACATCACTTCTTTCAAAAAATTTATATTTCTATATTTATCTTTAGAAAAACACTCATTTTTTTCGCAACTTTATAAAAATATTTTTTATGTTCAATAATTTAATTTTTTGTTTTCGATAGTATATTTAGGAAAAATTTTCGGTTTTCATCGGGTTTTTCAAAAAAATTTAATATTGCAAGCATTTTATTAAAAAGCACTTTTAACTCATCACCCTATTCGATAAGTGCCGATTCGTACAATATTTGTATATGAGCATGAAAAATACCCTTCGATCCGAAGACCGAAGGGTAAAGGATGGAGAGATATTACATTATGTCAGAATCAGTTGAATTATATAATAGAGAACAATTAGCCGAACTACAGGCATTTATAGCTTTTAACTTGGGTAGTACAGAGGATGATTACGTCGCTCACGAAGAAAAGAGTCAATATATTCATACGGATATTGCAATAATCAACAATCAAACAGATCTGAAAGCATTTGCCAGCATAGGGATGGGGGCACGAGCTTTGTGCGCGCCGGAAGACGCTTTCAAGAATATAGAACTGCTGGGATTTGCTTCGCCCGACCTGGCTGCAAATAGTGATAAGGCTCTGACTATTGCTGCCGAAATCAATGCAATCAGCAAATTCCCCTTTAGAGAGGATACTTGGTTTGGACCGGGGCATACGATCGACGCAAGTGATGAGTTTCGAAAAGCGTTTGGATATGAGTATTTTCTGTTTATGTATAGCGGCCTTACAGCAGAGATATCCGGCATCGGGGATGTGAACTACCTGTTGTTAATCCCGCTTTACGAACAGGAACGTAATGCTATTGTTGAAAACGGTGATATGATGTTTCTGCTTGATTTTTGCACACAATATGGTGCCGATGGCATGGCTATGGATAAGCCGAGAGACTCTCTGTTAATTTGATTTTATTCATATAACAATTTCTTCCCATCTCGTATGATATAGTGTATCTATACTAAAAAAAGAGGTGGCTATCATGGAGAAAGATCAATACAAAAGTTTTCAGGGCATTATTCGAATTTGGTGTTTTTTGAAATGGAGAAGAAGCAAGGTCGTTTGTGCCGAGCAAATGTCGGTGGAAACGGCAGACGTGACTGCGACACTTGACGGAAAACGGCTCGGTTTTGTATTTATGCTCAATAAAACAACCGATTTTTTGAAAGTGCAAATCATAAACTGCCGCAAGACCTGCGATAAGGTGTACTTGGTAACTAACGAGATCGATCTTAACAACATCCCCAAAGTGGAGGATGAACTAAGCATACTCAACCTTGCCGACCGCTATGGCTTGGGGAATATGGTAGAGGAGTTATAAATATGTAACAACCAGCCTCCGGAATAGCATTCTCGAAGGCTGGTTGTTATTTCTTGTGTCTACTACTTTTTTAAATGTTGTGTTGCGCTTGTTTAATTCACATCTCAGATAGCAACAACAATTTAATTGACGGTGCGACAGTTATAAAGGCTTCCTTGACACGGCCGCCATGTGACCAAACACCTGAAGGCGTCTGGGCTTCCCCAGAATGGATGTTTTCGTCAAACGCCTTATTAATTGCAGAATCTTCCGGAGCTAAAGATCCTTTTTTTACAAAGAAGGGTGAATGGGGCGGATATGCTATCCATTGCACGTGTTTATTATTATAGCAAATTAACATCTCACTCTCGGTTGAAGAGCATTCCACGCATTTTATTGCTGTCGATGTTAATGATACAGAATACTTATCAGATATTTCTGCTATCCTTTGAAAAGATAACGGAAGATGTGATATTTCCTGTTTAACGCATTCGGAGGGTAATAACAACTCGGCAGCAAAATTATTGGCCTCGGTTTCCGCTGTTGCAACAATTTGACGTCCATCAAAGCCTTTTATTATTCCAGAACATATTTGCAGTGTTTTATCTGTATGTAGAAAATAATGTCCCAATTCGTGAGCAATAACAAAATTTTTTTGTTTTTCAGTCAAATTCGTATCTACAAAAATATATTTGTTGCTACCATCTTTGCATAGATATCCATCAACATGTAACGATCGATGTTCAATGATACGTATGCCTATGCATTTGCAGAATTCTCGAAGATTTAAAGGGTATTCTAACATGAAAGATTTTTGTATTTCTTGTGCTTTTATTTTGGCGATATTATGTTTCATCTTTAGATTTCAACTCTTCTTTAATAATCTCAATATCTTCTCTAGAAATAGAGCCTCCTCGAGCGGCTAACCTTAACTCATCATCCATACGTTCGCCGCGCAAAAAAGCCTCTATATCGGGTTTTAAAAAACGCCATTCCCGACCAACTTTAAAAGCTTTTAATTCGCCAGATTTAATTTTGTTATAAATAGTTTGATTGCTAACTCGTAACAGTTCAGCGGTTTCGCTCAAATTGAGTAGATCAATTTTATTGTCTTCTGGAATAGAAGTGAGTAATTGTTCAATCATTGCAAAATCTTGATCTTCAATAATTTCATATCCACAGGAACTACAGCGAAATCCTTTAACATCTTTAATTGTTATTTGTTTCCCACGCACAACATAGTTAATAGATAGATTTACATACTCCATGTTTCCGTTGCATTCATAGCAATAACGGCTCTGTTTTTTCATAATTTTACTCCTTGATACTGTTTTGAGAGGGAAAAGTATTCTATTTTATTCTAATTAAGGAAGGCGGCGGATTAAAGTTGAGTGCCCATTTCTCGGTTTGGGGATGTTCCACTGTGATTACCAATAACCTTGGCAAGCCCGCGACTATCGTAAAAGTCACCACTGCAATAACATTTGGTATTTTGTTGTAATATACAGCGTACCGTTCGTTCTGCCAAGGCTTTTGGGGCGGTTGAACTTCCAACACTTCATTATTTGAGTTTTCAAGTGTACTAATAACGCTTGCGCGCGTAATATTTCGTTCAATCATACGCTGAGTAGCATGAGCGGACCAATCAACACATCCGTTTCGAGCTAACTGGCGTAGCGCGGTTAAATCAACGGCCAAACATTTCACATCCTTTATTTTTATATTATTTTATAACAATTTATAATAGATGTCAAGGAGAATGCTAGACATTTAACAAATTTTTCATAAACGGATTTTTTCATCGATAGAATAGGCCAGTTCAGTATGACTTTGGGGCTTATTTGGGGAAGAAAGATAACGGTAAGCCCCAAAAGATATTAAAAGATAATAAAAAAGACGATGTCAAAAACCCAGGTATTTCAAGGGTTTTCGACATCGCCCGACAGGGGTCGATTCGCCAAAATAGCATTCGAATCCTGTCATCTCGACCATGTTGAATGTTCATAACGGACTTGACCGTTATGAACATTCTTTTTTATGCACATTAGTGTTTAGAACAGGTTTGTCCTGCTCTTTTTTGTTATGCCGGTAAAGCTTTTGGTATATACGAAACCGCCACACCTTGCCTTGTATCCTTTGTTAAAGGCCTTGAAAAGGCGCTTTCGGGGATTTCTATATAACCTACGAATCGGTAGAATATCACAATTCGTTGAGTTTTGTACTTTCCTTCGCCTTCAGTTTCGTGAACTTCAATATGGTCTATCAGTTCTCGAATTAGCGGCGCCGTGATGGTTTTCATCTCCATAAACCGCCGAATAGCCGATAAAAACATATCTTTATGGAAAACCTTCTTGTCCAACTCGTCAAGCCGCATTTTGAGATTTATGATCTTCTTTTTGAGTTCGGCTTTTTCATTTTCGTACTTGTGCGACAGTTCCATAAAGAATGAATCTGTGACTTTACCCGACACATTGTCTTCATAAAGCCGTTCGTAAAGCACGTCAATTTTCTTGATTCTTGCTTGGCTTTGCTCTATTGTGGACTTGGTGTGCTTTTGCTCGGTCAACATATCCTTATTCGTTTTATCGGCGAGCAACTGAGCGAACCCATCTTGGTCATATCTCAGAAAATCCGCAAGTCTTTGAAGTTCGTAGGTTACCACCTCTTGAATTGCATCTGCCCTCACATAATGCCTTGTTTGGCAAGTGCCTCTGTAATCTTTAACGTAGTTGGAACAGCTGAAATAGTGGATGTCTTTGTTCTTGGTATTGATATGAAACCATAACTTGCTTTTACAATCGGCACAGTAAAGCAAATCGGAAAACATATTCTTGGGGATTTCTTTAGACTTTGGCGCTCTGCGTTTGGTAGTAGTTGTTAGTTTCTGCACCTGTTCAAAGGTTTCGCGATCAATGATTGGTTCGTGAACATCCTTAAAGACCATCCAATCCTCTTTTGGCTTTGGTATGCGTTTCTTTTTCTTAAAGGAGATGGAATAGCTTTTAAAGTTAATGACGTCACCGCAGTATTCTTGCTGTGAAAGAATCTTTGCAATACTTGTTTTACACCACTTATAAGGATTGGGTTGTTTTATCTTGCCACCTCTCGGTAGCCCTTTGGATTGCCAATAGGCCATTGGGATTAACACCTGCCTTTCTTGTAAGATTCTTGCAATGGTTTCATTGCCTTTGCCCTCTAAACACATCTTAAAAACATCACGAACCACCGCTGCGGCTTCGGGGTCGATGATCCATTTCTTTTTGTTTTCTGGATCCTTCATATACCCGTAAGGCGGTTGAGATAACGGTTCGCCTGCCATTCCTTTAACACGATGAGCCGATTTCACTTTGCGGCTGATATCCTTGGCATAAAGTTCATTCATAAAGTTTCTTAAAGGCGTAAAATCGTTATCCTCTTCGTTAGCGCTGTCTACACCGTCGTTGACTGCAATAAATCGCACTTCCTTTTCGGGAAAGTAATGCTCGGTGTAGTAACCAACTTGAAGATACTCACGACCGAAACGAGACATATCCTTTACGATAATGGTTGAAATATATCCCATTTCAACGTCATCTAATAGTCGTTGCATATCAGGTCGGTTAAAGTTGGTTCCCGTGTAACCATCATCCTCATAAACCTTGATGTTTTTAAAACCGTTAGTTTTTGCGTATTTAGTAAGCATACGTTTTTGATTTGTGATGGAATTACTTTCTTTTTCAGTGCCATCGTCACGAGATACACGACAGTAAAGAGCTGTAATTCCTAAATTTTCTTTCGACTGCATTAGTCCTCCTTTCCGACAGTCGAGCACATATATTCTGAGTTAATATTATCTGTTGTTGGCGCATCTGTCCAATCTGTGAAATCGCTTGTAACAACTCTTGCTAATCGGTCTTTAAGACCAACCTTTTCTTTTGTGGGCAAAAAGGAAGAAGATACTACATACTTGACTTTACCGATTTTGTATTCCTGTTCGCCGCCGAGACCTACAATAAATCCCATTATAATCACCTCGCATCCTTTTGCTTTTCTTTATAACGCTTTTCAAGCATCGCAAAGATTTCTTTTTCCATATCCGCTGCCGTATAGCGCTTGGGGAAATATTTTCGTAGTTTTTCGGTGGGGATTTTGATGCGCTCTTTTTGGTTTGCCTTTTGCTCGTTTAATATTTCTGCTATAACCTCAGGGATAAGACCATCGTCTTGGCTAATCTTCTTTAACCTCTGTGCTTGGGATAAATTCGGAGTAGCTTCGCAAACTTCAATTACCTCAACCAAATCAGCTTGTTCGGTATCGTTTAAGAAGGAAATCTCCACCGCAGGTGTGAACGCTATCTTGCCTTCATCAACCATATCCAGTAGCGGTTTTATGAGGTTGGTTAAGCGGATAAATCTTTTTACTTGGGTGGCACTGTCATCATTAGATACTTGCTCGGCAGACAACTTTAGACCAACTTGGTCGGAGGTTAAAGCGGTGCGTTTTCCTTGATGGGATAGCGCATCCATTTTCATCTTGTATGCAAACGCTTTTTCACTCGGTAGAATATGCTCACGGTGCAGGTTGCTATCCACCAAAGCAATAATGGCTTTCTCGTGACTGATGCCATAAATCAAGGCAGGAACTGATTCCAGTCCTGCCTTTTTTGCTGCAAATATTCGTCTGTGCCCAGAGATGATTTCGTAATCGCCGGTGTCCTCAATCGGTCGTACCACAACGGGACTTAATATCCCGTTTTCCTTGATGCTTAGTGCCAACGCTTCCATTTCTTCATTGTCGTTCACCTTGTATGGATGACCTTCAAATTCCTTTAGGTTCTCAATTTTCAAGACAGTAATTTTATCCTTCAATTATATTCTCCTTTTCTTTTTCAAATTTTAATTCGTTTGTAATAACAAGCTGTCTTAAATATTCAGATATAGTTAGGTTGCTTTGTTTAGCGTGGTGCAAAATGCGTTGTTTTTCAAAGCGCGTTACCCGAATATTTACAATACTGTCTCTTTTCTTTTTAGCCATAATATTTATCCTCCTTATACCATTTCCATACAAAACCTTTGTCTAATCCAAATTGAACCTTTGCAATCCAACTGCGATAATCCTTTAATTTTTGCAGTTGGTTAGAATTTTCACCATCACCGAACAGTATCAGTAAGTGAATATGGTTTCTAATTAAATCTAATGTCCTAAAAACAGTGTGCCATTCCTCAGATGTTTTTCCGTCAGGCATTACACCATGAATAAGCTTTCTGACGTAGGTTTGTCGGGGTAGTCCTGACATTTCAACCTTTTCATTTAAGGCGTGGAACTCTTCATCTGAAAGCCTAACAATAATCCCTTTTTGCTTATGATTCATAATAAATTCCTTCTTTCTTTTTAATTTTCTTTGTCATAATCGTAGTCGATTGTTTCGGCAACCAACTTTTTAAGCTCAATCATATTTTCGTCGAGCTTTACCATATCGATTGTTTTTGTTTTGCAAAAGTGCTTTTCTATTTGTTTTAAATTTTCTTCAATAGGCTTCAAGCCTTCTACAAGCTGTTCAAGTTCAGTAGATGGGCAAGGCACTATAACTGCTTCTTTGAACAATTTACGAAGATAATCCTGCCTGTTAAGACCGCTTTCATTAACTTGTCTTTCAAGCCACATGGACTCTTTGGGTTCGAGCCTTAAGATAAAGCTTTGCATTTTTTGAGACATAATTGTTTCCTCCTTTCATTCGGGGTGTTAGGGGTTGAAAACCCTTAAAGGTGTGCTTGTGATATCCAAGCACGATGCTTGCGAGACCGATGCCATCACAAAGTGATGCCGTCCCATCAAGGCGCCTTAAAAAAATAAAGCATGTTGCTTTATAAGTGTTATTTGACACCTCCTTTAAACGATAGATTTATTTTTTGCCGTTCTATCCGAAAGTCGTTCCTATCCCGGGATCTCACCGCAACGTTGTTTCGCTCGCTTTAAGTTAAATCAAAGGTCATCGCAAAATCATATCTCCATCGGACGGCTATTCAGTTGTCAAGGTGCTGTTACTTAAAACGAGATTGTTGTATATATGTATCTTTCTTTGAAGACAAAATAAAAAAAGCCGATACATAGGTAACACGAATAAGCGGGAGCACTGCTCTCGCTTAAATCCGATGTTCTATGTATCGACTTTGAAATTCAAAGACGAGGACTGTATGATCAGCCTTCTCTGCCAACAGTCCCGTAGCATTTGTGAAGGCGGTGGCATAAGCCACGAATGTTATGTTTTAACACATCTTCATATTAAGTTGTAAATGCCGAAAATTCAGCATTTTACATTATAACAGAACAAATGTTCGTTTGTCAAGAGCTTTTTTGAATTATTTTTTCGAAAATAATTGAGGGGGCTGTTAAAACACCCCCCTCAATTATATAACGAGCTAAGTATATACAAAATATTCCTGAAAATTGAAAATATTTTTAAAAACAAAAAATATCCCGTTAGAAAGGCAGAACTTACTGCTCTCCCAACGGGACATCATAAATACAAAATTAGTTTCTAATTAAAAGGGCTTTGAAGCGTTTAATAATGTTTATACGTTTTTTGTGACAATCACTGGGAAGTCTAAAAATTTGTGTTACTTGACCAAACCCAAACGCATTTGAGTCGCAAAACACTCCGCAAAATTCAGGAATGTTTTTTATTAATTCCCGACGTTTTGAAGAATCGTTGATAACAACAAAAATATAATCATATTTTTGCTTTGCTTCATATATACAAGTTAGCAACTCATCCCTTGATTTGTTTGTTTCTAAAATAAAAGTGGTTGTCTTTTGATTTTTGGTAAAGCAGATATTTTCCCCGGTTGATACATCCTCGTATCCTTCTGATATACACCATAACCAAACTATGTTACGTAGTCGGGTTAATTGTTCATTTGATGCATCATTCGAATTTATTGTATCATGCATATCTCTACTCCTTAATATGGTTTTAAGCAGCTTTAAGTGGCGTGGGTTGAGCCGGGAAAGGAATGATTTCAAACAAAGTCATCTGCACGGCACCGTCATCAAAAACTTCCTCTTGCTCGGAATCTGATTCAGAAATTTCGATATCGTATTTATTTTTCAGTTCTTCAAGCGCCAACTCAATAGCTCTTTCAACATCCGCGATGTTTTCGAAATATTCAGGAATAGCATAACGTATGTCATTATCGGTCAAACGTTCCCACCCACGATACGGAGCGTCTTTTTCAGTCAATTCTTCAAGTTTATAATTCAAATCATCCAATCGCCACAACAATTGTTCTTCGGGCGAAGGATAACTTCTATCATAATCGAAGTCTATATATTTTTGTGCCAAGTCAGAAAAATATCCCATCGTCTACAACCTTTCTACTTATAATAACTGTTAGCAAGTTTTAATGAAATCGCTTCGCCGGCAGGAATATACCACTCGGCTTTACGTGTAATGTAATCCTGGAGTTTTTCTTCTTCCACTGCAGATGTATCGACAATTTCAGATATCAACATTTGTTGAAGCCTCAGCATTTCGTTCAGTTCTTGTTTGATTCCTTCCGTTTTGTCAACTGCGAAAGTTGAGATATCATGAAACATCAAAGTGGCTCTTTCACCAACTAATCGTTTTACTCCGGAAAGCCAAATCCAAAGAGCCATACTCATACAAGAGCCGACACAAATCGTATGTACCGGAGTTTTACTGTTTTTGATAACATCAATCAAAGCTAAACCATCGTATACACTACCACCATATGAATTGATAAACAATTTAATCGGTGTTCTTTCCCAGTCTTTGTATATTTCCTCTTTTTCTGAATCGTCCGTGTTTATCTCTAATATACTATCCATTATTCCTTTTACAGATCCTTGAGAGATTCGATCACTTAATAGAAGTGTTCTTTTCTTATGTTCCGGATGCTTTTCCGTGCTCATCGTTTTTGCCCATCCATTTCTTTTTTAATGATTCTTGCATAGGAAGAGTTAGTATAATCACTTGCCTTCCCAACTTTGTCGTCCGTGCAATCAGACCGTCTATATCGGTTGTTTGATCTAAGAATTCAATAAAGTTTTTAATTATAAGTGGCTTTTTTTCATGATGCATATTGCGAATGTTTTCAACATCTGTCCAAAACTCTGCTACATTCAAAAAACAAATATACCAAAATAACTTTTCTTCTGTTTCACTCAATGCTAGTTCGCCGGACACACCGGGATAAACCACTTCAAACTTTCCTTGATTGTTGATAGTTGCCTTATAATTCTTAATATTGTTAATTGGCTCAGGTTCAAACGCTTTAATATATCGCACCAAATGTGACCGAAAGGTTTTGGTGCTAACCACATAGTTTGATCTACTGTGTAAATCATTTGGCACTTCATAGTCATCACAACCCCTATACCAGCACAGTCTTAATGGGAAAGAGTTGTCCCGACCATCAAAATTATCTATGGTATCCTGTTCTGTGCAATGTGATATTAAGGTGCGATAAAATTCCGTAACATCATTTTCTTTTTCATCTAATGCGGTTAGCTTCAGTAAACCTTCATCAGTCGGTTTCAGCTCAATATAATAACTACTTTCTGCCACTAAAACCTCCGCTGTAATCAGTGTGTCATCCCGCATACCAATAACATGGTGCTCTTGCAACACCTTACTACATAGCACTAAATCAATCGCAGTTGAAATTTCCGATGTAAAAAGAGTATCAAGTATATTTAATTTTGGGGTCAAGACAGCATCATAAAACGTAACCGAGCCAAAGTTCTTTACTGTAATACGTTGAATAATCATCACAGTAGCTTGTAAATTGTGCGCTGTTGCTTACAAAGCAACAGGCACAATCTTGCACTCGCTCTTGATTTTCTGAATATCAACAGCAGAAAGCAGCTTTTTCTTGGCGAGAGCAACAGCAACTTTCTCAAAGAACTCAGCATTCAGAGAAATGATTTCTTTAGCTTTTCGATAGAACTTTTCAACCTCGGCGGAAATCGCTTTTTCTTGCTCGGATTTTAAGCATTCCGTATCCCCGTAACCGCTAGAATGCAAATGGAACCCGCTGGTGCACGTATTGACCACCAGGCGCATTGTGTTGTCAAAGGCTTGATCAAGGTCGTGTTCACCGCCAACGTCAAGGATACCGAATTTCTGTTCAATAGCAGCAATTCCGCCTAATGCGCCGACAATGCGACTCTTTGCCCAATACAGCGGCGAGTGCTCTTTGGTGTTGTAATAGTCGGTAAAGCCGCCGCTTCTGCCCCCTCGATTGTGCGCAGAAACCAGCGTTACGCTATCAGGGCAAAGAACTTCCGAAACGACCGCATGACCGGCCTCGTGATAGACGATTTGAGAAGCAAAACTATTAGAATCCGCCAACGATGCATAGAAATCTTCATCATCCAAGTCGTCGGTGGTAGCGGGAACATCAAAGACGGTACGCATCAAGGCTTCCATAAAATGGTCCATAGTGATAAAATCCGCACGCTCATACCCGGCATAAAGACCCGCCTCGTTAATAACAGTTTCCAATTCGGCGCAAGAACGGCCATCCATAATGCGGGCAATCGTTTTTGCATCTACATTATCAACGACTTTTTTATTTTTGAGATAATGAGCAATAATTGCCAACGCATCTTTGCCGCGAGGTGTATCGATTTCGATAACTCGGTCAAAACGACCCGCACGATGGAGGGAACGAGGCAAGCAACGCATATTATTAACAGTAGCCAACACAAATACTTCTTTGCCTTTTGCTTCATCAATACAGGATTGCACAGTGACATATTCTTCGGCATCAGGGTGGCGCTCATCGCCATTGGCAAACTTGTCCATATCATCCAAAAGCACAATGGACGGCGCATTTTCGATTGCCTTTTCAAAGGTGGATTTGATAACCTTGACAAAGTCTCCATTCGGCTGGTCTTTTCTGCAAACAAACGCCTTGCGACCACTTTCTTCAATAACGGCACTCGCCATTAACGATTTGCCGACACCGGGCTCGCCGTAAAGAAGAAGGCCTCTGGGCGAGGAAACGCCAAGCTTTGCATAAATCTCACGGTTTTTAAGTGTATCAGCAATTTGCTTCAGTTCCTTTTTAACTGCGGAGTATCCAATAATCTTATCAAATTTGCTCATATGTATTACCTCTTTCTTTTATGGTGTCTTTATTATACGATTTCTTATGCACCGTTTATGGTGCCTAACATGCAAAACCGATTTTTCGTTTCTCTTCAGTTTTGACTTCCGGGATTACAATATCCACCGCTTTGATTGTTGTAATTTCCTCGGTTGTGATGTCGTCAAAATCATATTCAAGCAATCGTGAAGCCTGATTCATTTTCGCTTGTTCAAGAATGTTACGAACATATCTACCGTTACCGAAGTCACTTTGCTTTCTTGCTGTTTCAAATATTGTTCCAAGTTTTTGGAGAGCAGCATCTTCAAGAGATATTCCCTTGTTTTTACCGATTAACGCAGCAATTTTACAAAGTTCATCGGCATCATAATCTTCAAAAGGAACGTGAAAGGCTATACGCGAACGCAGACCTGGATTTTTCTGCAAGAACTTTTCCATTTCATCGGGATAGCCGGCGAAGATAACAACGACATCCTCGCGATGATTTTCCATTTCTTGAACAATGGTGTTAATTGCTTCATCACCAAAGGACCCGCTGCGGTCATCCACAAGTGAATATGCCTCATCAATGAATAACACACCACCAATCGCCGCCTTAAACTTCGATTGAACCGTTTGAGCGGTCCAACCAACATATTTGCCTACCAAATCGCCTCTGCCTACTTCAACAAGCTGGCCTTTGGAAAGCAGGCCGTTATCTTTCATAATGCGAGCAAAAAGTCTTGCCGCAGTTGTTTTTGCGGTTCCGGGATTTCCTTTAAATACCATATGCATTGCAGGGGTATCACGTTTGAGCCCTTTTTCCTCATAAAGTTTTTGCATCTTATAGTAATTTAAAGCCTTTTGAATTACTGCCTTAGCTTCTTTAAGACCAATCATATCTTGAAGCTCATCATAAGCAGATCCCTTCGGCGTCGCTTTAACAACTTCTTGTTTGGCTATTTTCAAATCTTTATATTGAGGGTAGATTGCGGTTTTAAGTTTGTTGTTATACCATTCATCAAATATGGCGCGCAAATCAGGAGCAAGATACCCTTTATCTGCTTCCAGTTTTGCGAATAATGCTTTATCTGTTCTAACCTTATTTTCTTTCGCTAACATTTTAAGGAAAGAACCAGCTTGCTCACCATCTACAAAATCCTCTTGGATTTCCACAAAGGTCATAGTGCCAAGGTTTTCATAAAACAACGATTTAGCCTTTTTGCATTCACGAGGCAAACAAATAACGGTCAGTACTTGATTGCGATAACGCCTTGCAACTTCGCAAATATTTTCCACGGTATCACGTTCACTACTTGCAAATCCATTATCTTCTGAATCATCATTTGCCAAGTAACGAACCACAACTGCACCGCCGGAGCACACTTTATATAAAGCGTCATACATCATCACCGAAAAACTCTCACCGGGCTTGAAATCAAGAAAGCTATATCGTTTGCTGTTAAGCCTGTTATTTGCATACAACGCTTGAAGTAACGTTTTATATGCCTCTCTGCGAGTATCTCTATCATCGGTTTGAAGAATGTAATGCACGGGATGCCCGTAAGGTTTGGAGCTAGCTCCGCCTGCATAAATTCGATTAAGTTCCGGCAAAAAAGTTTTATTTAACAAATATTTTTCAGCATTCGAAAAAACTTCAGATTGGCTTCTCTCATCAATAATGTTCTCTCCAAAATCAATACTTCTGCCACGACGTCCACTTATTTTATCTAAGCCATACTTTTCCATCACTTCATCATCGTCAGCTATGTAGTCTTGACGATCAGCGCTACATAAAAGGTTTTGAATACTGTTAAAGGTGATCTCCGTTATAACAATATCAGCGAGCTCACATTCAATGTGCTTCAAATACGCTTTTAAGGTTTCTCCAATTTTGCCCTGACGCTCTGCGATAACACCAACCGTTAAAATACTATCAGAGGAATTGGAAACAAAGAAAAAAGAATCGCGACAAAATTTCTCATTAAATTCATCACTCTTTATTGCTATTCTTCTGACGTTAGCGCGATGAGCTTTTCTGCTATCCTCGTTTTCGGCATCAATTTTAACCAGTGAGCCTTCAATTTTATAAAACAACATACATTCTTCCTCCAAATTTAAATCAATCATTCATCTCACTATAATATTTATACCACAACTAATGTACCAAAAACGGGAGGTTGCTATTGACGGATATTTTAATATTTATAAATTAATTTCTTTACGACGAACGTTTACCCGCCCGAAAACAGTATCATCTAAAATAAATTTATCATAGTATTTTTCTAAGAAATCAATACTGCCTGTCGGGGTGCTGCAAATGGCTGTGTATTCACCTTCGTAAACGGGAATGCATTTTAACACTACGACCGAATTATCATACTCAGCCAAAACGTCGAATAAAAAATATTGAAAACCAAATTCCTTGCTAAACTCTTCTGATGCGTTTATTGTGTGAAACGGTCCAAGCCAGGTTTTGTTCCTGAAAGGAAACTTACTAATTTTCACAAGTTCGTTTGCAATAAGAAAAGTTTGCTTATCGGTAAGTGTGCCCTTTGATGCTGACATGGAAATTTCAAATCTTTTGTACATTCCTTCGGGAGCGTCCATTTCTCTTGCCCCAACTCCAAAGGTTACAAAGGTGGTCTCGTCTTCGCCATTAACGATTGCCACATCCGTGTGCACATATTCGGAGACAATTTCATGGACGATATTTTCTATTTCTCCAATATTATCGGCAATAAAACTTTCAAATTCGTTGCTGTATTCGTAATCAATAATTGCTTTATTATTCATAAAAAACTATCCTTTCAATGAAACTAACATAAATTCCGTATCAGGGGTAACGGCGGCATCGATACTGAACCCCAATTTTGACAAGGCATTCTTCACTGCATCAAGTTCAGATGCATCTTGTATTCCAACAACGGCAATATTTCTGTTCTCTAAAACATTATCCCCGCTAAAAACTTTTCTTTTAGCGCTTGCCGTATCTCCACGAAACTTGAGTTCCTCTATCAAAGGCATCCATATTGCTTGTTCTTTCTCACTGTAATACCAATCATAAATTTTATTATTCAGCGATATGGAAATTCCCTCAATCTGATTAAATTCATATTCGTTTTTAATTGCTTCTTCAAATCGCTTGAAGGATTTGCCGAAATATTCATCAAGCTTCTTGGCGCTTTCGGGACCCATCCCCTGAATGCCGATTCCAAGCAGAAATCTTGCCAAATTTGTAGACCGACTCGATTCGATTTTTTCGAACAACCAGTCAAAATTTCCAATTCCAAGCCCTTTTGCGTTAAGCAGTTGCTTCTTTTGGGAAGCCAAATGGTAAATATCTTTTATGCTTTTAATAAAGCCATGTTCCATAAATGCACTGATATTAGCGGCATTCAGTCCCTCAATGTTCATTGCCTTTTTATCGCAAAAACGTGCTATTTTCTGTGCGTTACGAGCAAGACAATCCTCATTGGGACAATAAAGACTACGGACACCCGTATTCGATATTTTAATTTCAAGCTTCGCACCGCAGCAAGGACAAAATTTCGAGAGTTTGAAGGTGCCGCTTTTGGTCAAATTTTCTGACACCTGCGGAACGATCATATTGGCTTTATATACTTTAATCGTATCACCGACACCCAGTTTAAGCTTTTCAAATCCCGAAAGTCCGTGTACATTAGCACGGCGCACCATCATTCCACCAATATTTACAGGGTCAAAAATAGCGTTGATTTCAACCGTACCGGTTCTACCCGTTGCAAGCTCTACACCTCTAAAAACCGTTTCATACTCTGTGTCTTCCCATTTTAGAGCGATGAGCCTGTTCTCGTGATGAGCAGTAGCCCCTAAAGATTTTCCGTATTTTAAATCTTCGTATTCAATAACCACACCGTCAACCGGATAAAAATATGTATCAGGGGTATATTTACCTATTTCCGATTCGAGATTATCGGATCCAAAGCCAACAAAGGAATGTTCAACAACTGAAAATTTGTTATTCTCCAAAAATTCAAGCTGTTCCAATTTACTGTCCCAAGTTTTATTAGAGTCAATCAGTTCAAAAGCCACAAAGTCCAAATGAGAAAGTTTTCCCTCATCGGACGTTAAAGTTCTTACAGTACCGGCGGCAACATTACGAGGATGCGTTGGGCCCTCATTCTTCTTGATGATTTCAAAATCACTCCAAGAACATACACCTTCACCACGAACCTCAAAGGCGTCTTTACACGGAACTTTCAAAGGAACGTTTCTAAAATGTTTTACGGTATGGGTAACGTCTTCGCCGATAAGGCCATCTTTGCCTCTTGTAATTGCTTGCTTTAATTCACCGTTTTCATATCGCAAAACAATGGTTAGGCCATCTAATTTCCAAGAAACGATGACATCTTTACCGGCGGCAAATTCTAAAATATCACCTATGCATTTTGTCTTTTTCGCAGAAAGCATCGGCTTTGTATGAGTAACCGATTTTAATTCTTCTTTGACGTTACCGCCAACTCGTTTAGATGGTGAATCGGAAAACACAATTCCCGTTTCGTGTTCAATGCCTTTAAGCTCTGCTACCAGCTTGTCATATTCGTTATCACTCATGGTCGGGTTGTCGTTTACGAAATACGCAATATCAGCTTCCTTGATAACGCCTATAAGTTCCTTCATTCTTCTAACAAGATTTGTGCTTTCCATATTGAATCCTCACTTTCTAATGTAATACCATTATATACGATGTAATGTACCAAATGTGGTGCGTTAGTCTTTAATTCTTGTGACCTTTCCCCAAGGAGGCTGGGCATTCTCGTTGTTAATTATCCAAAGAACTGGTATACCCATAGCCTCCTTTTCATCAGGAAAAGGAGCGTATCCATCGGTTAAAATTATTATGCTTGCAGGCGGCTTATCTCTCATTTCGTTTTGGACATATTCAAAGATAATATCGAAACTTGTTCCGCCGCCACCTGCAGGTCTGATTATTTTGAATTCATCTTCGTTTTCAAACTCTTGAGGTTTCACAACAACTGCATCAAAAAAGCCGAGCCATCCTTTAAGTTTACCGTCAAACTGGTCAATAGCACCTTTAATCTCAGAATATGCAGTTGTTATTTGCTCATCAGACATAGAACCGGAGGTGTCTATCATAAATAAAATATCTTCAACGCGTTCATCCTTTTCGTTAAAATCCGGTAGAAAAAATGGACTATCCTCAAAGCGGCGGTCAGGTGGAGAAAATGAATAGTCATTAATTTCTTCTTGGATGAAATTTTCAAGTACCGTTCGCCAATCGGTTTGAACTTCTTTTAATTCTTTTATTACCCTTTCTGCAGCGAGAGGAGTAAGTCCTCGTCCCATGCTACCAAATTCAATCGAAATTTGTTCAGCGACTTCGGTTGCATCCACCATACGAGCTGTCCATATTTCATTTTCTTCCTTTTGCTCATTGGAAAGCTCGTCAGAAACGTCCCAAAAGGAATGGTCGTCAATCCCGTTAAAAGATTTGCTATTGTGGGGTGCGTCTGAATAGATTGGATCCGAATTTCCTTCGTTTTCTTTTCCTCTATTATCTAATTGACCAAGTTCACCATCAGAAAATCCACTGCCACCTATAGCGGTATTGTTAGCAGCGTCACCTTGCGTATTTGAACAATCACAATCACCGTCATCGCCATTGCCGTTGGGCCCGTTTACACCATCACCGTTTTTACCGTCTGTGTCGCTACCGCCATCGGTTTCACCATTGGTACCATCTATGCCACCGGTATCGCCACCATTATCACCGTCGGTTTCGCCGTTGCCGTCTTCGTTGGTTTTTTCACCATCGTCGCCGCCATTCTCACTGTCTTCGCTTTTATCCGACGAATCTTTTCCACCGTTTGTATTCGACTTTTTTGATTGGTTACTTTTTTCGTTGTCCTCATTCAAATTATCGCCAATATTATCGTCGCTTGTTTCAACAGAAGTGTCTTGCGTTTTGCCATCTTGAGCTTTACCTTTGTTGCTTTTTTTATTCGAGGACCTTTGCTTACTTCCGGCACCGTCTTCTTGCTCTTGCTTTTGTTTGTCTTCTTTAGCAAGCTCAGGATACGCCTTCAACAATAATGCATAAACTTCCTTTGCATCTAACTCCACGCCTTCTATACCGTCAGGAGTTTTATGTATAAGAGGCTCGCCAGCAATCTCCACCTCTTTTTTTACCTCATATCCGGTAGTTTTGCCCCAAAAATCAACTTTTTCTTTTATCAAACCAAGAGAATACATAATGTTCGAATTGACAACAATGTCGCAGGCGATATTATATGCGGTGTGATTAAAATCCTTTTCTTCAGAGGTACAATGCCCAAGTGCAACGTGCAAAATTTCGTGCATAAGCACAAATTGAAGTTGAAAGTCATCAAGTTCATCAACAAAATAAGGATTAAAAGCAATTCGCTCCCCGTCGGTATACAGTGTCGGAGTGGCTTCATCAAGAGCAAAACGCAGGTGCATTAAGAGAACAGCATAAAAGGGCTGTTCTCTTAACATTTTTACTCGAATTGCTTGCAGTCTTTGGACGATTTCTCTGGTTTTATTATCAAATTCTGCCATTTAAGGATTCTCCTCTGCTACGGTTGAAGGTTATGTATTCGGGAATCTCAGAAAGGATTTCAGAGTATCCTGGTTTCATGATTTTATACCCATCAATTAACATCCGTGCAAAATCCGCGGGTAACTTTGATGCATATTTGAGCGAATTCCCAATGAGAGTCAATTTTTCGCTGTTTTCTCTGGCGTAGGCAATCATTGAAGATACAATAGCATAAAGCTTGTCGGTATCACGAGGAACAGAATATTCTCTTCCCAAAAATACGTTTTCAATATCGGGGAGTCCGTCATAGATGCGACACCATGACTTAAATTCAATGGCAGCACCGTTACCGATAAGTCCGGCAATTAAGGGACTTACTTCGGCCACATTATCGTTCACGTTGTTTAAAATGTTGCTTACCATTTCCCAAGAACGAGGTGTAGCAAAAGCAAGGTCGTCATTCGTAGGATCAAACCCAAAAAGTCGATCTCTTCTAAAAGATAAATATCCAATCACTTTCGGATGAACGCCACTTTTGACTGCCCAATTTTTCCACGATTCAAAGCTGCCCTCAATTTCGATATGCAAAAGACGATTAGCAAGTGCTTTAGGCATTTTAAAGGATACGGATTTATCGGTTATACGGTTACCTGCTGCAATGACGATACAGTTATCAGGCAATTTGTGTTCGCCAACAACTCTGTCGAGGGTAATTTGATATGCGGCCGCTTGAACACTTTGAGGAGCTGCCGAAATTTCATCCAAAAACAGGATGTTTACAATATCCTCGCTATCATCCATTTGAAAAATTTGAGGTTTTAACCAAACAGCAAGTGTCTTATCGGCATTAGAGGTGGGAATACCTCTTAAATCAATAGGGTTAAAAAGGAGCAAACGAACGTCGGTGATTTTCGTTTTTTTATCCGTTCGCGCTTCAATGTTTTTTGCTATTTGCCTAATAGCCTGTGATTTACCCACACCGGGTGGTCCCCAAAGCATTACCGACGGTAATACCTTGGGGGACAGCCCTTTTGCAATTACGGGCACATAGGTTTCGGTTAATGTGTTGGTTGCTTTTTCAACCGACAATACCGGCATATTCAGACTGACTGTACTTTTATTATTGCTCATTATGATGCCACCTTTAATCCTAATTCTTCATCCAACAAATCAAGCTCAGCCTGTAAGGCTTTAATGTTCTCTCCAAAGCCTTCTTCGCGTGCCAATTCATTGTTAATTACATCAATTCTAACGGTCAAGTCGTTAAGCCGTTTTTCATACTTTTCTTTTTGACCGCGCAAATCGTTAATCATATTATCAATTCTTCGTATAACGCCAAATTCTTCACCCAAATTCACAAGGTGCTTTCCGTTTTTAACAAGATAGATATAATATTCTTCCTTGTCACTTTCAACCAAACGTCCTTCTTCATTACGCACTTTGGGCTTTCTTGGCCTCATATAGGCAGGAACAATAATCTTAAATCCACGATATTCCATAACGCAAGTTTCTTCCGGCTTGTTTACGGAGTTTTTCACTATGTTAAAGATCAAGCTGCGCGTTTTACGATATTCCTCATTGTCACCATCATCAAGATTTTCGGCCACAAATTCCCGTTTTTCCTTTACCTCATCACGTGCGGCTTTTAGTTCCGCTTTAAGAGGTTCATACACCGCAAACAATTCGTCCGCAACTTTACGCAATGCCTCGGCTTCAGCTAACAGAGATTCATCCTTTTTGGCTGCTTTTTCCATTTCCTTGGCTGCCTTATTGGCAGATTTCCATTCACTTTCCGCCTGCCTTGCTTTTTCTCTTACAACGTTCTTGGCATCAATAGCCGCCCTACGTACTGCTTGTAGTGCTTCTTCTTTTTCGCGTTGTTTGTTTTCTTCTGCGATTAAAACATCGGTTTCCTTAATGTCTTTTTCACAAAGGGAAATAATTCTCTTTTGTTTTTCGATGTTAGCAGGAATACCGTCAAGTTCCTCTCGCAATTTGGTTTTTCTTGCGATAACGTCTCGCTCCAGAATACGGTATTTCGAGAGTTCGTTTGCAACTTCAACACGGCGCTTGATTTTAGGGTTACCCACTGCAAGTGCTTTTACCTCTGCATAGTTAAGAACGGTCTCGTCAACGTCTGCACACTCTCTTTGTGTGCAATCGCCCGAAAGAATTTGACTAATGAAACGTTGCTTAGATTCAAGAAGCTGCCAAGAATAAGCATCAAAACTTCCCTTTGTAATATAACGAAAAATCTTCACGCTTTTGCTGTTATTGCCACGGCGCAGGATACGTCCCTCTCTTTGTACCATATCTGCAGGACGCCACGGTACATCCAAATGATGCATCGCCACAAGACGTTCTTGAATATTCACGCCATGGCCCGTTTTAAAGGTGGAGCCAATAAGTACCGATTTTTCACCTTTGCGCAATTCTCTGAACAGTTCTTCTTTCTGGCGCTCGTTTTCGGCCTCGTGAATAAAGGCAATTTTATTTCCGGGGATACCCATAGCGATAAGAAGTGATTTGAGTTCGTCGTAAAGATTAAATCCCTCTTTGGGGGTGGAAATATCGCAAAATACAAGCTGAATAGAGTTAGTATCTCTTGTGTCATAGTAAACATCTGCGATATTTTCAGCGCAGCGCATTACCTTAGATTCACTTTCTCGTCCGAAGATCAAGTCCACAAGGCGCATATCAAGAGCTGCTTTTCTACCATCAGTCGTGATTTTAAGCATATTGTCTTTATCAGGCTTAACGCGCTTGTTTCGAATGTCATCTGCACGGTTGGAAATGTCCTTCAGAAAATCCTTAAAAATATCACTTCCCGCCGACACGGAATCGGTATAACCTTCAAATTCAGGCAAGATTTCATTGTTATCTTCGTGATGGAAATCTGCGATAGAGGAAAGTATGGCCGTGAGTTCGGGCACATTCTTAAAGCGAGCAAAACGAGTTTTCAAGTGATAACTATTCGTATCCACGTCAATTTCATACTCGGTTGTTTTTTCTGCAAACATACCAACCCAGTTGTCAAAATTATGAATACCTGCAAATTCAAGTTCGCCCTCTTGCAAATACTGCTGAAGAACAAAAAGGTCAGTAAGCGAGTTAGTTATAGGGGTACCTGTTGCAAACACAACTCGGCCACCATTGTTTTGACGTTGAATACAATGAACCTTGTCCATCATGGCTTTGCATTTATCCGAACCCGCTTTGTTAATGCCGTGAACTCGATGTATTTCGGTAGCAATCGGCACGTTCTTATAATAATGTGCCTCATCTAAAAACAAGGTGTTTATACCAAGTTCGTCAAAAGGAATGGTGCAAATGTTTTTAGGCGCCTCCGTCTCAAGCCTTTCAAGTGCCTTTCTGATTCGCTTTTCCTTGATTTCAATTTTACCCTTTTTATTAAATTTGGCGTGCGCTTTGTTAAGCATTTCAAGCTGACTTTCGTAAAGTTCTTTATAATAATTCTTAGAAAGCGAGAGCATATCGAAAGAACTATACGCCATAATAATCGCGTCATAATCTTCAGTTTTGATTTTTTCTATTGTATCGGCTCTTTTGGAAGGCTTAAAATTCTTTTCGTTCACAACCAGCAATTTTGCATCAGGATACATTTTAAGAAAAGTGTTTTCCCATTGACCTAAGATGTTGTTCGGTACGACATACAAATTTTTCTTGGATTTGTGCAACCGTCTGAGTTCCATTCCGGCCGCAATCATTACGAAAGTTTTTCCCGAACCAACATCGTGAGAAAGTAAGGTGTTGGGTGTGAAAAGAATTCGTGCTACGGCATCCTTTTGATAATCGTAAAGAGAAATGTTCTTATTCATATTCGGGAATTTGAGAAATTCACCTTTAAACATTCTTTTTTTGATGTTGCCGAATTTATTACAATAAGCATTTTGAAGGCGAGCCGCTCTCTTTTCATCAGACCATACCCAATTTTGGAATTCGGTGGCAAGCTTTTCTTGCTTTTCAACCGCTTTGATGGTTTCGTCATTGTTTACAAAACGGTGGATTATCGGTTTGCCTGCAGCATTAAAGGTTCCGGTATCCACACCATCGGTAATCTGAACCGTCTTTTGATTAAGCGTATTTTCAAGCAAGTAAAGCATAGGCATTCGCTTTGTACCAAACGCAGAAAAAACAATTTGCTCATATTTGCCGCTGTGTTCACTTTTGTTAAAACGACCTTTTTCAGGGACCTCCCAAATTCCCGTAAATTCGTCGTGAAGAACCTTGAATTGTTGTTCTTCCCATACTTTCGCATCAGAATCAAGAGAATTCAATCCAACAAGATGCAAAATAAACTCATCAATCACATCAGCAGGAACCCAAGGTGAGCCTAACGTACAATAAATATCTTTAATATCAATCTTAGGTGCAACCAAAGCTTTCAAAGCTTCAACATTCTTTTCGAAATAGCCTAAATATTCTTCGTTGGCATCATTTGCGATTTCCAGTTTATAGAGTATATTACCCGAAAGGTACTCATCACTTGTTTCAAATCCTTTGTACCAGCATTCGTTCCAAGTAAGCGGATTTTGATATATAGCACCATCCAATTCCTTGATAATATCCTTCATATCAATTCCGGTGACTTCGGAAATATACTCAATATCAACTGCGCCTAAATTATCGAGAGAGGCAATAAGTCCGTCTGCAACCGACTCCACGTGTTCACAAATTTCGTTATTGCCTTCGAAAGCATTTGAAAAGTCAAGAGGAAGGTCCATACAGGTAACGCTTTTTACGTGTTCTCTGTGTTTAATGGCTTCTTCACGGGCAAGTTTTGCCGCACGCCGTTTTTCCTCTCTCTCTTTTTTCTTGAGTTCAGCTTCCTTTATAGCACGTTCTTTTGCAGCGATTTCTTTTCTATGTTTTTCGGCCTCTCGCTCTTTGGCTTGAACGGTAGCAACCTCGAGAGCTTTCGCCATAATATTTATTTCTTCAATTGTAAGTTTGTCTTGGATTGTTTGAAGATTAGCGTAGTATTCTTCGAAGAACTTAGACTTTTGCTTCGCAGCTAATACAATATCGTTTTCATTCTTTTTTGTATTTTTCTTGCTCATTTAACGGCACCTCGTATTTTAATTTGTTGTTTTACCCGATACATTGATTCCATATTTCTTACAATAATTAGAAATGTTGGATTCTTTAGGGCAAGTAACAGTCAGCGTTTCTTTCTTAGGATAGACAATGGAAGGCATTGATTTATAAATCTCAATATCAGAATCTTTCGCCTCCAATTCAGTTCCGAAAGTGCCTACTTCAAGCTCTGCATCACCCTCAAAAATAATATGCGTGATATCACTATGAATCATAAATGCCAAAGCACCAATAGCACGAATAGAGGAAGGAACAACGATTTTAACATCACGTGCATTTACGGCAAATGCACGATAATCCAAAATCTTTACACCTTCAGGAATTCTAAATACAAATTCATCACGTTCAATGTCCAAATCGTTAAAAGCATCTTGTCCGATGATTTCGAGAGAAGTTAATTGCGAAACATCACTGTTCTTACAAACCTTAATGAGCGTTTTTCCGTCCTTGCTCAAAAGGCAGTTGTGAGCAGAAGAAAAAACCTCGTTTTCCGGATCCACAACAATGGCTTCCGCTTCGCAATCAAGAAACACCCATGCATCTGCATCAAATGCGGTCGCTTCTTTCGGAATAAACAATCTTCCCGGGATAGGATTTCCGTTTTCATCCGTGTTCTTGACCCAAGTGATTACGCCATCTTCAATCGTCAATTCGTAATTCTCCATATTCTTTCCTCCGTTTTTCTGAAAAAGTGTATAGTAAGGGCGGGGTACACAGATATAATATCGGATTTAATATCCCAAAAATAGTACATTAAAAAGACAAAGAAAAAGGAACCGCACTCACGCACGGTTCCTTTTTCTTTGTCTTGACTTTGAATTTCTTTTAATTCAGAAAGGTATTTTGTTCAATTCGTCCTTAATTATTTTTCTTTTGTCCTCTAGCGGCAAGCGTTTGATAACTTCTTTTTCCTTAGAGGAAATATTTTCTTTTAGCGAAAATAAAAACGCTTCTGCGGCTAACTCTTTTTGAATTCTCGGCCAAAAGACGAACTCGGCTTTTAACGGAGTCATAGCCTCGTCAAAAAACCACTTCCTGAACATTTTTTGGAAATAAAAGTACGTGTAAAACTTCTTGCTGTCAGCCGTAGTATATTCATCGTTGTCTCTGTCGCCATACGCGCGAATAGCGCTCCAATTTGGAACGTGCCCTTTTATTAATTTCATTTTCCATTTGACACATTCTCTTTGAAACCATTCCAAAGTGAAAGAATCCAACGGCACGTGACAATGATAAAAATGCTTCGAATAGTGTTCTTCGATCCCTTTCTTAACGCATAAAGCATAAAGATTCTTAAAACTCATATTCACTATTTTTTGTGCTTTCCCGCATGTACAATCTTCCGATGCATAATAATCTTTTAAAAACCCAACAACCCAACCACACGTCTCTTGATGCCAAGCATCAAATTCATCTTGGGTAGGATCCTTTTGAAACCACACATTATACCGCATTAACAAGCCATCATCTTTGTCACAAGATGATTTAGCCAAACCATCCAATGAAACTGCTTCGCCCTGCTTTTCTTTGACCTTTTTCATTGTACGAACAGTTAAATCCCTAAATGCGTGTCGAACAGATTCTCGTATATCCGATTCACGAATCGTCTTGCTTTTAATATCAAATTCTTTATATTCACCTACCGCTTTCACGGAATTATCCCAAAATCCAATTGCCAATTCTTTAGTATACATAATCTACTCCATTCCCTATGGCTTTCTTGCAAATCAATTATTTTCTTTAAAGAAGCGATTAGCACTTTCAGCAATGCATTGAATAGCCGACGGATGACACTCACGGTCGTAAAACCATTCGATCAACACCTCATTCGAGTCGGCGAACGCCTTCAAATTAAATGCCTCGCCCTCTTTTTTGGTGCAATAAGAGGTTGTATCATCTCTCGAACCGGAAAAAGCGGTTTTGGAAATATAACTCCATTGCTCATTTTGTTCACCTGTGCGAATGAAAAAATTTGTCTGGTAACACAAGCACAGTTCTTTGTTTCCTTTACGCAACCGTTCTGCCCATATCTCGTTTTTGTAAGGACGATTAATTTCCGTTTGTCGAAAACCATATTGGTTGCTACACAATTCTGCTGTTAATTCCTTCAAAAAGGTCGTGCGAATCTCTTCCCAAAGATCCGGCATCACTCCGCTAAGTAATTGAACAATTTTAGGATATTCCTTAGATTGCCTTAAAACATCTAAAAGCCTCTTCGTTTGTTCCGCGCTATTTCTTTTCACATTCAACACCTCCAAAAAGTGTGTGGCGAGCGGGTTAGGAATTTCGCCGGCGGTAACATCTTCCAGCCACCCGCATATATGTTTATTAAAGCTGATGCTAACAGACTTTGTTTCACATTTTTCGACACATTTTTGTGCGCACTTATCGGTTTGGGGACGGTGTCCGTCTACCGTGAGAAAGTAAATATGTTTCACTTTTGAAGGATAGTCTTTATTCAGCGTTTTGGAATAACGAATCAATTGATCCGCTTGTTCTCCTGCACCCACTTTTACCTCGATGGCTACCACGTGCCGTTCGGTTTCCAATAAAATATCAATGCGACCTTCCTTGTCGTATGCATCACAAGGAGCTCCGCAAAAACGTTCACGTTCGATATTTCGCAATTTTTCGCCTTTACAACTCCCGCCCAACACATTTTTCTCAAAGGAAGGCCAGTACTCATTAATAAGATATACCAGTACGCGACAATAAGGAACTTCTTTATCAATTACTTCAAAAACGGAAAACACATTATCTTTCGATGCAGTTTTCCTCGCATCTAACAACGATCGTTTCTGCATTTCATCGCGCAACTTTTGTAGCGGGGCGTCATTAACACGATTATTCACGATATTTCTCCGTTCCTGTTATTAAATTCTCACGAATCCTATTTCTCAAATGCTCCGGCGCAATAACTTCTACATGATTCAAATACTGCATTGCCCAGTGTTCCATTGCGTAGGGGCTTGCAGAAAGAGAAATAAGGACCTCGTTTTCGTTGTCAGTTTTTTCAATCCTAATATCCTTACCAAACCAATCAATTACTTGGTCAATGATGCCGACCGAAGTGATGAATTGAATCCGCTCCGGTTCATCGGTATACATATAGGGCATGGTGGATGCGATTTTTTTATAATCGATTCCGCTTTCATAACCTTGAACTTCACGGATGGATTTTGCCGGCTTATCATAAAACTGCATATTACTGATTCGATCCAATCTATGAAAAACCATATTATCCCAATAGGTGCTATGTGCCATTAGGTAATATTTTTGGTTATGTAAAATCAACTGGTAAGGCGTTACACGCTGGAAAGATGACTTGTGTAACTTTTTGTCAAGACCATACTTGTTGTAGTCGTATTGAAGTTGTTTGCCTTCTTCAATAGCGGTGTCAACCATTTCAATATTATAAAACAATGCCTTGTTTTCTGTTTTGTTCCAATCTCCAACCGAGTGAATATTCTTAACGTGGGAACGGAAATATTTGTTAGAAAGTCCACATAGTTTCTCTATCAAATCCGAAGAATGACTCGGATTTATGTGCTGACTACACAAAACACCATCAATCAAAAGCTTTAATTCAGAATCCTCAAACTCTCGGCTTTCCAGGTAACTACCCGCTCGGCGAGACCCAATATCCACACCCGCTTCTTTCAAAAGAGAAATGTTACGGCCAATCGCTTTGCGTTCAATTACAATGCCGTAATCAGCTTCTAAATGCTCGGCAATATCATCCTGTGTTAGAGGATGATCGTAGTCGCTGTATTTGTGAAAAATCTGCCATATGCGAATAAGAGCTAATTTTTTGGGTTCCAAATTATCCATTTTGATGTCTCCTTTATTCAAAATATCGCTTTAGATATTTTCTTTTAGTATCAGTCATATCAAGACTGTCCGCAAATGTTTTTGCGGTAATGTATTTCACTTCAATTCCCGAATTGCAATTGTTATCAAATAAATGCGGAATTTCACTATTCATAACAACGTCTATGAAGTGCCAAGCTTCTTCGCGTTCTTCCTGCATTGCCATGAAATACTCTTCTCGAACAGAAGTATCTTCAATAAGTTCTGCCGGGAACTCATTTACAACGTTGGCTAAGATAATGCGATTGTATTTTCCTGCCATAGAAGGAATTGAGCTAAAAGTGTTTACGGAATTTTGAGTTGCAAACGATGTATAGTTGTAAATCGACAAAAGGTGTTTTAGCATTTGCCATACATCGTAGCGTTTAAAGATAGAACGATACCCCGCTTTTGTGAGGTTATTTCTATCTATTAGTTGTGATATAACATCATTAAAGGTTTGGTATGCATCTATAGGGCATCCGATATTTGCATAATCGGCAGCAAAGTAATAGTTTTTATTAAGATACGCCTCTTTTAGACAAGAGGGATTGCCTAACCATTCAAGCATTTTCATTTCGCAGAAAATTGCCGTTTTATCATTTTCATTACTTAAAAATGCATCCAAGTTTGCGGGGTTGCTACCTTTTTTAACGGTATACATTTGTTTTTCGTACTGCACATCATAAGTGCCGTGCGGCAAAATATCATCCGTCAAAATTGTTGCCGGTTCATTGCCTAACAAGTTGAATGTCATTGCTGAAGATGATGCAATACTTGCCATCTTTGCTGGGCTAATAATTTTCTGTCCTTTTACTAATTTTTCAGTAGGCCGCGTTTCCGCACCACTACCGTTATTATAAGCTTTAAGCGCTTGTTCGCCTAACGGACAAAACAAATTATCTTCATACCTGGCATAATAAAACTTTCTTTTTGCATCTACTTTGCTGTTAGGTATGGGACTATGTGTTAACATAGCTTCGGTTACTTTTTCTCTTAATGACATACTAAATTCTCCTATCAAAACTGTAATTATAATTTTTCAGTTTTGATTCTACAAAAAGCAACGGGACGATTTTGGTGCATTGGGTTTAGCGAGTTGCTTCCTGCAACTTTTCCCATACTTTAACCATTGCGTAGGTATCAAGTTCGCAATACTTTAATAAATTGTGTCGTGTTGTCTCGGCATCTTCAGGTGTCATATCTTTAATTTTAGGGAATATGCTCATAGCTTCGCCGCCATTGTGGATCTGCTCAAGATTGTGATAATTAAGAGCAGGATCATCAGGGAAAAGAGCAGGCAGTACGCTTTTGATTGAGAAACTACCACCCATTGCTTTGTTGTAATAATAACCGCTTTGGAACGGTGATAACAAATCTTTGATATTGCTTTCAATGTTCAAAAGATGCTCGGCAAGATCCGGGAAATATTCTGCAAGCTCTTTAAGTCGGGTACACTCAAACGCCTTATTATAAGCAGTTACACATACGTTCATAGGGATATCTTCGCAAAGACGTTCCGCGATAGCACGACGGGGATCGGTACCCGATTCCGCTAAAAACTCTTTGTGAAGCAGAGGACCACCCTCGTATTCTATATAATGCAATGAATACTGGAACGGAATTTGTGCGTATGGTTTTGTGCCTTCGAATTGTGGAATAAGCGGTTGTATGGTTTCAAAGTCGAGGAAGTATATAGGATAGGAAAGTGTATCCAAGAAATCTCTGATACCATCCTTATTAACCTCATCATCTTGTTTATTGATATGATGTAATATTTGTCGCAGTTGTTTTGGATTGGTCATTCGACTGTCAAAGATAACATCACGATAAGAGGTTTTACCTTCGCTATAATATTGAATAGCTTTTTTAAATCCAATTCTGTAAAGGTCGAACACATTAGGTGTTGGCAAATGTTTCGAACAATATCCCCAGTAAGCGCACTCATAGGGATCGCGGCAATGCATACCTAAATCGCAATGCGGTTCCTCTTTTAAAGTATAAACCTGTTCTGCTTTTTTGAGAAGGGATGGTACATTTTGAATTTCATCGTTCACTTCCGCCGACAAATCAATAATCTTAAAGAATTTATGAATATCCAATTCTTTACCGCGAACATAGTCGGAATCAATACAGATTAAATATGTACCGGTAACTTTAACACCACAATGTTCTAAAACATACTTTTGATACGAAATATCGACGGTATAGATATGTGCCGCTCCGGTTGAACTTTTAACCTCGTAAATGGCATAGCCATCTTTTTCTTTATGTAAAATATCTACTGCACAGTAAAGACCATCATAATTGAACGAAGCCTCACAAATGTTTTCGATACCATTTTCAATACATTCTTTGGTGAGCTGTTGCATTTTATTAAGATCAAGCCTACCATCCTCTTTAAAGGCCGTCACTTCAGTAAAATCACCAAACAAACCCATTGCCATATCGCCAATAACATTGCCTTCATCAAATTTGGCTTGTAGCGACGGATCTTCCGGTTTTAATTCCGGTTTATATTTGGAAAGCCATAAAAGTTTTGGACACTGCCATGCCAGGCAGTATTTTGATTTGGAAAAGTAGAACATTAAAACCACCAACCTTAATTTTAATCAAACAAATTAACTTTCTTGACGTATTTGGTGTCCTAACTCGTCAAACACTCTGATTACGCGCCATTCAATGGTGGGGTCAGCTTTTCGAGCTTTTTGTTGCGCTTTTATAACTTTGTAGAACTCTTCGGTCATAGTTTCTTCAGTAGCTTTCTTTTCCCAAACGATTTCGAATGTACCGTCCGGATTATCCATTGTTATTTTATATTTTTGCATCTCAAAACCTCCAAAATAATATTTGAAATATCCTTTATAAATTATTTTTAAATCACTTTCAGGAAAGAGATAGGCATATAAATCTGTAAAGTAATCATCTGTCATACTAGCAATATAATCTACCACAATTTGATTAGGCTCGGTTTGTTCATACGGCATATCCCGTTTGTAATGTGCTTTGTTTACGTAATCAATATGATGTGTAAAAATCGGCGAATCTTTTTTGCCGGATATAAGATCCGAAAGCAGCTGTTCATACATTTGAGCCATCATCGGGCGAACGATATGATGAGTTTCAGCTCTGACGGTGTCGTTTTTATATATCAACTCGTAATTGTCTGCCTTGGCTTTTTTAAGTGCCTCAAAATGTTCGGCATCCATTTTGATATACGGTTTTCCGTAGCTGTTCTCGACGATGTTTACAATGAGGTTGTTGATAATCTCGGCATTATAAGTGCCGATGGCACAATCTTCGTAGGAGTCGGTTTGAAGTATATCCGCTTTTTCGGCATCTTGTCTGTCTTTACCTAAGTAGGCGATGATATCTGATATCCGCATCACGCATCCTTCGAGAGTAGCAGGAACTAATTTACGAACATTTTTCTTGTCTATATAGCAATCCTCAATCTGTTTGTCAAATTGTTCAAAGTTTTCAAGTGGTGTAGGGTGATATTCTGAAAGTTCCATCTCGCCATCGTGTGCGGCGATCCCGTTAAGAGTTTGCAGTGAAATGTTATAGGGGAAGATTTTATCAAGCACTCTAACAGAGTGAATATTGTGGCTAAAATGTCTGCCGGTGTGAGCGAACAAAAGCTCATCCAAAAATTCTTCGCCTGCGTGACCGAATGGCGTATGACCGATATCGTGGCCGAGTGCGATGGCTTCAATTAAATCAAGATTCAATCCCAACGCTTTACCGATGGTACGCGCAATCCGCGATACCAGTTGAACGTGAAGTCCGCGTCGGGTAATATCGTCATTTTTGTAGAATGAAAACACTTGCGTTTTATCAGCATACCGATTGTAATAAGGGCAGTGAATGATTTTATCAATATCGCGAATAAAAGCCGTGCGGATGATATTAGCTTTATCCTTGTTGCTGTCACGGCGAATCACATTCACTTCATCAAATGCGATATTTCCGACAAAGCCGTTCTCTCTATCGTTCTTTATTAGCGCAGACATTTCATCTGATAATTTCTCATAATTCAGCACAATATCACCTCGTTTAACTTATTATAACATAAGTTGTGTATATTCACAAGAGAAAATGAGATTTTATGTACCAATTTTGGTTCATAGTTGATTGTACGATGAAATTGTGATATAATAAATTTAAAAGGAGGTTGTGTTTATGCCTATCACTGATTCCTATGACTTATTTATAGAATTTTTTTCAAAGAACACCTTTTCGGAGGATGCCTTTATTAATTGGGGGCTTGACCATATATTCTTTGCTGGAAAAGCAGAAGCGGAAAAAGCGTGGGATAATATCAAGCAAAACTGGAGAAATAATGAAAACCTGTGGATTCGCAATTCAGGGAGAAACGGACAATCTTCTCGTCTATACACGGATTTCTATGCACAGTTTGGAAAAGTAATTTATTTTGATGCGACAAATAACAACAAACCTACGGCAGCTATTTTGTCTGCTTTGGGTAAGGTGAAATATAGAGATAGTCATAGTGAAAATTCACCCGCTGATGTTGTTCGAAACTATCAAGTTTCCCATATTTGGGGGCATACAAAGAACCCCCTGCTGTTTGTTTGTCCGTGGAACATCTGCTTAGTTCCCAAATTGTTTGACCCATTTACAGGACACGAAGCAAAAGGGCCGCTTATCCAGAAATTTCAAAAAGCGTTTATTGATAAAGCAAAAGGCATATATACTGACTTGATTTGTGATTATAACTATTTTGTAGAAAAAGAAATAATCCAGACCGGATTGATAAATGATTACATAGATGCCTTACAAAAAACATACGGTCAAACCGATGCAACGGTTAACAAGTTTATTAAAAACATTCAAGCAGAAATTACAACCATCGATATTTAAGACGAAAAACTCCTCTGTATTATGCAAAGGATTTTTTCTTGCGACATAATCGACCTTTGTTTACAAATAGAAAAAGAGGCGACAGTCAAGCTGCCGCCTCTTTTTCTATTTGCAGATCAGTTCATTTGTTATAATTTCGGTTGCTTTATCACGGATATTATTCATCCCACCAACCCATTCCATCTGATTATCCGCTTTAAGTTGTTCGGTGATACCTTCAGCGGTTTTGTATTGTGAAATCAGTGTATCAAACATTTCTTCCGCTTGCTTGTTGATATCTGCAAGATAGCGATTGAGTTTGCAATCTAAAACTAACGAGGTGTAAAATCCTTTGCGGTGGTGTTTGATATATTCTAAGTGTCGTTGGCCCCATATACCGATTTCGGCCTGTTCCTCATCGGGAAGTTTCAAACAAGGAATATAATAATCGCCTTGCAACTCGTACCATAAGTCATTACTTTCGTCATAAATGTACTTCTCCATAATTAAGCCTCCTTGTATATAACTTTAAGTTTCTTTTGTTTTGAGCGGATAACCTTGAGCATAACTTCATCTAAAGCATCGGTGCATTTACCATCCTCAATAAGAGAGTTACGCATTTCGTTCATACAGTTCACAATCACTCGACGTTCAAAATCATCCAATGCAATATGATATTTCTTTTCCTTCATAGTGCTCACTCCTTTAACAAGTCCTTAAATGGAGCTTCTTCGTTTACGAACGTATCGTATGTAAACTGCGCTCCAAGCCGAAAACCCATTATGAAACTATCAAGATTTGATTCTCCATTCACCACACCCCAAGCATTACAAAACTCTAGGAATTTCTTTTTGCTTTCACCCGAAAGGTTCTCGGTCAAGAAATCTTCGTTTAACATCAATACTTCCATTTGCTTTTGGACTGCCTTGTTTTCTTTTGTGCTACGCGCTTGTGGATCTAAATTGCCATAATAAAACTCTTCTATAAATTTTAACATCAGTATTTTCTCCTTCTTTTTGTATATACAACGCATCTTGTATATACATTTTATATTATTGTTTTAGAAAACACCAATGTGCCGATTTGGTACGGTAGAAATATATGTGTGAAAGTCGGTCGTTTTAGATTTATTATTTCGAATCCGTTAAGAACAACCGCACCAAGTAAAAAAGGGTAGGCAACCGCCTACCCTTTTTTACTTTTGTGATCGGAAGTGCCTTCTTATCCAATCCGAAGGATTGGCATGCCATCAAGCCGCAAGGCGTGCATTTTTTTAACTTTGGTTTGATTACATATCAATTGATAAACAAACCAACAATTCATCTTTGCGGTAGAAGTTAAGGCGGAGAGGATGACCTCTCCGCCTTGTACTTTATGTTTGCAATCGCAAAATTGTCATTAAAGGCTACAATCCTTGCAGACTGTCCCCGACAGGTTATAACGGGGGAACGGCTTTGATGACTGTAGATTATTTTTTGTCGGCAGCATATTTTACAGAGTAGCACAGCTTTCCGTTTTCATGCAACTCCGCGGGAACCGTAAAGGACACCGATTGGTCGGTTACCGTAAAGGCTACACTCTCTCCACTGCATGTAATATCCGCAATGCATCTACCTACGATTTCGACGGTAATATCCTTGCAAGGCGCCATCGGATTGATTTTGGGAATCGAGTTATTTACCATATCACTACCGTTATCGGGTCTGCCCGGATAAGAGCCTTCTCGCTGTGAAACAGTAAAGGTAAAACCGCTATCGGTTTCGGCATCAGCGGCAAAGCGCGTTGTGGCATACAAATCTTTTTCGTAGTCGCAAGTGAAACCGTCGTCTTCATAAAGGTCGAAGCTTGCAGCTTTCCCCGGGAATACCTTTACTACATAATCATGTTCACGTTCGAGAATATATTTTTGCGGTTTCATCGTCACGATAACGGAGCCTTCTTTTGCAAACAGTGCGCCACCGCGTCCTTCGGGAATCTCATAGGTGATGTCGCCGCTATAGACTTTGCCGGTAAAGTAGTCTACCCAATTTCCTTCGGGTAACTTCAGATCCATGTCGAACGCACCGACATAGAGAGAATCGCCAAGCATGTAAGCGTTCGTGACATTGTCAAAACGGTCAGTTTCATCGTATACAAGGGGGAGCGGACGCAGAATCGAGGTACCTGTTTTATTTGCTTTGTGTGCCATCGTATAGATATAGGGAACTAACGTGGAACGAAGATTGGCATAAAACTGTACGCAGGACTCAAGTTCGGGAGAAAGGAACCACGGATATCTCCAGTTTGCCCAGCAGAAATACTGCGCCCACGGAGTCAGGAAACCGTAGTGAATCGCTTCCTTCGAGTTGACGTCAATGTCGCAACTTGTGTTGGAATGACCGCACATAGCGTAATTCATGAGAGAAACCAATGTGTCCGGTCCGCCGCCTGTATCGCCTGCCCATGTTGCCGCATATTTTGCCGTACCGATATATGCCGCCGAAGTATAAAGCAGAAGTCGGCGGTCGGTGTATTCCCTAAAGCCGTTTTGCATATTCTTCGCAAGCAATACGGGGTTTACATTATGAACCTCGGCATCGGTATATTTTCCGCCCCAAAGACGGTCCGGAAAGGGAACGACCTGATCTGCGCCGTCCAATTTAAATGCTGCGGCGCCGTTATCCACAAACTTTTTAAGGTGTTCAAACCAACTCTCGCCAATCTTGGTCACTTTATCCATACGCTTACCGCGGCCAAGGTGGTGGTCTTGAATGACGGCATTGGAAGCGAAGGATTCGCTTTCTTCTTCGACAATTTGTTGTTCTTCGCCCCAAATATGGTCATAATTGGTGCAAAGCCAAAGACTAAGTTGCATTCCCATCTGACGCATTGGGAAGAAGAACGTGAACTCTCCCGAATTATTTTCGGGTTCCCAGCTCGGAAGTGGGAATAAATGGGGATTCCACTTTTTCGAGGTGGAATAATCGTACTTTGCCTGCATCCACGAAGGCTCAAGTCCCATGGTATCACAGGGGATATTTCGGTCACGAAGTTGCTTGATATCCCAAAGTAGCGAGCGCGTGTTCAACTCTTCGTTTTGGACAAAGGTTAAACCATAGGCAAATTTGGGGAGCATACAGGGTCTGCCGATAACTTGCGTGACCTTCGCTTGAAGTTCCAGCAATGATGAACCACGAATCAGATAAAAATCGGGAATACCCTCTTCTGCCGATACCGTGAAGAAACCTGTTTTGTCGGAATCGCAGTCAAACACGCTGGGGAAGGTGGAGTTAAGAATGAATGCCCAACCGTCGGAACTGAGCAGTACAGTCATCGGACCGTAGGAAGTTACGTTTGTAATCGTCATATTCGCACGGATTCCGCGTACCATCGCACTTTCTCGAGAAATATCACCAAGACCAAACAAGCGCTCCTTTTCGGAAAGCTTCGTTTGAATGGTGTAGCCTTCTTCGAGTTTTTCGACCCGCACTTCAACCTGTCTTTTCGGCGTGTCCAGCAAAAATGTACCATCTCCGACCGATTTTATCGATGCATCCGAAGGTAAGTCCTCTTCACAGGTGTTGAGTATCTTATACCTTGACAACATGGAAAGACTTTTTTCGCCAAGCACGATATGATAGATATCGTTAGAAACTTGTTTTAACGTAAACATAAGCAAGCATCCTTTCTAATCTTTTTCCACTTTTACTAACAACCAAATTTGATGAAAATTGCGGGTTTTCGTTTGTGGTATTATTGCCAATAATTATATTCTCGGCAGAGAAAATTGTCAATTCTTTTTGCGGTTTTTAGGCAAAATTGGGAATAGGACGAGAGGCATGGTTGCAAAGCGTATAAAAACAAGTTGACTATCACACTACTGTATATTATAATCGACACGAGTGGACGTTCGCTTGGTACGACTTTGGGGCTTATTGGGGGAAGAAAAATAACAATAAGCCCAAAAGATGTTAAAGGATATTAAAAAAGACGATGCCAAAACCCCCCGGTATTTCAAGGGGCTTCGACATCGCTCGACAAGGGTCAATTCGCAAAAATAGCATTCGAATCCTGTTATCTCGACCATCTTTTCAAAAACCGAACCCTTCTTCATCGTAGAGGTTCGGTTTTTTTAATATTACGAAGGGGTGTTTTTTATGAAACCGTATGTATTACCCATACCGAAAAAATACGAACTCAAAACAGGCACGTTCGATTTAACAAACGGCGCAGTCAGTGTGTCAGACGATTTGGATGTTCGTGTTGTTAAAGCGGCAGTCAAACTCAAAGATGTTTTGTCCCAAAAAACGGCATCCTATCATCTGTTCACCCGCGGCAACGGGAATATCACCATTGCCAAAAACGCGGCGTTAGCGTCCGAAGAATATACGTTAGAAATCACCGAGAACGCCATTTGCATTGTCGGTGGTGACGATGCGGGTTGTTTTTACGGCATCGGTACGCTTTTGCAAATTCTTGAAACAACCGACGGCTTGTTCGTTCCCGCCCTTGTCATCCACGATAAACCCGATATGAAACATCGCGGTTTTTATCACGATGCTACCCGCGGCAGAATTCCCACCGTTGATGGAGTAAAACGATTGGTTGACCGCTTGGCTAAACTGAAAAAGAATTCGTTGCAGTTGTACGTGGAGCAAACGTTTGATTTTGAACAATTCAAAAGAACCACGACCAAAGACAATATTCTGACTGCCGAAGAACTGCTCGAAATTGACCAATATTGCTATGACAATTTCATTGACTTTATTCCGTCAATTGCTACGTTTGGTCACCTATATGAGTTGCTCTGTAAAAAAGAATATGCCCATTTGTGCGAACTCGAAAACTATGAGCCCGAATACCATTTTTGGCGCGAACGCATGGCACACCACACCATCAATCCCAGTGACCCCGAAAGTTTCGAGGTTGTCTGTTCGCTGATTGACCAATATCTTCCGTTGTTCCGCTCGCAATATTTCAACATTTGCTGTGACGAAACTGTCGACCTGTGCAAAGGCAGAAACGCGGGAAAAAGCAGCGCGGAATTGTATATCACGTTTGTTTCCAAAATCATTGAACACGTTACCGCCGCGGGTAAAACTGTTATGATGTGGGCCGATATTGCCCTTGAACATCCCGAACTGTTGCCGCAAATTCCCGCTGACACCATTTTGCTCAACTGGTGGTACGAAGCCGATCCCGACCCCAAACGTATCGAAAAAGTGGCTGGGCAAAACAAAACGCAGGTGGTTTGTCCGGGTACGGTTTCGTGGTATCGGTTGATGGAAAAACCGTCGCAATCCGAACGGAACATTGAAAAAATGATTACATACGGTTACCAAAACGGTGCGTGGGGACTTCTTAACACCAACTGGGGCGACTACGGTCACCCCGCGCACATCGAGTGTGCGTTGCTGGGTACCACGTTGGGCGCTTGCCTTTCGTGGAACGTTTCCACCGCGCAAGATGCCGATTACGAAAACGCGGTTTCCCGCCTTGTGTACGGGGTAGGGGAGAACATCGTTCCCCTTATCCGCGAACTGGGTGACTTGCAAGGCTCCGCCAGTTGGTACACCATGTTTTATTGGTGCCATGGCAGAGATGTCGCCGTGTTCAAAGACGACGTCGAGACCATCAAAAAGAACATTGTGCGCACAGGGGAAATCATTGCTGAACTTTCAGCAGTGAACGACCCTGCACACACACTTCAACCCATTATCGTTGCTGCCAAAGGCATTGTGCTGTTTAACAAAGCCGCACTGCTCATCAAAAGTGGCGAAGGCACCACCGACGAATGGCGTCAAGAAATCAACGCTTGGTTTGAAGAATACAAAGTTTGCTGGCTCAAAGACAACAAATACAGCGAACTCGATGTCATTAAAGAATTCATCAACAAATTTTAAGAAAAAGAGATGTGTAGGAAACATCCTACACATCTCTTCTTTTTTTAGAATTCAATTTCAATCACGTGGGGTTCGTCCGGATAATCGTCGACGTTGATGCCGTTCATGTAAATCATGGGTGCGCACGAAACGCCCAAATTATTCATACCGTAGTTGGGCAGGCATCCGTAGCGAATCGGCAATTCTTTTCCGCTGTTAAGGAACCGTACACGTCTCGGAATAGCGTGCATGCTGGCAAGCACCAAAATCGTGGTTTTTAAACCATTGTAAAAATGGAAGTACATTTTGCCGTCTTTCATGTTGCGAATATACTCGCCGGTGTCTCCCAAAAAGCGCAGTTGCAACGGATCGGGATCATTATCTTCCAAAACACCGTCCATGCGGTTGTACCAGTCACCGATTTTTTCAATCATTGCTTTGGCTTTATCACTGATTTTACCGTTGGGCATGGGACCGACATTGAGCAAATAACTGCCGTTCATCGACATGACTTTGTCGATTGAGGACATCAACACGCGTGCGGGGTAAAAGTCGTCGTCTTCGCGATAACCCCAACTGTGGATGCTGACCGATTGACAAGCTTCCGTCATGGTATCAAAACGGTCGCCATCGGGGAACTCGCGTTCGGGAGTGGCAAAGTCACCTTTGCTGTAACCGCGGTCGTTAATCAAAATGTTGGGTTGCAACGAACGCGCCAATTCGTTCACGCTTTCGTCCACCACAATGGGCGGGATATCCCAAAACAGGGTATAAATTTCACCGTAGTTGGAAAGAAGTTCCGTGATTTGATTTTTTACATATTGAATATAATTGGCATAGTCACCTTTCACATTTGCCATCTTGGTGCCTTGGTGACCGGCAAGAGGGTTGTAACCGTCGGGGTGGCGCCAGTCGGGAGTGGAATAGTACAGCGACAATAACATACCGTGTTTTTTACAGGCATCGGCAAGCATTTTCAAAACGTCTTTGCCGTAGGGTGTGTTCATAATATTGAAATCGGTGTACTTGGTGTCCCACATACAAAAACCGTCGTGGTGTTTGGTGGTAAAGCATATGTATTTCATGCCGGCTTTTTTGGCCATTAACACCCATTCTTCGGGGTCGTATTCTGTGGGGTTAAAGCGAGCCGCCAGTTTTTCGTATTCTTCTACCGAAAATTGCCGCTTGGACATATCGTGCTCTTGGAACCCTTCAATAGCATATAAACCCCAGTGGATAAACAAACCGAACTTGTTTTGCATAACAACACCTCTTTTGCATTTTTAACAAATAAACATTTACCGTTCACCGCGATTTTAACATGCGGTTTTAAAAAATACAATGTCTAAATCACTTAAATTCTTGTCATTTTTCTATATTTTCAAAAAAAGGCGGAGCACACCATTGCGCGCTCCGCCTTTTTGTTATATGTTTTCCACCGAAAGGGTAATGTTAAATTCGCGGGATTCTTGCGGACCCATGGTGACAAGTTCGCCACGCTCACGCGCAACGGCTCTGCCAAGCGGGATATATGTGCCGGGTTCCACACCGACCACATAATCTTGTTCGCCCATCATCTTCCATTCGGTAAGGTAGGCAAGTTCGTCACCGCAAAACGTCATTCCCACACGCAGTCCCAAAGCTTTGTTTTCCAAAGCGGCTGATGCTTTTTGGGGTGCTTTGCGGAAGAAAACTTGCTCGTTCACACCATGGGTGGGTTCGGAAAACTCATTTGCCTTTTCAAGTCCTGCTTTGGAGGGCTCATTCTCAGCCCAAATGTCGGTGCAGTTGGTTTTGAGTACCGTGTTTTTGGAAATAAGGGGATACCCAAAATTCATGTGATACAACAGCATCAACGGTGTTTCTTTGTAACTTTCGTTGTCCACACGGTCGCTGATATAAATATGGTCGTCGCCCATATATACCGTCAGTTCGCGGGTCAGTACCATATTTTCGCAAAGCGCACGGCTTTCGCGCACTTTGCCCGATACCGTAATTTTAAACCGCCCGTCGTCGGTCCATTCTTCGGTAACGTTTACGTTGTAAGCAGGCGTGTTCGAAATACGGCCGTGTTGACCCAACTGCCGCCCATCGTCAAACGAGGGATTGCCCATATACGTTAGCCCGCACGTGGTGAGCAAACCGGCGGCAAAATTCCGCAAGAAATCGCTTTCGTCGTAGTAACCGGAAGAGGCAAGACCCGTGTTCGAAATATACGAAAAGGGGACGCCCTTGTACTCGGCATACGCAATATCCATGCCGCGGTCGGGAAGCACCACCAATCGCAAACCGTTTCCGTTGCGAA
>JAZNKF010000013.1:0-84701 GCA_045578425.1 Acutalibacteraceae bacterium
CGTCTTGCCGCCGTTTTCTTTGAGCGCGTTATTGATAGCTTCTTTTTGCTCGTCGGTGAAGTTTTCCCAATCGTCTTCGGCATCCAAAATGTCTTGGATGTTGTCGATCGTTACATCGGTGATAAGGTTGCCGTCTTCGTCAGACACTACTTCATCCATGAAGGTGTCTTCGTCCATCGGTTCGTCTTTGTCACCATCCGTGCCGGGTTCTTCACCGTCGACACCGGGTTCTTCACCGTCGACACCGGGTTCTTCGCCGTCGACACCGGGTTCTTCACCGTCGACACCGGGTTCTTCACCGTCGACACCGGGTTCTTCGCCGTCGCCGCCGGGTTCTTCGCCTTCGCCGCCGGGTTCTTCACCTTCGCCGCCGGGTTCTTCACCCTCGCCAATGCTGTCGTAGAGCGCTGCTGCTTTTTCGAGCATTTCGTCAAACGTCATGCCGCAAAGTTCGAGAACTTTATTGTTGATAGCTTCTGCTTCCAAATCGGAGAAAGCATTCCACTCATCCAACGAGACAAGAATCCAGTCGTAGTTAGTTTCATCCACAACCGTATACGGCTCGCCGTCTTCATCACATGCGTAGAGGGAAACAAACATTTCAACGGTGTTGAGCAAGGTTTGTGCCTCATACAGCAATTCACCGTATTCTTTGCCGCCTTTTTCAACCAACAATGCGTTGATAATGTTTTGTTGTTCGTCATCAAGTTCCAGCCAAGCATCCAAAGCATCAATGATGGCTTCGTAGTTGTCGGCTGTGACTTCTGTGAAGTAGTTACCATCGGCATCCGTCAAATGGTCTTCCAAGAAGGTGTTATCCAACACCGGTTTGGAATCCAGCGTGCCGTCGGCTTGCCATACACGGATGTAGTCGATTTCCATCGGCCAACCTTTGGTAGCGGCAAGAATCAACGCGCTGGTTTGGTTATCCATTTTCATCATGGCATCTTCGCGGTACTCACCGGCAACGAGGTCGAGAGGCGGATTAGCACCATCGGAGCCCCATTCTTGACGCATAATTTCTTGACCATCGAGATAGGTGATGACAATGCCTTTTTCCCAACGGTAACCAACGGTGTGCCACTCGCCGTCGCCGATGTCTTTGTCGGCGCCTTTGATGCCATAGGAATTGCCGTTTCTCATCCATTGTTTGCCGCCGTCAGCTTGTTCGTGCATGGTAACGGTCCAGTGCATGTTGCCGTAGGTGTCGCCCCAATATTCCATCCAGTCCATTTCAACGTGGACTTCGCCCGGTTCTTTGGGGTAAATACTGGGAGCAATCGCTTCGGGCGGGAAGGACCAGATAGCCGGAGCTTTAATGCCCGAGTAACCGGGTTCGGGGTTGTGGTTAAAGCGGGTACGGAATTCCAAGTAACCGTGCGTGTAACCCAACCAACCGGCACCGGTTTTGGCATCCATGGTGCACAACAACCAGTTGTGGTGCATGTTTTTGGCTTCCAATACCATGCTGCTGTTGCCGGTCAGGTAGTAGTCGGTTTCGTCGCCCGCCATACCGGCCAAGTCGGTGAGGTACCATTTGTAACCATAGTCACCGGTGAACCCGGTATCGACGTTTGCGGTATCGAAATCGTCACTGAACACGAGGTTGTTGAAACCGCCGTTCAAAGCTTCTTGCGGAGCTACCAAGGCTTCATCGGCAACGCGGACAAAGGTTTGTGTACCGTTGTTCTTGCCGTTGCTTTCGAGCACCGTCAGCGTGGTGTTGACGTGAGCCGAAATGACCAATTCGCCTTCTTCGGCAAGCCACGGGTCATCCGGGTCGGTGGTAAGTGCCACCATTTCGCCGGCGGGGATGCCGCCTTGGTGGACAAAGGTACGAATGGTTTTGGTATTCACGCGAATTTCCACCACGATGTCGCGGTTGGCTTTGGTGGCTTCGGTACCAATGTTACCGATAACCACGGTAAAGTCAACCGGCGTGCCGGGTTTCATTTGCGTTGCGCCGTCGTTCCACATGATATCCGAAACAATCAAGTCGGCTTCGGAATACCCTTCGGTGATGGATACGTTATCCAAATACAGGGAAGTGCCGGTGCCACTGGCTGCCAATTCGAATATCACGGGCGAACCGTCGTAGTTATCGGGCATAGCAAATTCAAACTTACTATCTTGCCAGCCTGCTACGGTAGGTACGGAGCTGTTGAAGTATGTTGTTGCGCCATCGGCACTCTTAATTTTGATCGAAGCGCCCAATTGGCCAATGGAGTAGGAACGCAAACGCGCAATGTATACCGTACCTGCTTTCATGCCGGTGAGGGTTTGCGTTGCCACAGAACCGTTACCAAACACCAAGGCGTTACTGTTGTTGATACCAAGTTCCGGTTTAACCGTGGCATCTGTCAACGTCCAAGAAGTGTCACCCTCAACATCGAAGCTACCGTTTTTGATGATAGCATCTTCGCCTTCCACCGTGACGGTGGCAATGGCTTTTACCGAACCGGTAGAGGTGGGAATGGTAGCCGTAATGGTTGCCGTACCGCCGCCGACTGCCAAGATAGTACCGTTATCCACGGTGACAACGTCAGGATTACTGGAAGTCCAGGTCATGAAGTTGGTGTTAGCATCCGACGGAACAGTGGAAAGCATGTAGGTCAATGATTGACCGGGGGTGAGCGTCGTTTCCGGCGGGTTCAAGACTGCCGCGGTGGCATCCACACCGGAATCGAACATGCGAACATCGATGCTGTCGATGACAACTTCTTCCCATTCCTCCGTGGGAGCAGAATCGGAAAGAATCGATGCTTGATAGCCGCTGGGCAACCAGTTCGACGGAACGGTAAAGACTACTTCAATAGTCTTCCATTCGCCTTTGGTGTTGGTAAGCGTAATACCGGGGCCAAAGTTCGTCCAAATACGTTGATTTTGCAAGGCGATGGTACTAGACTTATAGCGTACGGTCATTTTGTACACGTTGTTGGGAATCAACACCATATCAAGGCTGTTGTAGTAAACACCTTGTTTGCCAACGAGTTGGAGACCGTTGCTGCCGTTTTCGCCAATGCCTTCGCGAATTTCAAATTGAGTGACTTTGGTGGCATCCTTGGTGCTCCACCAGGGTCCCATTTCGGAGTCTGCAAAATCACCATTGCGCAACAGCGGAGCATAATAATCGACCTTCATATCAAGGGTTGCCGGTGCAAAGCCTGCCACCGTAGCGGTGATGGTGGCGTTGCCTTCTTTGCCCGCCAACAATCTGCCGGCATCGCTGACCGTAATGACAGTATCATCGCTTGTGAGCCATGTCACTTTGCCTTCAATGAAGGAGTCGGACGGAATCGGTTTGGCAGTCAGTTGCAAACTGTTGCCGGGAGCGATTTCATTGGAATCTGCCGACAGCGAAATACCTGTCAATGCAGGAACTTTCACAAGCGAAATGTCGTCAATGTAGGTGTCGCCGTATGCGTTGGCAACAAAGCTGAGCACATCCGAAAGCGTGCCCGAAGCCTTGGTGCGGAAACGCAATGTTAAGGTATTCCACTTATTGGCATCGTTTTTGGTTTTGCGCGATGCCGCATCGGACGGATAGAAGAAAGCTACTGCACTTGCGTTCACGTTAACCGTTGCCGCATAGCCTTTGGCACGCAACGTGAGCAAGTAAAGGGTGTCGGCTTCCAAGGTAAGACCGGTGTAGGGTGCGGTAGTCTCGCCTGCTTTGAGTACCAAGTACTTGTTGCCGTCAACCAACGGGTCAGCAACCACTTCAGCAGCAGTGCCGTTAACCATAGCAGACCAGTTATCCGGCAAGGTTTCGTCTTGGAAGTCACCGCCGATAATCAATTCGCCATAGGCACTGACTTTGACAGTACAAGTAGCCGAAAGCGTGCCGTTGGTGCAAGTAATGGTTGCCACACCGTCTGCCACCGCGGTGACAACACCGTTTGCAACGGTTGCCACATTGTTGTCGGAGCTGCTCCAAGTGAGCGTGCCGGGGATGGTAGCACCATACGGAGTGGAAACGGTAATCAACTTGTCAGTTGCACCAGGGATGAGCGTTAACGTGTTTTTGGAAAGGACAAACGAAGTAGCGTCTGCCACCACGGTCAATTCGCAAGTGGCTTTGACAGTATCCGAAGATTTGAGAGTGATGGTGGTTTTACCTGCTGCCAAAGTGGTGACTTTGCCGTTTTGGTCAACAGTTGCCACCGATTCGTTAGAGGAAGACCATTGCAAAGTGCTCAAATCCGCATTTTCAGGGGTGGTGGTGTAGTTCATTTGCGTGGTAACACCAACACCGTAGGTTGCTTCTGTTTTAAGCATGGTAAGAGCGGTGATGGTTTGCGGCGGTTGTTTGGCGAGTTTTAAGTCGTCAAACATACAAGTGCCAACGCCGAAGTTAGCAAAGCTGAGAATGCCGCCATCGCTTTCCGGTGCATTACCTTGAGTTTTGAATACCAATTGGAATTCTTTCCACTCGTCTTTGCTTTCGCCCAAATAGTTCCATTGAGCGGTATTGGAAGTCAGCGTATGTTCCACATAAGAGCCATTCAAGCCGATTGCCGGTTTGTCGTTACCTTTGATGCGACCGGTCAAAATGTAAGTCGTTTGTGCTTCCAATTTGATCGATTTGTAGTAACCGGCATATTGATAGTATGCGGAATTCGGGCTGGGGTTCGCTTTGAAGGTCAATACGTGATTGTTGGCATTGTCGGGGTCAACAATGATGCTGCCGCCGGCTTTGCCGTTGGGATCCAAAATCGAATCCCAATGTCCTAAATCGAGATCATCTTCAAAATTACCACCCGACAACATGTCGCCGTATTCGGTGACAACAACGGTAATGCTATCGGTAACAGCCGAATTGATCGCACTGGTGGCGGTGATAATTGCCGTACCCGGTGCCACGCCTTTGATAACACCATTTTCTACGGTAACAATATTTTCGTTATCGGAGGACCAATCCAAATTGCCATAGTAAGTACCCGCAGGCAAAGCATTCACCGTCAAACCGTGCATACCTTCGGGACCAAAAGTATAGGTGTTTTCGGTAATGTCGATTTGAGTCGACGGTTTCATTACTTTGACTGTGTAAGTTGCTTTGACACCGTCAGGGTTTTGCGCCGTGATGGTGGTTTCGCCTTCGGCAACAGCCGTAACATCGGCGGTCAAATCACCTGTTTTGGAAACCGTAGCAACCGCAGGATTGCTGGAAGTCCAAGTCAGTTCGCCAACCACCACGTCAACTTGGTTGGGTGTAACAGCAGCAGTCAGGCCGAGCGCTGCATCGCCCAAAGCAATGATTTCGGCATTGTTAGCCGCCGAAAGGGTGATGGATTCCACCGTAGGCGGTACGCGTTTGACCCATTTGATATCGTCGTAGTAGGAGTCAATGGAACCCCAGTTTTTAATGTTCAAGCAATAGGAAGCTTGCGGAGTTTTCACCGAGAAGACCACGGCAAACGAACACCATTGTGTACCATCGGTACCCAAAGTGGGGGTGATCCAACCGGTAGACGAGCCGGAAATCAATTGCAAGTTTACATCGTACGGGTAAATTTCCGCACCGGTTTGCGGTCCGGTAGAAACAGCACCTTTGACTCGACCGGTAATAACATATACCGAGTTTGGCTCTAACAAACCGTCGTTAAATTTGTAGTAGAAGCCGCTCTTCGGATTGAGTTTCAACACGTGGTTGGTAGGATCATCCGGATCTGTAACAACCGCGCCTTTGTCGGCATTGAGGTTGCTCCAGTTATTAGCATCAGTATCCGATTCAAAGTCACCGCCGATAATGCGGTTGCCGTATTTGTCAACCGTTACCGTAATGCTTGCTTTCACGTCGGCATTGACGGCATTTTTCACCGTGATGGTAGCAACACCGTCGGCAACGGCTGTTACTTTGCCGTTTTCGTCAACTTTGGCAACGTCTTCGTTGCTGCTTTCCCAAGTAAGTGCACTTACGTAGGAATCGGCAGGAATGTAATTGACAGCCAAGGTTTTGAACGCTTTGGGTGCCAAGTGTAAGGCAAGGTCTGTGATAACAAGGCCTGTTGCGGGTTCCACTACTTTGAGTTCCAAAGTACCTTGTTTGCCGTTTTGGTTTTTAACGGTGATAGTGGTGGTGCCTTTGGCAACTGCCGTCACCGCACCGGTAGCCGCATCGATGGTGGCTACTGCCGTGTTAGAGCTTTCCCAAGTGAGGGTGCCGGCTAACACATCGGGTTCGTTGGGAACGGTGGTAGCAATCAAAGTGACCGGTTGCGAACCAAGTTCGATAATTGAAACATTGGTCGGTGTTTTCACCGTAAAGGATTCCAACTCGGGTGCCACACGTTTGACCAATTTGAAGTCATCGTAGTATGCGTCGGCAGTACCGTGGTTTTTAATGCTCAACGCATAAGCGGCTTCAACGCCGGTATTGGCCACAAAGGTCACCGAGAAATCGGACCAAGTTTGACCGTCGGTTCCTTTGGTGGGAGTGACCCACTGCGTAGAAGAACCGGAAAGATAAGTGGCAAGGTTAATATAGAATTCCGCACCGGTTGCTTGAGCGGTAGAAACACTACCTTTAATGCGACCGGAAATGGTATATACCGAGCCGGCTTGCAACATGCCGCTTTGGAATTTGTAGTAAACTTGTTGACTGGGGTTGAGTTTGAAAACACCGTTAGTAGCATCAGCAGGATCTGCCGTGTTGCCACCTTTGGTCGGATCATAGTTGGTCCAAATTGCGGTGTTGGTCTCGCCTTCGAAGTCGCCGCCGACCAAACGGTTGCCGTATTCGTTAACCGTTACGGTGCAAGTGACCGACAAGGCAGGGTTGGTAGCGCTGACACCGGTAATCACAGCCGTGCCGTCGGCAACTGCTGTCACTTTACCGTTAGCATCCACCGTTGCCACAGCCGTGGCATTGGAAGACCAGTTGATTTGACCCACTTGACCGCCGCCTGCTCCCGCTTTGGGACGCAACACGTGGTAAGCATTGGGTGCTAAGTGCAAGGTAGTATCTTTGAGAACAATTTCCGTTGCCGTTGTTTCGGGCACGGCTTCGGTAACTGTTACGGTGCAAGTATCGGTGATGCCATCTGCTACTTTGGCGGTGATGGTCACGGTACCGGGTTTAACACCGGTAACCACACCGTTTGCAACGGTAGCGATGGTGTCATCAGACGAAGTCCATTCAATAGTTTTGTTAGAAGGTGTTACCACAAAGTTCAAGGTAACGTCTTTGCCTTCCTCTACTGAGGCGGTGTTTTCGACAATGTTGATTGTCGGGTCGATATCGGCCTCGGTGAGTTCACTAAAATTGAAATCATCAACGAGGATATCGGCAGCGCCACTGTGGTTAAATGCCATCAAATAACCTTGGTTGACTCCCGAGGAGCCACCCACTTTTACATGTGCGCTAACGGTGATCCAACCGTTTTCATCTTTTTGGCTTGCTTTCAAATTGGAAACCGCACCATATCTGTTGTCAGCCGTTATCGGGTTGAAGGTGACATCCGTTCCTGCTACCGCACTCTTATAACGGTACGAAATCTTAAATCCTTTGTCAGCAATCAAAAGATCGTTAGCTGTGTTGTTATTGTTCAAGAAGGCAGCATTCAAACGAATCATGTTGTAGGCGGGAGCGGAAACACCCGTCAATTTCAAAACTTTGTTGCCGGTACCGTCGTCCACAGAAGAAAGTGTGGTACCCGCAGAGATAAAGTTTGCAAAGAAATCGTTACCTGAAGTACCTCTGCCTACAGGGGCAGGAACAAAAGAACCGTCTGCCGCAGGAATCAAATTCATGCCGGGGTAGTATTCGATAAGCTCGAAATCGTCAAAATACACCGGATTGTTGGCAGGATCCGTATTTCTGTTATAAAGGGTACCAATACTAAATGTGGTTTTGTTAAGCAAATCATCGTTGGGAGTGACCAAGAATTGATACATTGCCCAGCCATTTGCCGTATACGCTGCTTGCATTTGAGCGTTGTTGACCACACCGCCCCACACGTTCACTGCGCCGCCTTTTACTTTGGCACGGAAAACGTAAAGCTTGTTTGCTTCCAACGCTTTACTCAAAGTAACCGTCGGTGCGCCGGCGCTGCTACTGGTAACGACAACTGCTTTACCACCGCCGTAGCCTTCGCCGGAAGCGTATTTGCTACCCGTCCATTTATCAGCCTCAAAATCACCATCGGTGATGAGGTTTTGACCTTGAACAGACGGAGGAGGTGTAACGGGTTTTTCGGTAACCGTTACTTCGCACGTATCGGTGATGCCATCTGCCACTTTGGCGGTGATGGTCACAGTACCGGGCTTAACACCGGTAACAACACCGTTAGCAACAGTAGCGATGGTGTCATCAGACGAAGTCCATTCAACAGCTTTATCAGAAGGTGTTACCGCATAGTTCAAAGTAACGGTTGATTCTTCTTCCACCGTGGTGGTTTCTTCGGTAATGTCGATAGTGGGAACGACTTCCGGAGCCGGTTCGCCAAAGAAGAAATCGTCAATGAAAACTTCGGTAGAACCGCTGAAAAACATTTTTAACATGTAGTTAAAGTTAGTTCCAGTCACTGTCATTTCCGTAGAAAAAGTTCTCCAACCGTCTTCGTCTGCAGCCGTAGTTTTGCTATTAGCAACCGTGCAGTACGCAGCACTAGCCGATTCCAGCCATACTGTAGCAACCGTGCTGTTGGCACTCTTATAGCGGAAGGAAACATTAACTTTGTTGCCGACCGTAAGAATCGGGGTAAACGCGGCTAAACGGAAGTTTTGGGTGTTAGCGCCGGACAATTTCCAAACACTATTTCCCGTTCCATCGTCAACCACCGAGAACGTAATGCCGTTGTTGTAAAAATATTCAAACATGCTGACGTTAGCCGTTCCGGAAGGAGCCGCCATCAAAGTGCCGTCAGAAGCGGGCATCAAGTTCATACCAGGATAATATTCGATAATTTCAATATCATCGTAATATACCGTTTTGGTGCCACCGGTGAGGTTATAATAGTTAAAATCACCGGAAAAAGTGGTTTTGCCGGCATAATTTTCACCAGGTTTGAAATAGCATTGCAGGACAGACCATGTGTTTTCACCGACAAGTGCTGCCGGTGCGAAGGCGTTAGCCATTAAGTCTGACCATATCTTTGTTTCACCACCGCGTACTTTTGCGCGGAACACATAGAGCTTATCCGCTTCCAAAGCTTTGCTCAACGTGTATGCAGGCACCTTGGTAGAACCGCCGGTAATTGCCAACGCTTTACCGCCACCATAACCTTGGCCGGCAACAAATTTATCGCCGGTCCATTCGGCGCCTTCAAAGTCACCGTTGGTGATGAGGTTTTGGCCGACGGTGCTTGCTGCTGCCGGCAATACCAAGCCGGAAATGCAACAAGAAACCAGCAATGCTACCGCAAGGAAGCACGCCAAAACCCGATTGAGTGATTTTCTCATACTCTTTCTCCTCTCTTTATCACAAAACCGTATCATTTTCTCTTCCCACTACAAGAGACAACAACACATTTTATTGATGCTATCATTATAGCCTATTTCGCTACATTTTGTAAAGCGTTTTTCGTGAATTTCGTACAAGTTTTTAGTAAAACGGTTTAGTAGTTTGGAAGGTTTTTCTTTTCCCTAAAATAACAGCACCCGCTTTGCCTTTTGCGGTGCAAAGCAGGTGCTTTTTTATATTTCTATTGAAGCAATCACGGCTTGTGCCAAGCGGATGCCGTCTACTGCTGCTGAAGTGATGCCGCCGGCATAACCGGCGCCCTCGCCGCAAGGATAAATGCCTGTTACGGAAGATTGGCAATGTTCGTCACGCAATATACGTACCGGTGACGAACTGCGGGATTCCACGCCGGTCAAAACAGCGTCATACCGGTCAAAGCCTTGTATTTGTTTGCCAAACTGCGGCAACGCACAAGCAAGTGACTGTGCCACAAACGGCGGCAGGCAGTCGTGCAAATCGGCAAACGCGGTGCCGGGTAAGTACGAGGGGCGTACCTCGCCAAGCGAAGTGCTTGTGCTATGTGCCAAAAAGTCGCCAACCGTTTGGATTGGGGCTTTGTAACCGCCGCCACCCGCTTTAAAGGCTGTTTGTTCTAGTTGACGTTGCCAAGTAATACCGTCGAGCGGGGAATCACCCTCAATATCCCGCGGCGTAACTTCCACCAATAACGCACTGTTGGAATTTTCGGCATCGCGGGCAAAATTGCTCATACCGTTGACCGCCACACCACCCTCTTCCGAGGCGGCGGCAACCACCACCCCGCCGGGGCACATACAAAACGTATACACACCGCGGTTATCAGGAGTGCGGCATGCCAATTTGTAGTCAGCAGCACCCAAAGCGGGGTGACCTGCCGCTTTGCCGTATTGTGCGGTATCAATCATTTGTCGCGGATGTTCAATGCGTACACCCACAGCAAACGGTTTGCGTTCCATGGAAAGACCGCGACGATACAACATTTGCACGGTATCGCGAGCACTATGCCCTACTGCCAAAATCAGATGGGTGCAAGGGATTTCTTCTTGGTTATTGACAACAACACCGGTCAATGTGCTATTTTGAACCGTAATATCGGTAACGGTGGTGTTAAAACGGATTTCACCACCTAATGATTCAATTTTTTGGCGCAGACCGACCACGGCTTGACACAAGCGGTCAGTACCTACATGTGGTTTGGCTTGCCACAAAATTTCTGACGGTGCACCGGCTCCGACCAGTTCTTCCAATACGTAACGCACACGCGGGTCTTTGATACCGGTATTGAGTTTACCATCGGAAAACGTGCCGGCACCGCCTTCGCCAAACTGAACGTTAGATTGCGTGTTCAAAATACCGGTACGGCGAAACTGTTCCACCGATTGTCGGCGTTTTTTCACCGATTCACCGCGTTCTAAAACCAGCGGACACAATCCCGCTTTTGCCAGCGTAAGCGCGGCAAACAAACCCGCAGGACCACACCCCACGACAACGGGACGGCACGATGGCTTGTGAGAAACTTTTACAATTTCCAAAACCGGTGGTGTGTACAACCGAACAGCATTGTTTCGACACCGTTCCACGCAAGCTACTTCGTCGCCGTGCAACGTGACCGCCGCCGTGATTTGAAACGATATCGTACCTTTATGCCGTGCATCTACCGAGCGTTTGTACAGTCGGTAAGTCAATAATTGTTGTTTTGGGATGCGCAATTTGGATAATATGGCGTTTTTTAATTGTTCATCGGTATACGAAAGAGGCAACGTGATGCCACCAACCAATATCATGCTTTGCACACCGCCTTTGCCGCCGTGTATGCCGACGCCCATGCCCAGTGCAGGTTATACCCGCCGCAATCGCCGTCGACATCAGGCAGTTCTCCCAACAAATACACCCCTTTTGCCAAGCAAGATTCCATGGTATGCGGGTTGATTTGCGAAGTAGAGATGCCGCCTGCGGTAACTTGCGCTCCGCCAAAGCCTTGCGTTCCCGCGACGTTTAGGGTAAACTTTTTGACGGTATTTACCAGACGCTTTTTTTCTTCGTCAGCCAACTTAGACAACTCTTGCGACAGCGAAAACCCTGCCGCGCGGCACACGGTTTGTCCAATGCGTTTATGCAACACGCCTGTGAAGAAATCTTCACCCAATCGATTACCGCGTAGAGCAATCACTTGTTCCAGTTCTTTTGCGGAAAGGGTGGGCAACAAATCAATCATCGCGGTCATCGTCCCCTTTTTGCGACGTTCCCAATCGCCAACCACGCGGGAAATTTGCATGACAGCGGGGCCGGAAATGCCGTATTCGGTAAAGAGAAGTTCCCCTGTGTGTGAACACAGCGGTTCCCCGTTGAGCGCAAAGGTGACCGTTGCATCGGTGCGTAAACCTTTGACGGCGCGCACCCACTCGGTTTCGGTTTTAACTTGCACAATTGAGGGGAACAGCGGTGTTTTTTGATGACCGAGCGCGGTTGCCAAAGCATAACTTTCGGCATTGCCGCCCAAAGACGGTGCCGCGGCACCGCCGGTGCACAAAAGAATTTGTTTGCCCGTATATTCGCCGTTATTGGTACTCACCTTCCAACCGTTGTTATGGGGTGTGAGTGCGGTTACTGTTGTATTGCATTGTTCGGCCACGCCACGCTTTTGCAGTTCCAGACGCAAACAATCCAGCACTGCCGCGGCTTGGCGGCATAAAGGATACATGCGGCCGTTTTCTTCCTCTGTACATAAAATACCAAGCGAATCAAAAAACTCCACGCACGCAGATGGCGGGAATTGTGACAGTGCAAAGGAAGTGAATTTGGCAGCATTTTCACCGTGATAGTGGGAAGGGTTGCTTTGACGGTTGCTAATATTGCACGTGCCGTTGCCGGTGGCGAGCAGTTTTTTGCCCACGCGCGGTGAACGTTCCAACACCAAAATGGTTTTGCTCGAAAAACGCGCGCAAAACACCGCCGCCGCCAACCCCGATGCGCCGCCGCCGACAATAATAACATCGTAACACGGTACCACAAAACCGCCTCTCTTTCCTGTTACTCGTATTATACCTATCCGTGAAAACACTGTCAAGATTCCAAGGATTTTTCGGTTGCATTTTCGGTGCTGATACGCTATACTGAAAGATAAAGGGGGCTGAACACATGGCACAAAATCGAGTAACCTTGTCGATTGCGGGTGCAGAATACACCGTTTCTTCCGATGATTCGGTAGAATACATGAAGGATATCGGGCGGGAACTGGACCACGCCATACGCGAAATGTTAGATGCCAATCCGCGTTTGTCACAAAACATGGCGGCGGTGTTGGCGGCAGTCAACAACTTGGACCGTGCGCGCAAAGCCGAACTTGCCGCCGACCGTTTGCGTTCGCAAGTCGCATCGTATTTGGAAGAAACCCAAGCGCTCCGTGCCGAAATGGAAGCGTTGCGCCGTTTGTATTCGTGATATGATACCGGAATTGTTATCTCCCGCCGGTTCGTGGGAATCAATGGTAGCCGCAGTCTACACCGGCGCCGATGCAGTGTATTTGGGGGTTGGCTCTTTTAACGCCCGCCGTCACGCATCAAATTTTTCCATAACTGGCCAATCGTCAGCCACCCCCTCGTTGCGTGAGGCGGTGGCTTTTTGCCATGCACGCGGTGTTAAGGTACACGTGGCGCTCAACACCTTGGTCACCGACAAAGAATTTTCATCCGCGTTAGAAATCGCTAAAGCCGCGTGCGATTGCGGTGCCGATGCGCTGATTGTGCAAGACCGCGGTTTGGCGCGGTACATTCATGCTGCCGCTCCCGCTATGCCGTTACACGCTTCCACCCAACTTTCCTGCCATTCCCCCGCCGGTGTACGTCGGTTAAAAGACATTGGTTTTTCTCGCGTGGTGTTGGCACGTGAAATGTCAAAAAAGGAAATTGCTGCGTGCGCTGATTTGGGTGTAGAGTTGGAAGTGTTTGTACATGGTGCGCTGTGCATGAGTGTTTCGGGGCAGTGCGAATTGTCTGCCATGTTGGGAGGGCGTAGCGGTAATCGTGGGCTATGTGCCCAACCGTGCCGTTTGCCGTTTGCTGTGGGACATCTTCCCAAGGAAAACGAAACGGCACTCAGTTTAAAAGACCATTCGTTATACGCTCACATCGATGAGTTAAAAGAATCGGGCGTTGCTTCCTTAAAAATTGAAGGGCGCATGAAACGTCCCGAATACGTTGCCGCCGCCACCGCTGTTTTGCGTGGTATTTTGGATGGAAAAAGCGTAGATACACAGTTGCTTGACGATTTACAAGCCGTTTTTTCACGGTCGGGTTTCACCGACGGATATTTTGTCGGTAAACGCGATGCTTCGTTGTTTGGCATGCGCCGTGCAGAAGACGTGGCTTCCCCCGCAGTACTCAATCGGCTGGCGCATTTGTATAACCGCGAATTACCGCGCGTGCCGGTGACGTTATCGCTAACCACCGAGCCGTTGGCGGTCACTGCCACCGATAATGACGGCAACATGGTGTCGGCCATTGACGATACTGCGCCCACGTTGTCGCAACCACTCCTCACCGAACGGTTACGACAAAGTTTGGAAAAAACGGGTGGTACTCCGTTTTCGGCAGTGGCAAGTGAGCCACCGCCCGCCTCCGTTCCGTTGTCAGCCGTTAATGCGCTGCGTCGACAAGCATTGGAAGATTTGTTGTTATTACGCAGCCGTATAACGCCCATTAAGTATGACGAAACCGCCACGCCATCAAAAAGAACCTTACCAAGCAACACACTTTCGGGTTTGGTGGCGCGTGTTACTTCTTCCTCTGCCATGCGCGGGGATGCCGATTGGTGGGTACTGCCCTTAGGAGTCATACCCGAAGCAAAAAACTGGGGTGTGGAAATTCCGCGCGGATTATTTGGGCAAGAAGAACGTATTTTACGTCATCTGCAACACGCCGCCGAAAAAGGAGCCTCTTTTGCTATTTGCAACAACGTTGGTGCGGTGCCGCTTGCCAAACAAGCGGGGCTTACCCCCATTGCCGGCGTATTTATGAACATTACAAATTCAGAAACGTTATCGGCCATCGCCGAAGACGGATGCAAAGGGGCCATGCTCTCATTTGAATTGACATTCCCGCAAATGCGGTTTGCCGAAGGCAAAGGCTGTGTTGGTTTGTTTGCCTACGGACGGCAACCGTTGATGCTGATGCGTACATGCCCCGTGCAAGCGGCGGGCAGTTGCCTTTCTTGCGGCGGACATGGTTCGCTCACCGACCGCCGCGGCACCGAGTTTCCCATACAATGTGCGGGTGAATGCAGTGAACTGTTAAACTCTGTTCCGTTATATTTGGCGGACAAATTAGCAGAATTACCGTCGGTAGATTTTTTGTATTTGCATTTCACCGATGAATCCCCTGCTTGTGTAGCAAAAATCATTGACGAGTATCGTCGCGGCGGAAAACCGCCCAAGAGTTTCACCCGTGGGTTATACAAACGCGGAGTATTATAATGTAAAAACAATCCCGCTGTTCAAATTGAACAGCGGGATTGTCTATTCCACGTCAACTACTGTGAGTGTGCCGTTGGCTACTCGAAAACGAATTCGTTGTTTGGCAAAACTCATGGCATACACACGTTCGGTATCGGTTTGATAAGACGGGCGAGGATCTTGTTCTAAAACCGCCATCAGTGCAGCGCGGTGTTCTTGCGGAACATGACACAGTAACTGTGGAGGAAACACCACCGACAAGTGATAATCTTTAACATCATCGGCAAACCCACTCACCGCATCGGGATGCGCGTCGGTGTAAGCAATATACGGTTTGATATCCACAAGGGGTGTCCCGTCTTTTAAATCGGCGCCCGACACTTTGAGCACCATGCCGTCAGTTTTGGTATTTTCCACCGCTTCCAACCGCACAGAGGACAAACCCACAGGATTGGGACGAAACGGCGAGCGTGTGGCAAACACCCCCACGCGACGGTTCCCTCCAAGGCGCGGCGGGCGCACGGTAGGACTCCAGTTTTCCCGCATGGTTTCGGAAAACAACCACAACAGCCATACGTGGGAATATTCTTCCAGTCCGCGCAATGCTTCGGGATTGCGGTAGGCAGGTTCAAAAACAATGGTGGAAATCATTTGGGGTACCAACCCGCTTTGACGGGGAATCCCGAATTTTTCAGGAAAATCGTTGTGGATATGGGCAATGACTTGCAAGGCGGGCGATGAGTTCATAAACAGCATCCTTTTTGTCAGAATGCTTTCATAGTATCATGCCCGCCCCAAAAAGTCAATTCAGCACCCGCAAGCGTTGTCGCTCTTCGGTGGGAAGAATTCATCGACCGGGAAACACATTTTTTTGAACATGTCGCACGGATTTTCGGTGTTGGGGCAACATTCTTTGGCAGGAACGCAGAAATCATAAACCGGTACCAGCATTTGCACGTTGCGTACTAACTGCACAATGGTAAAGATACCCAAAGTGACCAACACGATTTTTTCGGTATCGCAATCTACAAAACTGCCGCCGAAACGTTCGCAAAGGGTGGCGGGGATAGACGATGCACAGCAATCGCAAGCACAGGCACAGTTGCATTTTTCGACCAAGCGTGCCGAAAGCACTACCGGCTCGGCAATTTGCACACAGCACCGCGGCATGTTGCGGGTAGGCATTTCTTGACGGTCGTGGCAGTCGGGCGAAAATTCGCCGCAAAACACTTTGACGCTGCCTTCGCTGCCGTACAAAATGACTTTCTTTTGAAAAACGGCAACGCCGCTGACACAGCAGCAACCGCCGCCGTGACCGGTGTATACTTCCACTTCCACACAGAAGAAAAAGGTTAAATCGCACGAGTAATATCCGCGATTAAACGGTAACGCTTCCACATCGATGTAGGTGGAAACCACCTCTGCTTTTTTGGCACGGACGCTGACAGCGTGGTCAATCACCATTTGGTCGCGCTCGGTAAAAAACACACGCAAATCTTCCAAACAGTCTTTATCCGAACAAGAATCGTAAACTCTGCCGGCATCAATACAGACCGCTTCTTTACATCCGTTGTTGGGCATGTATTTGTTGTCAGACATAACAAAACCTCCTATGTTACAAGATAGGGTGACGGAGCAACCCTTCATTGTCAGTATACGAAGGAGGCTGATTTTGGTGATAAAAAACTGAAGGCTGTGCTTTTACACAGCCTTCCCAGTCTATTCCTTTTTGAGTTTTGCAAACGTTGCCATGAGTTTTTTGAGTCCCGCTTTGTCAAACTGAATGGTCAGCAACGTATCGCCGCCCATGGGTTGTACCGCGGTGATGGTACCGGTACCAAACGTTTTGTGGCTGACCACGTCGCCCACTGCCCAAGCGTTGGATACCGCTGTCGACGTTTGTTTGGGCTTGGCGGTGGAAATGCCACCGCCGAAATTTTCGGTGCGTACCGTTTCGCGGCGCTTGGTTTGCGCCGAAATTACTGTTTTGTTTGGCGAATAGGAGTTCCCCCAACTGCTGCCGCCTAAACTGCCGCCATAACTATAACGCGGCGCGGGTTTGTGTTCTTCCACAAGCGTTTTGGGGATATCTTCCAAAAACCGCGACGGCGCATTGCGCGTGGTAGAACCATACAGCATGCGGCTTTGCGCGTTGGTGATATACAGTTCCTGTTTGGCGCGCGTGATTGCCACGTAGCAAAGTCGGCGGTCTTCTTCCAATTCGTCTGGGCGGAACATGGTTTGCATGCCGGGAAAAATACCGTCTTCAAAACCGGGCAGGAAGACCACGGGAAACTCCAAACCTTTGGCGGCGTGCATAGTCATGAGCACCATGGCATCGGCGGACGTGTCATAGTTATCGATGTCGGTCATCAACGCATTTTCTTCCAAAAAGCCCGAAAGTTGCGGCAACTCTTCGCAATGTTCCTCATAACTAATCAGCGAAGATGCCAATTCGTTAAGGTTATCCACCCGCGCGGCTTCTGCCTCGCCTGCCATTTGCCACATAGCAAGGTAGCCGGTTTGTCGGAGCATTTCTTCGTACAATTTTGGCAACGTCAGTTCGTCCATGCGTTCTCGTAAATCGTCCATCATATGTATAAACGCGAGGATTTTGGATGCCGAGCGGCTCAAATCGCTGTATTCATCTGCGTGGGAGAGCACGGTATACAGCGAAACACCTTGTTCTTCGGCCAATGCGGCGGCTTTATCCAACGTAGTATCGCCGATACCCCGTTTGGGTTCGTTGATGATACGGCGCAAACTTACGCTGTCGTCGGGATTGTTGATTACCCGCAAATAAGCAACGGCGTCACGCACTTCCTTGGTGTCGTTAAAACGGTGGCCGCCGAAAATGCGGTACGGCACCCCGCTTTTGACCAAAGCGCGTTCAATGGCGTTGGATTGCGCGTTGGCGCGGTACAGCACGGCAAAATCATTATACCGAAAATCGCCGGTAGCCACTTTATCCAACACGGTTTGCGCAATAAAACGGCCCTCTTCGTCTTCGTTTTCCAGTGTGTGCTGTTGCAACAATTCTCCTTTTCCGTTTTGTGTCCACAACGTTTTGCCTTTGCGGTTAGTGTTTTGTGCAATCACGGCATTGGCGGCATCCAAAATGTTTTGGGTGGAACGATAGTTTTGTTCCAAACGAATAACCGCACAATCAGAAAATTGTTCTTCAAAATTCAAGATATTTTCAATAGTGGCGCCACGGAATTTGTAAATACTTTGGTCGTCATCCCCCACCACGCACAAATTCCCGCTTTTTTGTGCCAACAAACTGACTAGGCGATATTGAGCGTGGTTAGTATCTTGATATTCGTCAACCATGATATACCGAAAACGGTTTTGGTATTTTTGCAATACCTGTTCATCGGTTTCCAACAACTCCACCGTGCGGCACAGCAAATCGTCAAAATCCATGGCATCGGCTTCGCGCAGGCGCTTTTGATATAGTTCGTAGCAATCGGCAATTTTTTTGAGCCGAAAATCCGCGCCCGCTTGTTCGGCAAAATCTTTGGATGAAAGCAAGCTGTCTTTTGCACGGCTGATTTCACTTAAAATCTGTTTGTGCCCGATAACGCGTTCTTCAATGTTCAGCGTTTTCATACACTCTTTCATCAATCGGCGGCTGTCATCGGTATCGTAAATTGTAAAATGCGCCGAATAACCAAGCGCCATGCCGTCGGTGCGCAAAATACGCGCACAAAACGAGTGGAACGTGCCGGCCATCACTTGTGTGCCTTCTTCCCCCAACATAAGCGCCAAACGGTCTTTTAGTTCACCTGCCGCTTTATTGGTAAACGTAATGGCTAAAATCCGCCAAGCGGGGCACGCCTCCACCGCGCATAAGCGGTAGGTTTCTTCATTAAGAGGTAACTCCCCTGCTGCTTGATGTTGCAACGTATCTTCCTGCTGTGGGGTAAGCGCAGGTACATGGGCGCTGTGGTACGCTTTGCCGTACCGCACCAAATTGGCGATACGGTTGACAAGCACCGTGGTTTTGCCGCTGCCGGCACCCGCCAAAATTAAAAGAGGACCTTCGGTATGGAACACCGCTTGTTGCTGAACGGCATTCATGCGCGAAAAATCACGCGATAAAATGCGGCGGCGAACATCCAAAAACGTTTGATTATCCATATACAATCTCCTTGGGGGTTGATAAAAAAAGCAGGGTACGTGCCCTGCTTTTTTAAATTAAAAATTATCCAAACAACGTCAGCAATACACCCGCGGCAACTGCCGAACCGATAACACCTGCCACATTGGGGCCCATAGCGTGCATGAGCAAGAAGTTTCCGGGATTTTCACGTTGACCTTCTTTTTGTGCCACGCGTGCCGCCATCGGAACAGCGGAAACACCGGCAGAGCCGATAAGCGGATTGACTTTACCGCCCGTAATCCAATACATGATTTTGCCAAACAAAACACCGCCTGCCGTACCCATGGCAAATGCCACCAAACCAAGACAGATAATCAAAAGCGTTTTGGCTTGCAGGAAAGTATGCGCATTAGCCGTGGCGCCAACCGTGACACCGAGCATGATAGTGATAATGTTCATGAGCTCATTTTGTGAGGTTTTGGTCAGACGTTCTACCACGCCGCTTTCGCGGAACAAGTTGCCAAGCATCAACATGCCGACAAGCGGTGCCGCACTGGGTAACAACAACACACAAACAATGGTAACAAAAATCGGGAACAAAATCTTTTCGGTTTTGGAGACGGTGCGCAGTTCTTGCATAACAACCGAACGTTCCTTTTTGGTTGTTAAGGCACGCATGATCGGGGGTTGGATAATCGGCACCAACGCCATATACGAATAAGCCGCCACCGCGATAGCACCTAACAAATGCGGTGCTAATTTGGAAGTTAAATAAATAGCCGTCGGTCCATCGGCACCACCGATGATGGCGATGGAAGCCGCTTCTTGCTCGTTGAATAAAATGCCCATTCCTTCGGCACCGGGAATCAAGCCAAGGGCACGTGCGCCGAAAAACGTGACAAAAATACCAAGTTGCGCCGCAGCGCCCAACAAAAAGCTTTTGGGGTTGGAAATCAAGGGACCAAAATCGGTCATACAACCAATGCCAAGGAAAATAAGGGGCGGATAAATACCGAACTTGACACCTTGGTACAAGTACCAAAACAAGCCGCCTTGTTCAAAGTGTTGCCAATAGAACATGCCGTTGCTTTCGAACACCGGATAGTTTTGAGCATAAATGCCTTGGGCGAGTTGTTCAAGTTCCTCCGCCGTGAGAGGAACTAACATATTTTGTTGCGGGTCCATCACACCCGAAAAGGGCAGGTTGACAAGCAGCATACCAAAGGCAATGGGAAGAAGCAACAACGGTTCGTACCCTTTTTTGATTGCCAAAAACATTAAAACACAAGCAATGCCAATCATAATAAGGTTTTTCCAGCCGCCGCCGGAAAAATTAAACAATTTGGCAAAACCGGACTCATTCCAAATTTGTAAAAACGCATCTAAAATTCCCATAATAGTAACTCCTTAAAACGGTTGCGTGTTTTGCACCATACCGGCTGCCGCCCACGTGGAACGTGCTGCCTTGGCGGCAGGGGCAATACGACGAATCGCGTACCGTGTTTTGCCATCGGACATCGCGGCAACTGCCGCTGCAATAACCGCCGCCACTTCGTCAGAAACTTCGTCGCTGTCTGCAACAATGGCACCTGCAATGGCGGCTATCAATTCATCGGGAGTTTCCTCGGCGGTTTTGGCAGGAGCTTTTTTAAAGCCGGCAGCAACACCAAACAAGCGGAAAATAACGGTAAGCAATACCAAAACCGAAAACACAACCAGCACACCGATTAACACCGTCTTCCCTGCTTCGGCCAATAATGCACTGTTTGCTGACAACAATACCGCTTTCATGAGAAAAACTACCCCATTCCTTAAAAAATATACGGTTATAGTATACTACACCAAGGGTTAAAAATCAATCGTTTGTCCAAAAAAACAAAAAACTTGTCCAAAGAAAATTGCGTTTGAGAAATTTTTGTGATATACTGTCGTCAGAATACAAAAAAGGATGGACAAGACATGAAATATGTTGTTTTACTGTGTGATGGCATGGCAGACATTGCCCACGCAGATTTACAAGGAAAAACGCCCATGGAAGTGGCTCACAAACCGACTATGGATGCCCTGGCTGCTCAATCAAAAGTCGGCATGGCATTTACGGTACCCGAAGGGCTCTCCCCCGGCAGTGACGTTGCTAATTTGTCGGTGCTGGGGTACCGTCCTCTCGAATGTTATACGGGCCGTTCACCCCTGGAAGCCGCCAACATCGGTATTGACCTTGCCGACGACGATGTTGCTTTGCGCTGCAATTTGGTAACTCTTTCCGAAAACGAGCCTTACGAACAAAAAGTAATGGAAGATTACTGCGCCGGAGATATTCACACCGAACAAGCAGACGAGATTATCCGCACGGTGCAACAAGCCTTTGGCGGTGACGAATTTGATTTTTATACCGGCACCGCCTATCGCCATTGTTTGGTATGGCATGGGGGCAAAACCGCCATCGGCAAACTCACTCCGCCGCACGATATCAGCGGTCAAGTAATCGGTGAGCATCTGGCAGCACATCCCGATGCCGCACCACTGTTGGATATGATGCGGCGCAGCACAGAATTGCTAGCGAATCATCCCGTCAACGAAAAACGGCGCCAAGACGGCAAAAACCCTGCCAATGCCATTTGGTTGTGGGGACACGGCAAACGCCCCTCTTTGCAAAATTTTGAGCAACGATTCGGTGTCAAAGGTGCGATGGTATCGGCCGTGGATTTGCTCAAAGGGATTGCTCGACTGACTGATATGTCGGTATGCGAAGTAAAAGGCGCTACGGGATATTTGGACACCAATTTTGTGGGCAAACGGCAAGCGGCGATAAACGCTCTGGCAAACGGTCATGATTTTGTATACATACACGTGGAAGCACCCGACGAATGCGGGCACCGCGGCGAGGTACAAAACAAGGTGCGCGCCATTGAAGAAATTGACCGCCAAATACTCTCGCCGTTATTGGAAGAACTCAAAGCTTTTGGTGAATACGCTTTGTTAATTATGCCGGACCACCCCACACCGCTGTGCACACGTACCCACTCTGCCGACGCGGTTCCCTTTTTGCTGTACCGCAGCAACGCGGCAGTAAAAAGCGGTCTTTCCCGCTTTACGGAACAAACAGCCAAAAGCACCGGTGTTTGTGTGCCGGAAGCATCGGATTTAATGTTTGAACTGCTCAAATAACCGTATTTTTTGAAAAAAAGCGGGCGTTTGTGGTGTGCTACCACAAACGCCCGCTTTATATTTTTCAGTTAAAGAGATAACGATTCAAACGAGGTACGCAACGTATGGCACGAAGTATGAAACAATTCCGCTTCTTGTTCGTCAAGTGATAGCGGTATTACTCTGCGTACTCCGTTACGATTAACAATACACGGTACACCGGCAAAAACATCTTTTTCTCCGTATTCACCCAAAAGCATTGCCGAAACAGTGAGTACGCTGTTTTCGTTACCCAAAATCGCTCGGGTGATACGCGCAAGCGACATACCGATACCGTAATACGTAGCACCTTTCGCACGAATAATCTGTTGCGCGGCATCGCGCACTTCGTGTTCCACTGCACGTAATTGTTCCCACGTACAAGCACATTCGGGCGTGTTACCGCATAATTCGATAATCGGACAAGTAGCAAGCATCGCTTGTGACCATGGTACAAACTCACTATCGCCGTGCTCACCAATCACATACGCGTGAACATTGCGTGGATCCACGTTGAATAATCCGCCCAACATATACCGCAAACGCGCCGTATCCAACGCGGTGCCGCTTCCCACCACACGACGAGGGTCAAAGCCGGAAATAGCACACGTAATTTGTGTCATAATATCTACGGGATTGGTAGCTACTAAAAAAATCCCGTCAAAACCGGAAGAGAGTACCGATTGCACAATACTCGAAAATACTTTTGCATTGCGTTGCAACAATTCCAAGCGAGATTCTCCGGGCTTTTGTGCCACGCCCGCACACAGCACCGCAATATCGGCATCTGTGCAATCGGAATAGTCACCTGCATATATCCTCATGGCGGATGAAGAAAAGGCTAATCCGTGATTTAAATCCATAGCTTCGCCCATGGCACGTTCTTTGTTGATATCAATAAGCACCAACTCATCGCACACGTTTTGATTAAGCATGGAATAGGCATAACTCATACCTACCATGCCGGTACCTACCAAAGCCACTTTGCGAATATCCGGATTCATACGCCTTCCCCCAATTGGTTATTTTCTATTATTTTGCCTGAACAGACAGCGTATATTCACGTGGAGTCATACCGGTTGCTTGTTTAAAATGTCGCGAAAAATAGTGAACCGAGGCATATCCCAGCATATCGGCAATTTGGGTAATATTTCCTTTGCCTTCGCGTAACCATTTTTTTGCTTTTTCGATTTTCAATAATCGATATTTTTCCATCACGCCAAGACCTGTTACGGATTTGAAGATTGTTTTTAAGTTTGTTGCGCTTTCCGAAGAATAGCGGCAAACATCGCTAAAATTCAATCCGTCACAAACGTGCTCTTCCATATAGCGTATCACACGGTCGACCAACTCGTTATCCGCCCGTCGTTTAATGGTAGAGGATATCTTCGGTTGTTTGACTGCTTCGTGATGACGCACCGTATCAATGAGGAACATTTCCAAATATAGTTGAATAAGTTGTTGCGAACCAAACGGTGCTTCGGGTGATAGTTCCATTTGTAACGTAGCAGGGTCACCCAGTGAACATGAAAAAGTTTGGCGCGCTTCTTTGATAATTTGTGCCAACAAGTCTTGCTGTTGTTGAGTAGCATACAGGATTTTTCCGTTAAAAAACGACATGGCCGTGGAACGAGAAATGAACGAAACAATTACTAAATTGGGCGCAACCGTGCCGTTGGCATACAAACTATGAAACTCATTCGGTTTATGAAAAACCATTTGCCCTTGTGACAATTCGTAACCTTTATCGTCAGCAATGATTTCTACAGTTCCTTTGTCACAATACAAAATTTCCCAAAAATTATGTTTTTCGCCTTCAAAAAGATAATCTTTGGTATGCTCCAAATAGTGAACCGTCACAATGGAATCCACCGCGATATCGCGCTTCATGGGAATCGGAATATAGTTGGTCATACGTCACGTCCTTTCTGATTCACTAAAACATTTACAACATCACCCGCGGAACACGTTTTCCGACGGAACAAAGTGATTCATAAGAAATGGTGTGGGAAAAAGCCGCATATTCGTCCACCGTAGGTGAATCGCCAAACACGGTGACAACATCGCCTTCCCGAACATTTTCCACATCGGTAACATCCAATAAACATTGGTCCATACACACTCTGCCAACTAACGGAACTTTTCTTCCTTTAAGCATCATCACGGCATCGTTTGATAGCAGACGAGGCAACCCGTCACCATAACCAATAGGAACAGTCGCCAGTGTGGTTTCTCGTTCCGTAACAAATGTGCCACCGTAGCTGATCGGCGTTCCGGCAGGTACCGTCTTAACCAACGTAACACGTGTTTTAAGCGACAGTGACGGACGTAATTTGCACAATGTATTCATCCAAGGTGAAGGAGCAACACCATACAGCACAATACCGGGACGTACCATATCCAAATGCATTTCGGGGAATCGCAAGGTAGCGGCGCTGTTACAACAATGTCGCAAGGAAAACGTGATACCTTTTTTTTCTAATTTTTCCAATGCTGTCATAAACAAAGAAAATTGTTTGCGGGTAGCCGTTTCGCCGTTTTGTTCATCGGCTACGGCAAAATGAGTAAAACACCCCTCTACTTCCAGATGCGGCAATACACACGCTTTGGCAATATCTTCTAACACGGCATCATCGCACACCGTATCATGGTAAAAAAATCCGACACGCGACATACCGGTATCAATTTTGATATGTGTTTTCAGTTTTACATTTGCCGTCGCTGCCGCTTGTTCTAAACGCCGAGCATATTCCAAACCAATTACAGTTTGTGTGATGTCGTGCTCGGCTAGGCACGGTGCCGCCTCGGGCGGTACATGCGATAAAATCAATATCGGTGCAGTAATACCGGCTTTGCGTAATTGCAATGCCTCGTTAAGATTGGCAACCGCCAATCGATTTGCGCCGGCGGCAAGTACCCGCTGTGCAACGGCAACGGCACCGTGACCATAGCCATCGGCTTTGACTACTGCCATCAGTTGGCAAGAATTGGAAAGCAAGTGCCGAATAGCAAAATAATTTTCTTCAACAGCAGAGGTATCTACTTCTGCCCACGTGTATTGCCACAGGTTTGACACCGCTATTCCCCCTTTTTATCATATATAGAAATATTATACTGTTTTTCAGAGCACGATTCAAGAGAAAAATAAAAAACAAACAAAAAAAACTCCCGCAGAGTTTTCTGCGGGAGTTTTTTTGTGGTTTATTTTACCAGTTCAATGATTGCCATTTCGGCAGCATCGCCACGGCGAGCACCCGTTTTAATAATGCGGGTATAACCACCGTTGCGACCTTCGTACGAAGGGGCAATTTCGTCAAACAATTTTTTGCAAACGCTCTCTTTGGTTACAAAAGAGAATACCAAACGCTTATTAGCAAGCGTGGGTTGTTTGGCAATGGTAATCATTTTTTCGGTCATGGCACGAACTTCTTTGGCACGAGTCACAGTGGTCTCAATGCGACCTTTTTCCAATAAGAACGTTACCATGGCTCTCAACATAGCCATACGCGAAGCTGTCGGTCTGCCGAGCTTACGAGTTCCGGGCATGTGAATTCACTCCTTTTCAGAATTCTGCGGAATATGTTTTATTCCTCTTCGTCGCTCAAGCTAAAGCCCAACGACGCCAATTTGTTAATAACTTCTTCCAAAGACTTACGGCCCAAATTGCGGACTTTCATCATATCGTCTTCCGTTTTGTTGATTAAGTCTTCCACCGTGTTGATACCGGCGCGTTTGAGGCAGTTAAACGAACGGACGGATAAATCCAATTCTTCAATTGTCATTTCCAACGCTTTCGCTTTGCCTTTTTCTTCTTTTTCAACCATAACGGAACCATCCACAAACGCTTCACCGGATAAATCCACAAACAAAGCCAAGTGGTCGGTGATGATTTTGGCTGCCAACGAAACGGCTTCTTGTGCGGTAATCGTACCGTTGGTCCAAACTTCTAAATTGAGTTTGTCGAAGTCGGTAATTTGACCAACACGCGTGTTGCTCACAGCGTAATTCACTTTCACCACCGGTGTATAAATGGAGTCCACCGGAATCACACCAATAACCGATTGCATTAATTGCTTGTTGCGCTCGGCAGGTACATATCCGCGTCCTTTATCAACCGTGATTTCCATGTTCAGCTTGCCACCTTCGGTGACCGTGGCAATGTGCGTATCGGGGCACAAAATTTCCACTTCGCTGTCACATTTGATAGAAGCTGCCGTCACTTCACACGGACCTTCCGCTTCAATGTAAACCGTTTTCGGTCCTTCACCGTTAAGCTTCAGAATCAAATTTTTGATGTTCAGAACAATTTCCGTAACATCTTCTTTCACGCCTTCAATCGTGCTGAATTCGTGAAGAATACCTTCAATTTTCACGGAGGTAACTGCCACACCCGGCAAAGAGGAGAGCAACACACGACGCAAGCTGTTACCAAGCGTCGTACCGTAACCTCTTTCCAACGGTTCCACCACAAAGCGGCCGTAAGTACCATCGGCAGTAAGGTCTAATGCCTCGATTCTGGGCTTTTCAATCTCTATCATTCAAAACCCTCCTTTTTATAAACGGGCACCACATGCATTCGCAAAAAAGTGACCGTGATAAGTGTTGTACAAAGTGGCTCAAACGAGCGACTTTCAAAATTATTTCGAGTACAACTCGACGATAAGGGTTTCTTCCACCGGCAAATCAATATCTTCACGAACGGGAACAGCAACAACTTTTGCTTCCCATGCTTCGCGATTGAGTTCCAACCACTTCGGAGTCGGACGAGAGCTGTTTGCCTCGGAAAGTGCTTTCATCTTATCGAGCGAACGGCTCTTTTCTTTGACAGCAATCACTTCGCCCACTTTGGTCAAGTACGACGGAATGTTTACTTTGCGGCCGTTCACGGTAAAGTGACCTTGCGTTACCAGTTGACGGGCTTCGGCACGGGAACTGGCAAAACCCAAACGATACACTACGTTATCCAAACGGGATTCCAACAAACGAAGTAAGTTTTCACCCGTCACGCCTTGCATTTTGGTAGCCATTTCAAAATAGTGATGGAATTGGCCTTCCAAAACACCGTAATAGCGGCGCACATATTGCTTGGTACGCAATTGTTTACCATATTCCGAAGATTTTTTGTTGCGGGCTTGGCCATGCTGACCGGGGGCATAAGCGCGACGAGCAATCGCACATTTGCCGGTATAGCAACGCTCACCCTTTAAAAATAATTTTTGTCCTTCACGGCGGCAAATTCTGCACACCGCACCGGTATATCTTGCCATATTGGTTGCACCTCCTGCTTTCTCGTATTATACGCGTCTTCTTTTGGGAGGACGGCATCCGTTGTGGGGGACCGGCGTTACGTCTTTAATTAAAGTAACATCCAATCCTGCGGTTTGCAAAGCGCGAATAGCAGCTTCACGACCGGCACCCGGACCTTTTACGTACACTTCAACGGTTTTCAAGCCGTGTTCCATTGCTGCTTTGGCAGCGGTTTCCGCAGCCGTTTGCGCAGCGAAAGGAGTGGATTTCCGCGAACCACGGAAACCTAATTCACCGGCACTTGCCCAAGACAAAGCGTTGCCTTGTGCATCGGTGAGAGTAACAATGGTGTTATTGAATGTGGACTGGATATGTGCGGCGCCACGCTCAATATTTTTACGTTCTTTGCGACGGACAGTGCCCTTTTTCGCAGTTGCTTTTGCAGCAGCCATTCTATATATCCCTCCTGCTTACTTCTTCTTGTTGGCAATGGTCTTTTTGGGACCTTTACGAGTACGGGCGTTGGTTTTGGAACGCTGACCGCGTACCGGCAAGCCCTTGCGATGACGCAAACCGCGATAACTACCGATTTCAATCAAACGTTTGATATCAAACGCAATGTCACGGCGCAAGTCACCTTCCACCACACAGTTGTGGTCAATGTATTCACGTAATTTTGCGATGTCTTCTTCGGTCAAATCCCGCACACGGACATCCGGGTTTACGCCGGTTCCCGCCAAAATATCGTTCGCAGTTTTGCGACCGATACCGTAAATGTAGGTAAGGCCGATTTCTACACGCTTATCTCTGGGTAAGTCTACACCAGCTATACGAGCCATAATAGTTTCCTTCCTTTCGGTTTTTCCGTCAAGCAACTGTAAACGTCAACTTAACCTTGACGTTGTTTGTGCTTGGGGTTTTCGCAAATCACCATAATGCGGCCCTTGCGTTTGATAATTTTGCATTTTTCGCAGATTTTCTTCACAGAAGGTCTGACTTTCATGAAAATACCTCCTTTTTTGTGATAAACACAAAATTTACGTTGTGGTTTTTCGAACAATGCCATTACTTGGTTCGCCAGGTAATGCGACCTTTTGTCAGGTCATACGGTGACATTTCAACTGTCACCTTGTCACCGGGTAAAATGCGGATAAAGTTCATACGCAATTTACCCGAGATGTGTGCGAGTATCTGGTGGCCATTGGCAAGCTCCACTTGAAAAGTTGCGTTTGGCAACGCCTCGACCACGACACCCTCCAGTTCAATAACGTCCGCTTTGGACATGCTGGTTCCTCCCTCTCGTTACGGCATGGTCAATATGACCGGTCCGTCTTTGGTGATGGCAATGGTATGCTCAAAGTGAGCAGATAACTTACCGTCTCGCGTGACCGTTGTCCATCCGTCTTTTAACACTTCGACATCGGGAACACCCATATTCACCATAGGTTCAATGGCTAAGGTCATTCCCGGCAGCAATCTCGGACCGCGACCGGGGGTACCAAAGTTGGGGACACTGGGGTCCTCGTGTAGATTCGTGCCTACTCCGTGGCCGACAAATTGCCGTACAACCGAGTAACCACGCATCTCGACATACTGCTGAACGGCGGCACTGATATCGCCTACTCTATTGCCCGCAACCGCTTGTGCAATGCCCTCGTAAAGACTTTCACGCGTAGCATCCAGCAAAGCTTTCGCTTGCGGTGAAATATCACCGGCGGCAAATGTGGCGGCGTTATCGCCGTGATAACCGTTCAAGTGCGCACCCACATCAATGCTGACGATATCGCCGGCTTTGATTACGCGCTTATCTGGTATGCCATGAATGACCGTCTCGTTTACAGAAATGCAGGCACTTGCCGGAAATCCGCCATACCCTAAAAACGAAGGCTTGGCACCTTGGCTTTCAATGTATTTGCGAATGATTCGGTCAAGTTCGGCAGTGGTAACACCGGGTTCCACAGCCTCTCCCGCTAGTTGTAACGCCCGCGCCGAAATCACACAAGCTTCTTTCATCAAGGCGAGTTCTCGGCTGTTTTTAATAGCTATCATGACTTAAACCTCTTCGAGGATTTCCAAGATACGCTTTGTGACACCTTCGAGCGTTGTCGGTCCTTCAACCGAAGCTAACTTACCGACAGCGGCGTAGTAGTCTTTAAGCGGTTCTGTTTGCTCATGATACACAGCTAAGCGTTCCTTTACTGTATCGGGATGGTCATCTTTGCGCTGAACAAGGGTGTTGCCGCATTTGTCGCAAATACCATCGGTTGCCGGTTTTTTGTTGGCAATGTGGTACGATGCGCCACAAACGGGACATACACGGCGACCCGATACACGCTGGGCTATCACTTCGTCTGCGACTTCTAAGTTGATGACACAGTCAATGGCGATGCCCATACGGTCAAGTGCCTCGGCTTGCGGAATGGTACGCGGAAAACCATCGAGAATGAAACCACCGCGGCAATCCTCTTCGGCAAGACGGTCACGGATAATACCGATAACCACCTCGTCGGGAACCAGTTTGCCCGAGTCAATATACTCTTTGGCCTGCTTTCCCATTTCCGTACCGCTTTTCAGCGCTTCACGGATAATGTTACCCGTGGAAATTGTGGGAATGTTCAGATGCTCACTGATGATTTCAGCCTGTGTGCCTTTGCCGGCACCCGGAGCACCTAAGAAAATCAGCTTCATGGAATGACACCCTTTCTTTAAACACGACAGACTGTTTCCAACCAACCGACAACCGAAGTTGTCGGTTGGCGGAAACGGTTTTTTCGTACAGGAAAAATGTTACTCAAGGAAGCCTTTGTAGTGGCGCATCATCATTTGGCTTTCGATTTGTTGCGTTGTTTCCAGTGCGACACCCACCACAATCATGATGGAAGTACCGCCTAAGGTCAAGCCGTAAAAACCGCTGAACTTACCAAACAAACTGGGGAACAAAGCAATAACACCAAGGAACAATGCACCGATTAAGGTTACCTTATTCAACACACGTTTAATATAATCCGTGGTGGGTTTGCCCGGACGATATCCGGGAATCGCACCGGAGTTTTTGCGAAGGTTATTCGCCATCTCCGTGGGATTATATTGAATTGTGACATAGAAGAAGGCAAAGCCTATAATCATCACAAAGTACAGCAGGATATATACCCAACTGTCTTGCTTGAACGCATCCAAAAACCAGTTGCTGTCCCAGTTGAAGAAGGAAGCCAAAATCGACGGCAACGATACAATCGACGAAGCCAAAATGATCGGCATAACACCGGACATATTGACTTTAATCGGAATGTAAGTGCTTTGACCGCCGTACATTTTGCGACCTACCACACGTTTGGCATACTGAATCGGGATGCGGCGTTCGGCATCTCCCATAAAGACAATGAAACCAATCATTGCCAAGAAGATAACCAAAACAATGGGAACTAAAATAACATTTTTAATAGCGGCAGGGTTACTGCTCAGTTGAGCAATACCGGCAACATAGAACCAGTTCCACAACGTTCTTGCAGCGCTCGGAATACCGGACAAGATACCCGCAAACAACAAAATGGAAATGCCGTTACCAATACCCTTTTCGTTGACTTGTTCGCCCAACCACATGATAAGTGCCGAACCGGCAACAAAGCAAAGGATAATCACAATGGCGGCAAACCAAGCACCGAAACCGCTTTGTGCTTCTTTTACAAGCACGTTCATGCTGCTGTAGTTAGCATTATTGCGCAACATAAAGTAATACGCAATACCCAACATAAGGCCCAAACCAACCGTTACAAAACGGGTGATTTTCCCCAGCACCTTACGTCCTGCTTCGCCTTCTTTTGCCAACCGTTCCAATGCCGGAATCGCAACCGTTAACAGTTGAATGATAATGCTGGCGTTAATATACGGAGTAATGGACAAAGCAAAAATACTGGCGCTGGAAAAGCCACCGCCGGAAATCATGGTCAAGTAGTCCATGAAATTGGCTTCGTTACCGGCAGTCACAGCATTGACTGCTTGTGTCAAGTTTTCCACATCGACAAACGGCACCGTAATAGCCGAACCGATACGGAAAATTAACACGATAAGCAGCGTATAAAGAATCTTTTTACGCAAATCAGTGATTTTCCAGGCATTTCGTAAAACTTGAAACACGTTAAATCACCTCAGCCTTCCCACCAGCAGCTTCAATTTTGGCTTTTGCTGCTTCAGAATAGGCTGCTGCTTTCACGGTCAATTTTTTGGTCAACGTACCGTTAGCCAAAACTTTGATACCGTCAAAAGATTTTTTTACCAAGCCGGCGTCTTTCAATGCTTGCGCATCAACCACAGCACCGTCTTCAAAGGCGTTAAGTGCTGCTAAATTAACCGTTGCATATTTTGTAGCAAAAATGTTGACAAATCCTCTTTTGGGAACTCGTCTTTGCAAAGGCATTTGGCCACCTTCAAAACCGGGACGCATACCGCGACCGGCACGCGCTTTTTGACCTTTGTGACCTTTGCCGGCAGTTTTGCCTTGGCCGGAACCGTGGCCTCTGCCGATTCTCTTGACATCCCGCACAGAACCGGGAGCCGGAGAAAGCTCTTGTAGCTTCATAATTGTTTGCACCTCCTTGTTCGAATTGGTTAAGCCTCTACTACCTCAACGAGGTGAATAATTTTCGCTACCTTCCCTTGGGTGGCTGCATTAACAGGTTGGCATACCGTGTCGCCTATTTTGCGCAAACCCAAAGAATTGGCAGTGGCAATTTGGTCTTTTTTCGCACCAATCAAACTGCGAACGAGTTTGACTTGCATGCAATCTTTCGCTTTCTTTGCCATGTGTATGCCCCCCTTATCCTAAAACTTCTTTCGCGGTTTTTCCGCGAATGGCACCTGCTTCTTCCGCAGTGCGCAATTGCGTCAAACCGTTCATCACAGCGCTAACCACATTGAAAGGATTGTTGGAGCGGAGAGCCTTGGTACGGATGTCCTTAATACCGGCTGCTTCGACAACGGCACGCACAGCACCGCCGGCGATAACACCGGTACCGGGAGCTGCCGGTTTCATCAAAACTCGACCGGCCCCGAAAGCGCCGATAATCTCGTGAGGAATGGTGCTTCCTTTCAGAGAAATCTTCACTAAATTCTTTTTCGCATCTTCAATGCCTTTGCGAATAGCATCCGGAACTTCACCGGCTTTGCCGGTACCGAAACCGACAGTGCCGTTGCCATCACCAACCACTACCAAAGCGGAAAATTTCATCACGCGACCGCCTTTAACGGTTTTGCTGACGCGGTTAATGGCAACTACGGTTTCTTTGTATTCGTCGTTTGTTTCTACACGTCTGGCCAAAGTAATCCTCTCCTTTCTTAGAACTTGAGGCCGCCCTCACGGGCGCCTTCGGCCAACTGCTCAACACGGCCGTGATAGATGTAACCGCCTCTGTCGAAGACAACGTTTTCGATGCCTTTTTCCAAAGCGCGTTTTGCGACCAATTCGCCGACCTTGCGGGCAGCTTCTTTGTTGCCGCCTGCCATGCCGAAATCTTTTTCGGTACTGGAAGCTGCAACGAGTGTCACACCCTTGACATCATCAATGATTTGGGCATAGATGTGATTCAAGGAGCGAAACACGTTCAAGCGAGGACACTCGGCGGTGCCGGAAATCTTACCGCGCACACGTAAATGACGGTGCAACCGTGCTTGGTTGCTGTCTTTTTTGCTGACCATGTATTTTCCTCCTCCTTACTTCTTGCCCTTGGCACCGGTCTTACCTTCCTTGCGGCGGATATGCTCGGTGACGTATTTGATGCCTTTGCCTTTATACGGCTCCGGCGGGCGTTTTTCGCGAATTTCAGCGGCGAATTGACCAACCAATTGTTTGTCCGGACCGCTAACAATGATTTTGTTCGGGTTCGGGACTTCAATGGTAATGCCCGGAATTTCGCTCATAATAACTTGATGGCTGTAACCTAAGTTCATCACCAAGTCTTTACCTTGTTTAGCAACACGGTAACCAACGCCGTTGACATCCAACTCTTTCGAGAAGCCGTTAGCAACGCCTTCTACCATATTGCTGATTAAGGTACGGGTCAAGCCGTGCAAAGCACGGTTTTCTTTTTCGTCGTTCGGACGAGTGACTAAAATTTCGCTGCCCTCAACCGTTACGGCCATGTTCGCATGAAATTTTTGAGTCAAAGTGCCTTTGGGGCCCTTTGCCGTTACCGTGTTATCGGCAACCGTCACTTGAACGCCGGCAGGAATGGTAATGGGTTTACGACCAATTCTTGACATTTTCTTTTCCCCCTTACCACACGAATGCGAGGACTTCGCCGCCCACGTTTTCTTTACGGGCTTTTTTATCGGTCATAACACCTTTCGATGTAGACACGATGGCGGTGCCGATGCCTTTCATGACTTTCGGCATGTCCTCACTGCTGGAATAGATGCGCAAACCGGGCTTGGAGACACGACGCAACCCCATCAATACCGGAGCCTTGGAAGGTCCTTGATATTTCAGAGTAATGCGAATGACGCCTTGCTTGCCATCTTCAATAACTTGATAATTCTTGATATATCCCTCGTCAACAAGAATCTGGGCAATAGCCTTCTTCATGTTGGAAGCGGGGATATCCACCGAATCATGCTTCGCCGAACTCGCGTTACGAATTCTCGTCAGCATATCGGCAATTGTATCGGTGATTTGCATTCCGTCAACCTCCTTTTAGCTATTGCTTACCAACTGGCCTTTTTCACACCGGGAATTTCGCCTTTGTAGGCAAGTTCCCTGAAGCAAATACGACACACACCGTATTTCCGCAAATAAGCATGGGGACGACCGCAGATTTTGCAGCGGTTGTACGCACGCGTGGAAAACTTGGCGGGGCGTTGTTGCTTAACTTTCATAGATGTTTTTGCCATGTGTTTTCCCTCCTTATTTCGCGAACGGAGCGCCCATCAAGCTGAGCAACTCACGTGCTTCTTCGTCGGTGTTAGCGGTAGTTACAAAACAAATGTCCATACCGCGAACCTTATCGATTTTATCGTATTCGATTTCGGGGAATATCAATTGTTCTTTGATACCCATGTTGTAGTTGCCGCGGCCGTCAAACGAATTGGCGTTGATACCACGGAAGTCACGCACACGGGGCAAAGCCACATTGAACAAACGGTCTAAGAATTCGTACATACGATCGCCACGCAACGTGACTTTGACACCGATGTTCATTCCCTCACGCAATTTGAAGTTAGCCACCGATTTTTTGGCTTTGCAAACTACCGGGCGTTGACCGGTGATGGTTTGCAAGTCAATGGTGATAGCATCAATAACTTTGGCATTATCTTTTGCTTCGCCACAACCGACGTTGATAACAATTTTATCCAGCTTCGGTATTTGCATGACACTCTTATAACCGAACTTTTTCATCAGTGCGGGAGCGACATCCTTTTTGTAAAACTCTTTTAATCTAGCCATTTGTATGTCCCTCCTTCTTACAGTGTCTCGCCGCATTTTCTGCAAATGCGAACCGATCGAGATTTGCCGTCGTCACCGGCAACTTTTTTATAAGCAACACGGACAGGCTCTTTGCAAGCAGGGCAAATAACCTTTACCTTGCAAGCGTACAAAGCGCCTTCGGCTTCAACGATGCCGCCGTTGTCACCCATTTTACGGGGTTTGACATGTTTTTTTACCATGTTCAAGCCTTCGACAATAACCTTTCCCTCTTTGGGGCTGACCTCCAACACTTTACCTTTGTTGCCACGGTCGTCACCGCTGATGATGAGAACGGTATCGCCTTTTTTCACATGAAGTTTGTTACTCATTTCGGTACCTCCCATTACAGCACTTCGGGGGCAAGGCTAAGAATTTTAAGATAATCCTTTTCTCTTAATTCTCTTGCCACCGGCCCAAAGATACGAGTACCTCTGGGGTTTTTGTCATCACGAATGATGACGGCTGCGTTTTCGTCAAAACGGATGTAAGTACCGTCTTCACGACGAACGCCTTTCACTGTACGAACGATAACGGCTTTCACCACATCGCCCTTTTTCACAACGCCGCCGGGTGCTGCTTTTTTAACAGAAGCAACCACGACATCGCCGATATTTGCATACCTCCGGCCGGAACCACCGAGAACGCGAATACACATAAGCTCCTTCGCGCCGGTGTTGTCGGCAACTTTGAGGTAGGTCTGCTGTTGTACCACAGTGTGTTCCTCCTTTCAGATTAACCGACTTATTTTGCCTTCTCGATGATTTGCGAAACGCGCCAATGTTTATCCTTGGACAACGGGCGGGTTTCCATTACCATAACGCGGTCGCCGACGCGGCACTCGTTATTTTCATCGTGGGCTTTCAGCTTCACGGTATGTTTAATGATTTTTTTGTACAACGGATGACGGACATTGTCTTCGATAGCAACAACAACGGTTTTGTCCATTTTGTCACTGACAACGATACCGGTCCGAGTTTTTCTAAGATTCCGTTCGCTCACAATGTTTCCTCCCTTCCGTTACGCTTCTGCGCTGTTTTTGAGTTCGTTTTCGCGAATAATGGTTTTCACGACAGCGATTTCTTTTTTAACAGCTTTCAGACGCATCGGATTGTCAAGTTGATTGATAGCGTGTTGGAATCTCAGGTTGAACAGTTCCTTTTTGAGGTCCGCAAGCCGTTTTTCCAACTCAACTTCGTTCAATTCACGGATTTTTTGAATTTCTGTGGACTTCATTTCTGCTCACCGTCCATTTCTTCCTTGCAAACGAATTTGCATTTGATGGGCAGCTTGTTGGCTGCGAGTCGCATAGCTTCGCGGGCAGTTTCTTCCGGAACGCCGGCGATTTCAAACATCACACGGCCCGGTTTCACCACGGCAACCCAGTATTCAGGCGAACCTTTACCGGAACCCATTCGAGTTTCGGCCGGTTTTTCGGTAACCGGTTTGTCGGGGAAAATTTTGATCCAAACTTGACCGCCACGCTTGATGTAACGAGTCATAGCGATACGGGCTGCTTCGATTTGGTTGGATTTAATCCAAGCGGGTTCCAAAGCCACCAAACCGAAATCACCGTAGTTGACTTTGTTGCCGCGCAGAGCCTTACCGGTAAGACGGCCTCTTTGCACACGACGATATTTTACTCTTTTCGGTAACAGCATTATTTGCGGCCTCCTTCCCGACGGGGCTTCGCAACACCGGCGAGCACTTCGCCGCGGTAAATCCACACTTTGATGCCGATACGGCCATAGGTGGTGTTAGCTTCTGCGAAACCATAATCGATATCCGCACGCAAGGTTTGCAGCGGAATGGTACCTTCGTGGTATTGTTCAACACGCGCGATATCCGCACCGCCTAAACGACCGGAAACTTGCGTTTTGATACCTCTGACACCGAGTTTCATTGCACGACCGATGCATTGTTTCATAGCACGGCGGAAGGAAATACGTTTTTCCAACTGTTGAGCAATGTTTTCGGCAACCAACTGTGCATCTGCATCCGGAGTTTTGATTTCCACAATGTTGACCAAAGTGGTTTTACCAAGCATAGCTTCGCAGGTTTGGCGAAGTTTTTCAATTTCCGCACCGCCTTTGCCGATAACCAAGCCGGGTTTAGCACAGTGAATGTTAACTCGAACACGCGTAGCGTCACGTTCAATCTCAATTTTCGAGATGCCGGCAGCATACAACGTCTTCTTTAAATAAGTGCGTAATTTGTAATCGGAATAAATGGTGTCGCCCATTTGGTTCTTTTTCACGAACCAGCGGGAACTCCAATCCTTAATTACGCCAACACGTAAACCGTGGGGATTGACTTTTTGTCCCATGATTTGTCCTCCTCCTTCGCTTATTCCTTTTCCTTGAGCACAAGGGTGATGTGTGAGGTTCTCTTTTCAATGCGGAACGCACGACCCTGTGCTCGCGGACGAACACGCTTCAGAATGGGGCCGGGGCATACAAAGCATTCGGAAACAACCAAATTACTACGTTCCATGTTGTAGTTGTTTTCCGCATTTGCCACTGCCGATTTGAGCAACTTCTCAACCGGCTCACCGGCAGCCTTGGAAATATTGTGTGTAATCGCGAGCGCGACATCAACCGGTTTATTGCGGATGAGGTCGAGAACGATTTTCACTTTGCGAGGGGACATACGGACGTGTGTTACTTGCGCCCTTGCTTCCATAACGTTACTCTCCTTTCAACCGCTTACTTCGTAGTTTTGGAACCGACGTGACCGCGGAAGGTACGAGTCGGAGCAAATTCGCCCAACTTGTGACCAACCATATCTTCGGTAACATATACCGGGACATGTTTGCGGCCGTCATGCACTGCGATGGTGTGACCGACAAAATCCGGGAAAATCGTGGAGGCGCGGCTCCAAGTTTTCAAAATGCGTTTTTCGCCGGCTTCGTTCATTTCTTGAATCCTTTTCAACAGAACAGGCTGTACGAAAGGACCCTTCTTTACGCTTCTACCCATAAATAATGAATCTCCTTTCGCTTACTTGCCGTTGCGGCGCTTCACGATAAATTTATCAGAAGCTTTGTGATGTTTGCGGGTCTTGTAACCCAATGCCGGTTTGCCCCAAGGCGTAACCGGGCCGGGACGACCGATGGGCGATTTACCTTCACCACCACCGTGCGGGTGATCGCAGGGGTTCATGACCGAACCGCGAACGGTCGGGCGCCAACCCATGTGGCGTTTACGGCCGGCTTTACCGATTTTCACGTTTTCGTGTTCCAGGTTGCCGACTTGACCGATAGTTGCCATGCAATTCAGCGGAATGTTGCGCATTTCGCCGGAAGGCAAACGAACCATCGCCATGTTGTTTTCTTTACCGACAAGCTGTGCCATCACACCGGCGGCACGAGCAAGCTGAGCACCTTTGCCCGGGTACAATTCCAAGTTGTGGATAAACGTACCGGTGGGGATGTTCGCGAGCGGCAAGGCGTTACCGGGTTTGATATCAGCGCCGGTACCGGCAGTGACAACGTCACCAACCGACAAACCTTGAGGAGCTACAATGTAGCGTTTTTCGCCGTCTTCGTATTGCAACAACGCAATGTTTGCGCTGCGGTTCGGGTCGTATTCCAACGTCATAACGGTGGCTTTTACATCCAACTTATTACGTTTGAAATCGATAATACGATATTTACGACGGTTACCGCCGCCACGATGGCGAACGGTGATGCGACCGTAGCTGTTACGGCCGGCTTTTTTTGCCAGAGGAGCCAACAGGCTCTTTTCCGGCGCCACCTTAGACAGTGCGCTGTAATCCAAAACGGACATTCCGCGCCGTCCGGGAGACGTCGGTTTATAAATTTTTGTAGGCATTCCGATTCACTCTCCTATTTCTTGGCTTTGCGGGGTACGGCCGCTTCTTCGTTTACGAAGGGTACCCCATACGTTGCCGCGACCTCATTTCTTACAGGCGGCTATTGATTAAAACATACCGTCGAAGAATTCGATGGTCTTGGAGTCGGGTTTCAACGTAACAATGGCTTTTTTCCAATCGGAAGTATAACCTTCGTTACGACCCATGCGGCGAAGATGGCCTTTCATGTTGATGGTGTTAACTTTCGCAACGCGTACGTCGAAAATTTCTTCCACCGCTTTGGCAATCTCAATTTTGTTTGCGTCTTTTTTCACGCGGAACGTGTACTTCTTTTCCGGAAGCGCCGCCACCGCTTTTTCGGTGATAACCGGCGCAATAATGATGTCACGAGCATCCATTATGCGTACACCTCCTCAATTTGAGCAACCGCATCTTTCACAACAATGAAAGTATCGCAGTTTAATACATCATAGACGTTTAAGGTGTTTACCAGTGCGGTTTTGACACCGGGAATGTTCCGAGCCGACAAGATAACCGTGTCGTTCTTTTCGGGAAGTACCAACAAAACTTTTTTCTTTGCTTCCAACGCTTGGAGCATGGTAGCAACGGTTTTTGTTTTGATGGATTCCATAGTCAAATCGTCAAGCACTAACATTTCGCCGGCAGCCACCTTGGAGGAGAAAGCCGATTTAAGTGCTAAACGACGCACTTTTTTGGGTAATACGTAGTTGTAGCTGCGCGGTTTGGGACCGAGCGCAATACCACCGTGAGTCCATTGAGGAGCACGAGTGGAACCTTGACGAGCGTGGCCGGTGCCTTTTTGACGCCACGGCTTTTTGCCGCCACCCCGTACTTCGGAACGAGTAAGGGTTGATTGGGTTCCTTGACGCTGATTTGCTAAGTAATTGACAACGGCGCTGTGCATAACGGTAGCATTAGGAGTGATACCGAAAACGGAATCTGCTACTTCCAAAGTACCGGTTTGTTTGCCGTTCATGTCAAAAGTAGATACAGTAGCCATTAGTAAAATCCTCCTTCCCTTACGCTTTGACGGAATCGGAGATTAAAATCAAGCCGCCGCGCGGGCCGGGAACGGCACCGTGGATGGCGATTAAATTGTTCTCCACGTCAACTTTCACAACCTTTAAGTTTTGAACGGTAACACGTTCAGCACCTAAATGTCCGGCGCCTTTCATTCCCTTGTAAACACGGGAAGGCGAAGAACAGGCTCCCAACGAGCCGGCATGGCGGGCAACAGGACCCGTACCGTGACTTTCCTTCAAACGGCTGTGGTTCCAACGCTTGATAGCGCCGGCATAGCCTTTACCTTTGCTGACACCCACCACGTCGACTTGGTCGCCGTTTGCAAAGGTGTCTGCCTTTACGATGTCGCCAACGTTGTAAGCGTCGCAATCGTCAAAGCGGAATTCACGAAGCGCCTTTTTGGGAGCTACGTCTGCTTTGTCGAAATGTCCCTTCATGGGTTTGTTGACCTTACCGACGGCGATATCGCCAAAACCGAGTTGCACGGCTGTGTAGCCGTCGTTTTCTGCGGTTTTCTTTTGAACAACGACGCACGGACCGGCTTCAATGACCGTGACCGGAACGACATTGCCCTTTTCGTCGAAAATCTGCGTCATGCCGATTTTCTTACCGATGATGCCTTTTTGCATAGTCTATACCTCCTTGGTTATTGGTTCCCCACCAAACGGTGTTTGGGAACATGACCTCGCCTTGCAGAACCGAGGATTTTTCCTCGTCAAACCGGCATTACAGTTTGATTTCGATTTCCACGCCGGCGGGGAGTTCAAGCCCCATCAGGGCTTCAACTGTTTTGTTTGACGGACGAAGGATGTCAATCAAGCGTTTGTGCGTGCGAGACTCGAATTGTTCACGAGAATCTTTGTATTTGTGCACAGCACGCAAAATGGTAACAACTTCCTTCTCGGTCGGGAGCGGGACAGGACCGGAAACGCGAGCACCGGTACGGCGAGCGGTTTCCACAATCTTTTCGGCGGATTGGTCCACCAAGTGATGGTCATACCCCTTGATACGAATACGGATTTTTTCTTTGACTGCCACTAAAAACGCCTCCTTAATTTTTTTTGAGTTGGCGGGCGACGCCAAAACTGCACACTGTGCCGGGTGTTCCAACACTCGTATTTTAAAACCGGATGCCTGTGGGTTCAAGCCTCCGGGTGCAGTTGTAAGCGTCTTGAAAGACATAAGGCAAAATGTGCGTCGCAAGCACGCCGAAACAGAGTGCAACTCTCTGCTCCGTTCATTTCGCTCCTTACAGCTATTCCTTGTCGCCCGGTTTGAAATCGGACATACTCAGCGGAAAAACCGACCGTTTGCGGCCGCAACCTCCCGCGTCATCGCATATCGTGCAGTCTGCATGATACGGCAAAAAGGGCATAGTTACCCTACTCCCGCATAATCATGCCTAACTATTTTACATCAACCTTTTTGAAAAATCAAGTCTTTTTTTGAGTTTTTTAAAAAATTTTTTTCTATATATTTAAGGAGTAGACAAAGCCTTTTTTTTCGTGTATAATAGGCAACAGTATTTGTCGTATAAGGAGGACAATCATGAAACTGAAAAAATTCACTTGCGGTATTGCCGCGGTACTCTTAACGGTGTCGTGCCTGTTTGCCGGCGGCTGCTCCACACCCGACGTTGCTTTAACCGTAGACGGTAAAGTTTACGAAATGGGTGATTACTTGGCGTATATGTATGCCACTATGTTCACCGACCAACAAGCCTATTTATACCTATCTTATTATGGTGAAGACGCTTTATCACAAAAAGTAACGTACGGTGAAGATGCCAAAGAAATGACTTTGAAAGAGTACATCATCCAAACTACCAAAGATACCATGATTCGTCAAAAGGCATTGGAAAATTTGATGGAAAAATATTCTATCAAATGGGAAGCCGAGGAACTCAAAAAACTGGAAGAAGATATTGCTAAACTCAGCAAGGACCAATTTCTCCCCCTTGGCTTTACCAATGAGCGTTATATAAATATGTATAAAGCGGTATCGCTCAACGAATCCACTTTGTTCACCGGCTTGTACGATGACGGCGGCTTACGCGAAGTTTCGGATGCTGACGAACGCAAATATTTTGACGAAAACTATTTGAGCTATAAAATTATTGAGTTTTCGTTAATGGATGACAAAGGTGCTGCGCTGAGCGATGCCGAAACTGAAAAAATCAATAAGCAACTGCAAGGTTATCTGGATGCCTTCAACAAAACGGATAAAACCGGTGCCGACTTTGACGAAGTGTACCGTCAATATTTAAAAGATACCAAAAAAGAAGACACCACGACCACGACTACAACCTCAACCACAACCACAACTACAACTACTACCACCGCAACAACGACAGCAACCACTACGACCACCACTGCAACCGGTAACAAAGAAGAGGATAAAACCACCACAACCGATAAAAAAGAAGAAGAAAAATTGGAAACGGCTACTCGCAACGATGTGGTAATTGACCAAACCATTACTGACGAAGAGTTAATCAAAGCCATTCAATCTTTAAAAGAAGGCGAAGCCGCTATCAAAACCTACAAAGCGAACGGCACGACCAAAATGGCAGCCTTGATTCTTCGTATGGACCCGGAAGCCGAACGTGAAAAAGACGTGGACTTCTACAAAGACAGCCATCAACAGACCATTCAATTCATGAAGTATGAAGAATTTGATAAAGAGGTTAAAGAAACAGCCGATGCCCTTTTGAAGGAAGCCGTCTTCAACAACCGCGCTATCAAAGCCGGTGACCCCGCACAAATGTTGTGATAATTTAAAAGCAAAAACCGTCAAGGAACAACGTTCCTTGACGGTTTTTATTTTCTTATTCAGCAGATGCAACTGTCGTTGCGGTAGTCGTTGTCGCAGCAGTTGTTGCATTATTCAGCGACACATAATTGCTGTTTTTGAGTAACGTAATCGCCTTTTGTAATTGTGTATCTTCCTCGGCTTTCAGCAAATCAAATCGGCTTTGTAATTCATACGGTAAATCCACCGTTTGGTTAGGATATACACCGGCGCTGTGCCATGTTTCGCCGCTTTGGATACAATACAGTAAACCGGTAGACAAACGTACGGCACCTTTATCCGAAGCAATCGAAAAGTACTCTTGCATAACAGCTTTGCCTTGAGTGGATGTACCAACAACCGTTGTTTTTTTCAAATCTTGTAACACGGCTGCCAGCAATTCCGCCTCGCCCACCGTGTTGCCGTTTACCAGCGTCACCGTCGGCACCGACAGTTCATAATTGTCCGTTGCGGAAAGAACCGTCTTCTCCCCTTTTTTCTCGCACAAAACATAAGGGCCGCGGGGCAACAAATAATCTAAAATTTCGGTGGCTGCCCCCCATTGTCCGCCGGAATTATTACGTACATCAAAAACAAAATACAAAGCACCCTGTTGTGCCAGCTGATTGTAAACATTTTTAAACTGCAGCGCGGTAAGAGCGTTAAATTCACTAATACGAATATATCCCACCGTGTCTTGTAACAACTCACCGCGAACACTCACCACAGAATAGGTGTTTGCCGCCAATTCCTCTGTTTCGGATTGACCGGCTTGTTCAACGGTTATCAGCACCTTTTCCTGGCTACTGAGTGCGGCTTGTACCGTAGCAAACGAAGAACCGGTTACCGCCTCTTCCCCTATTTTTGTCACAACCGCACCTTTTTTAATACCGGCCAAAGCAGCCGGCGAATTTTCATCAACCGCCGTTACCGTTACGCGGTTGTCTGCCACGGTTACTTCCAAGCCGAAGCCGGTGCGATTTCCCGCTAATTTATTTTGCACTTCCTGATAGGTCGAAGGAGAAAGATATTCTGCATAGGAGTCACCCAAACCATTGATATAACCTTTTGCTAATGCCGCCCGAAGTTTTTCCTCATCCATCGTGTAATGCTTTCGAGCAGCGGAATCAATTTCATCAATGTAATCGTACATAGCTTGTCTTTGACCTACATCACTGACCAAGGAACTAAAATGCCGCATAGCCAACATCATGGTCCCGGAAACCGTAATGGCGACTGCTAAGAATATCAAGGACAGTGCCACACCAAGGGAAACTTTTTTGTTCACTTTTTCTCACCCGCTCGTCTTTATTTGGGGCAAACAATGTAACCATTTTTTACGGCATCCACACGAACACCATCCACACGAACCTCAAAGTGCAAATGCGCGCCGAACGAGTTTCCTGTATTGCCGATAACACCAATCTGCGTTTGTCCACCTACCACTTTTTGGCCTACCGTCACACTGGGAACATAACGCATATGAGCATACAACGTAACAATACGACGTCCCTTGGCATCTAAGCCGTGGTCTATCATACAGAAATTGCCGTAACTGTAATGCAATTTTTGCACTTTAATAACCGTACCGCTTGCGGCGGCAACAATCGGTTCACCCAAAGAGCGACCGTTGGAAATATCCGTTCCGCCGTGCGAGCCACTGCCACGTTTGCCAAAGCCGGAGGAAATCCGTTTTACCGTCGGCGCCGGCCAATACATAGAACCGCCGTAGGTGTCGGTAGGCGGTGTGCCGTTGAGCAAAGCCGCGATTTCACGGTCCAATTCGTCTTCGGATTTTTTGACCGCCGCCAACCGCTTTTCATAGGTGTTTTGCTGTTTTTCCAAAGCGTCTCGCTTGCTTTGTGCTTGCTTGTATAATTTGTCCAAGGAAGAAAACTGATTGTCCAAACCGCCTTTAAGAGAAACTAATTCATCCTTGGAAGTTTGCAACGCTGCCTTTTCTTCTTCCACTTCTGCCTTTTTGGCAAGAATCATTGCTTTTTCTTGTTCCGCTTTATCGCACAACGCTTTATCATGTGCCGAAACCGATTCAATTACTTGCGACTTTAACAAATAATCCGTGTAATTATCCATGCTCATTAACAACTGAAAGTCGGAGTAGTTACCCGTTTTGGTAATCGCTTTTAATCGTTTTTTTAGCTTAACTATAATCGCCGCCAATTCTTGTTCTTTTGCCGTGATTTCGGTGTTTAATTGCGCAATCTTTTTATCTTGCTGTGCAATCTGCGCATCAACGGCGTTTATTTGACTTTTATACGTATCAATTTGGGCTTCCAAATTGGTAATCTTCTTTATCAACTGGTTAACTTCTGCTTGTTGGTCCTCAATGCTGTCTCCCAGTTTGCTGAGCGATGCCTCAATTTCCTTTTGCTCTTGCTGCAACTTTTCTAATTCGTCACGCTTGTCCTCTATTGTATCGGCGTAAACAGAAAAAGAGAAAAAACAAGTTAAAAACAGTGTCACCACTGCGCAAACAGCGGTAATCCGTTGTAATATATTACGCATCGTATGTAGTCCTCCTGTTTTTTTACAACCACACATAAGCCAAAACCACTTTTATGCCATGTGTTCTTTCAAGTACCGACCGGTCGAGATCGTACTGCCCAACATACCAATAAGCGTACCGCCTACCGCAAATCCCAGCAACAGCTTCCACCATACATCGGAAAAAGACAACAAACTGAAATTCGCACCGAAGGTAAAGTTGTTACCCAACAAGACGTATAACGCAAACACCAATCCGTAGGAAAGTATCGCGGCAACACACCCAAGCATAACGCCCTCCACCATGAAAGGGAACCGAATAAAGGAATGGGTAGCCCCCACCGAACGCATAATAGAAATTTCCAGTCGACGGCTATACACCGTCAGTTTAATTGTATTGGCAATAATAAACAGCGAAACAATCAAAAGCAAAGCAATCACCCAGCTGCCTACCGTCAATACCGTATTGCGTATTTTGACAAGTGACTTGGAGAGTGCTTGGTCATAATCCACCGTTTCAATACCGGCAACCTCCTTGATAGAAGCCACCGTATGGTCAAACAAGGAAAGGTCCTTAAAGCTAACCACGAACGCATCTTGCAAAGGATTGTCATTTTCCAAATCTTCCAACAACTCGCCGAATTCTTCCTGATAGCGGTGCAATAAATCTTCTTTGGAAATAAACGTCACGTCAGCGACGTTGTCCATTGTTTTGAGTGTTTGTTGTATGGTATTCGTCTGTGCATCCGTGGCAGAAGATTCGGCGTATGCCACTACCACGTTTTGCTGATAGGCCCATTCAAAACCATGTTCGACGTTTTCGTACACCAAATAGGCACTGCCTGTCAGCAAAAGGCACGATACCAATACCAAAACCGATGCCATGGTCATAAAAGCATTTTGGAATAAGTTGCGAAATCCTTCCTTTACCAAATAGCGAAATGTATCAATTCTCATGGGGGGCCTCCTTACTGTCCGAAACCACAAGACCGTCTTTAATTTCAATCACGCGACGGTTAAAAGACTTGACCAAATCGTGGTCGTGAGTAACCACCAAAATCGTTGTACCGCGGCGATTGATTTCGGTCAGCAATTCCATGATTTCATAGGACATGGCGGGGTCGATATTACCGGTCGGCTCGTCAGCAATAATCAGCGAAGGATTATTTACCAATGCTCTGGCCAAACCAACACGTTGCTGTTCACCACCCGAAAGTTCCGTGGGATAGTTCTTGCCCTTATCTTGCAATCCTACCAATCCTAAAATATACGGCACACGATGGCGAATTTCACGGTGGGAAGCACCTACTACGCGCATGGCAAACGCCACGTTATCGTACACCGTCATGGTATCAATCAAACGGAAATCCTGAAACACAATACCCATAGCACGGCGCAAATACGGGATTTGGCGACTTTTGAGCTTGGATAACTTAAAATTACCAACAATCACTTCGCCGGAAGATGCCACTTCTTCGCGCATAATCAATTTTAAAAACGTACTTTTGCCGGCACCCGAAGCACCGACGATAAACACAAATTCTCCATCATCTATGGTCACATTTACGCCGCGCAACGCTTCACTGCCCAGTTCGTATGTTTTATGTACATCTCTGAACTCTATCAATTGAGCCAACCTCCTTGCTGCTAATCAGCAATATACTGCTATCATACCGCGAATCGCCGCTGTCGGCAACGCACAGATATTGGAAATCTACAAAAAATGCCCCAATCACACGATTGAGGCATTCCCCAAACATTAGTATTTTACCGGATGTGCCATCAGGTATTTTTTAACCATCAACGCCACTTTAAAGACAATGGCATCATCAAATTCCCGCAAATCCAAACCGGTAAGACGCTTGATTTTTTCCAAACGATACACCAGCGTGTTGCGATGCACAAACAATTTGCGCGACGTTTCCGAAACGTTCAAGTTGTTTTCAAAGAAGCGTTGGATAGTAAACAACGTTTCTTGGTCCAGCGAATCAATCGAGCCGCGTTTGAACACTTCGCGCAAGAACATGTCGCAAAGCGTGGTGGGCAACTGATAAATCAAACGGGCAATCCCCAAATTGTCGTAACTGACAATGGTTTTTTCGGTATCGAACACTTTGCCGACTTCCAACGCCACTTGCGCTTCTTTGAACGAGCGAGCCAGTTCCTTAATACCTTCTACCGCGGTACCGATTCCCACATTGATTTGTGTGTAGAACTCGCTGCCCAACGTATCGGCAATGGATTGAGCCAGTTTTTCCAAATCTTTGGATTCCACATGAGAACGTAATTCTTTAACCACCGCAATATCGGTTTCGTTAATATTGATAACGAAATCTTTATTTTTTTCAGGGAACAAGTTTTGAATCACATCAAATGCCGAAATTTCCGACGGGTTTTGAATGTGAACCAACAATACCACGCGGCTGGCATCGCTGTTAAAATGCAGTTCGCGCGCTTTCAAATAAATGTCACCGGGCAAAATGTTGTCCAAAATGATATTTTTAACAAAATTGCCGCGATCATATTTTTCGTCATAATATTGCTTGACATTGCTAAGCGAAATTGCCAACAATTCTGCATACGTCACCGCTTGTTCATCAATGCCTTCTACAAACACGGTATAGGTACTGCTCGACAGATTACCGATGGTTTTGTATGTGTAACCGTTATGAGAAAAAACTTCCTGCGAAGAATAGAATTCTTGCAACAACGGTTCGCAAACTTCTCCCATGCGTCCCAAATCACTGCATGCCACAACAGCGTACGTTTCGTCCAACACGCCGATGGTACGGTGGATAACATCTTTCATTTGATTGATAATTCCTAAAAACAAACGATTTGGCATAACTATACCCCTCATTCGTATTTTTTACGGCAAACGCCGAAGAATAAATAAACCTATACACGATATTATTTTACACGGTTTTTGTACATTTTTCAAGTAAAATTGAAAAAAATATCCACATTTTCTGCAAACGCATAGGCTTTTTGCCGAAAAAAGGCAAAAAAAACGCCGTACAGAAAATCTGTACGGCGTTAGTTTTAAAAAGATTAGTTAGCGATGGTTTTTTCCGTTTCTTTATCGAACAAGTGAATCTTGGTGTTGTCAAGAACCATGTCGATTTCATCGCTCGGACGGGCGGTGGAGGTGGGTTCTACGCGAGCAGTCAAACTGCTGCCTTCCACGTTGACATACAAGAAGATTTCGGAACCCATCATTTCGGTCACTTCCACCTTGGCGCGCATTTTGCAATCGGCAAAAGCTTCCAGATGACGAGCTTCGTCGTGGACATCTTCCGGACGGATACCTAAGATAACTTCTTTGTCAACATACTCTTCCAAAATACCGTTGGGGTTTTTGGATTCCGGCAACGGAATGTTGTATTTGATGCCTTTTTTGGTTTTGGTGTCTTCGGAGCCGAAACGAGCAAAGAATTTGCCGTCTTCCTTGACGATGGTGGCATCGATGAAGTTCATTTGCGGGCTGCCGATAAAGCCGGCAACAAACATGTTGTTCGGAGTGGTATACAAGTTGTTCGGAGAATCCACTTGTTGAATCAAACCGTCTTTCATAACCACGATGCGGTCACCCATGGTCATAGCTTCGGTTTGGTCGTGGGGAACGTAAATAAACGTGGTGCCGAGTTTTTGGTGAAGTTTGGAAATTTCCGTTCTCATTTGAGCACGCAATTTGGCGTCCAAGTTGGAGAGCGGTTCGTCGAGCAAGAAGACTTTGGGTTCACGCACAATGGCACGACCAAGCGCCACACGTTGACGTTGACCACCAGACAAAGCCTTCGGCTTTCTGTCGAGCAAGTGAGCAATATCCAAAATGCGAGCGGCTTCTTCCACGCGACGTTTGATTTCATCTTTGGGAGTTTTGCGAAGCTTCAAACCGAACGCCATGTTTTCGAACACGGTCATGTGCGGATACAAAGCGTAGTTTTGGAACACCATGGCGATGTCGCGGTCTTTGGGAGCTACGTCGTTTACTAAACGGTCGCCGATGTACAATTCACCACTGGAGATTTCTTCCAAGCCGGCAATCATACGCAAGGTGGTAGATTTACCGCAACCGGAAGGACCAACCAAGATGATGAATTCTTTATCCTTGATTTCCAAGTTGAAATCGGAAACAGCGGTAACACCGCCCGGATATTTTTTGTAAATGTTTTTCAAAGATAAACTTGCCATTTCATGACCTCCACATTTTTTAGCCGTAGGACAACCTTTGGTTAAACCTATCTTTTTACTATGCTTTCCCAATTCTAACAAATTTTATCGAAAAATACCATTCCCAATATTCACAAAGTTTTATTCTCTTCTTTGTTGCACTTGAACAGAATTTGTTCACACGGTAAACAAACCAATCTCCGCGGCAGTCAAAGGTCGGCTTTCTCCTTCCTTTAACCGTTCATCCAAAAGCAAATCACCAATGGATACCCGTTTGAGCCACACCACGCCACGGTCCAACACACCAAACATTCTTTTGATTTGATGATACCGCCCTTCGGTGATGTGTACCTCAGCCAGTGGTTGTTCACCCTGTTCTAAAATTTTGAGTTTTGCCGGGCGGCAAAGGGTGCCGTCTGCTAAGGTGATTCCTTGTTCGAATTGTCGGCAATGCTCTTCGGTAAGCGGTGCATCCAACCGCACCAAATACCGTTTGTAAATTTGGTTTTTGGGAGATAACAAGCGGTGTGCCAACTCGCCATCGTCGGTAAGTAACACCAACCCCACCGTATCTTTATCCAAACGTCCTGCCGGAAACAATCCTTTTCGTTTGAGTTCGTCGGGCAAAAGGTCCACTACCGTTTTTACCTTCGGGTCGCGGGAAACACACAAAACGCCGGAAGGTTTGTTCATCATTAAATAGACAAACCGTTGGTAAGTAAGACACTCACCTTTCACTGCGATACACTGTTTTTCAGCATCCACTTTTTGCGCCGGGTCACGACAAACCACAGCATCCACCGTCACGCGGCCACTGCGAATGAGTTTGACCGTATCGCGTCGGCTACGTGTTCCTTGTGAAGCAATCAATTTGTCAAGACGCTGTAACATGATGATTTTTCCTTTTCTTTACTTTGATTCCTTTGATATCAACGGCAAACAGAACCCGTCGGCACGCTCGGACATGATGTCGCCCGCAACGATGCGGTCACGATAAACGTACACGTGCGCCGTTGCCGCTTCGTCAGCGTTGAGAATGGGGTAAGTATACAGCCGCACACGCTTGCCGTAATATGGTTCCAGCGACATAGACGCCTGTTGTTGCACGGTTTCGTATTGCAACAGCGTTTCGTCCGCTTCGTCCGGCAACCGGATTTCTTGCACGTTTTCGGCGGTACCTACCTCATACCCCAAACTCTTTAAAAATGCCACTCGTTGCTCTGTCGTTTCGGCTTTTTTGACCGAAGCAGAGACAGGCATCTGTTCCATAGCAGGGGCGGCAACCATTGCAACAACAGCAAATACCGCCACCAACAAAAAAACTGCTACCGATACCAGTTGCCGACGACCGGCTTTGACCGACAATACAAACATAGCACACACTCCTTTATGTGTTATGTTTATTCGGCAAGTGGAAAAAATATTATAAATAAATCAATTCTTTGGGAGAAGCGGTTAAATTGCGGCAGCCATCCGCCGTAATCCACGCCATATCCTCAATTCTGACACCGAATTGATTTTCGATATAAATGCCGGGTTCCACCGTAACAACGTTACCTACCGTCAGCACCTTTTGTGCTGCACGAGGTGACAAGGTAGGCTGCTCGTGTATTTGAACGCCGACACCGTGGCCGGTAGCATGTCCAAAGTATTGCCCGTAACCGGCAGCGGTAATCACATTGCGTGCCGCAGCATCGGCGTCACGGCACAAAATACCGTCGCGCAATGCTGCCAGTGCAGCCTGTTGTGCTTTAAGTACCGTGTAATAAACTTTTTGCTGTTCTTCACTAACGGCACCCAGTGCAACCGTACGCGTCATATCGGAGCAATAACCATCCACTACCGCACCGAAATCCATGGTGATAAAGTCACCTTTTTGTACTGCTTTGTCTGTGGGAATACCGTGCGGTAACGAAGTGTTTTTCCCCGACACAACGATAAAATCAAATGCCGTTCGTTCGGCGCCTTGCTTGCGCACGTAGAATTCCAGTTCCAAAGCAATCTCGCGTTCGGTCATGCCCTCTTGAATATACGAAAGAACGTGAGAAAAGCCTTGCTCACACAACGATTGCGCTTGTAAAATACTTTTCACTTCGTGTTCGCTTTTAACCGCGCGTTGCTCGCAAAGCCACATATCCAGTGTGTCGGTAACATCCCATTCCACCATAGGTAACTGCTTTTGAAAACGTGACACCTGCGATGCGGTAGTATACTCTGCTTCCAGATAGATTTGTTCAAGCGCATGATAGGTTATCAATTCTTTAAGCGAATCGGTAAGCGAAGTGATTTGACGGCAATCCACCCCCGAAAGTGTGGTTTTTGCAGTTTCGATATACCGAAAATCGGTTAAAAAATAAACTTGTTCCTTGGTTAAAAACAACCAACTATCCCCCGACGGGAAACCTACCAAATACCGCAAATGATGTGGTGCCGCAATCAAAGCGGCGCTATGTTCGGATAATCGCCCACACAGGCGACGGCATTGTTCGTTCATAGTTTTCATCCTTTGTATAATGCTGACAAGGTACACGCATCTTCCGCTTGTGTGCCGTCCGATTCGCAAATAAACGTGGGCGACAAGTTCCTTTCGCGTATGAGTTGCATCAGCGGTGTCGGCTCGGGGCCAAACACGGTATCTGCGAACGTCAAATGACGTTTTTCGCCGCCTTTGGTATACTCAATTTTTGAAAAATGAGCATGAAAATGCGAACTGCGTTCTTCGCCCAACTCGTTATGCAAGCGGTCTAACAAAGCTGCAAACGCCTCGTAAGAGTTAAGCCCACCGAGCGTACGGCTGTTAAGATGACCAAAATCAATACACGGCAAAAAACGTTCATCAATGTGGCAAAACGTGAGCACTTCATCCAAATCGCCGAGTTGATTGATTTTGCCCATGGTTTCGGGGCAAATACGCACTTCTGACAAGCCTTCGGCATCCAATGCTTCCTGTGCACGGCGTAACGTGTGCGAGGCAAGCGCGGTAGCCTCTGTACGCGACAAACCGCCCAATCCGCCCGGATGCACTACAATACGCGTACCACCCATTTGCGTGACGGCGCGCGCGCTTTCCAAAATATAACGAATGGAGTTATCCCGCTTTACCTCCTCGGCAGAAGCAAGCGAAATAAAATATGGTGCGTGCAGCGAAACAGCAATATTATAGCGTGCGGCGGCGGCACCAAGAGAAGAAGCAGACTCTGTCGACACTCTAACCCCGCGACCGCACTGGTATTCATACGCGGTTAGTCCCAAAGTATGCAACCATTCCGGCGCTTGCAAAGTGCTTTTGTAGCCGGCATCGTAAAACGAATTGCTGTTACCCGCAGGTCCAAAACGTGCACTCATCTGTGATGTTCCTTCCTTTTTGCATAAAGTTTGCGTTCCCATTTGCGGCGCAACGCCAAAAACGGTTTGCCCGTTTCGGGGGCAATCGGTTGCAACTGAATACAAGTGATTCCACACAGATTGGCTCCCAAAATATCGGTGAACACTTGGTCGCCGATGGCGGCACATTCTTTTTTGGGCAACCGCAAACGACGAATCCCGCGTAAAAAGCCAAACGGCAACGGCTTGCACGAAAGAGAAGTATGCCGCAATCCTATTTTTTCGGCAAACGGTGCCACGCGCCATTCCCACGAATTGGAAACTACCGTCAAAGCGATGCCCGCCTGCTTCATGGTTTCTAACCATTGCTTTACTTCCTTAGACAGCTCTTGACTGCCGTGCGTGGTAAGGGTGTTATCGACATCTAACAAAAGGCCGCGAACACCCCATTGCTGCAAATCTTGCAACGTGATATCGGTGATACGATTTTTATAGAAAGTAGGATAGAATAATGGCATGGTATAACCTTCCTTGGTAAAGAAAAAACGGGCAAAAATTGCCCGTTTTCTTTTGAATCATTTGAACTTTCTTTTACGAGCAGCCTCGGACTTTTTCTTGCGTCTCACGGAAGGCTTTTCGTAATGCTCTCTTTTCCGTACCTCGGCAAGGACACCGGAACGTGCGCAGGATTTTTTCCAACGACGCAGGGCACTGTCCAAGGATTCATTCTCTTTTACTTTGACCTCTGACATTCTTATTCCCTCCCTCCGCTGATTAGCAGGGGTTATTTATCCATATCTAAACGATACCAATTAATTATACAACATAAAAACATTCTCGTCAAGAGTTTTTTATGAAAATTGTTACTTAACTACCAAGTTGACCAGTTTTTGCGGAATATACAATTCTTTGACAATTTGCTTACCTGAAAGTTCGGGGGCAACACGCTCATGCTGTTTGGCAACCGCCAACACGTCGGCAGCGGCATCTTCCACGCCGACCACGATGCGTGCACGAATCTTACCGTTGACTTGCACCGCAATTTCGACACTGCTTTCCACGCATTTTGCAGGGTCAAACGTCGGCCACGGATGATAGGCAAGTTCTTCGCTGTTGCCAATGTACTCCCACAATTCTTCCGTAAGATGAGGGGCAAAGGGGTTAAGCAATTGCAACAACACGGCATATTCACCGCGAGTGACACCTTGGTTGGCAAAATCATTCATGAGAGCCATCATGGCGGCAATAGCGGTATTGAATTTTAGGTTTTCAATATCCTCGCTCACCTTACGAATGGTTTTGTGAATGGAGAGTTCCATTGAGGGGCGAATTTCGTCGCTGTCTTGTATGCTGTCGGCCATCATCCACACGCGTTCCAAGAAACGTCCTGCACCGCGAATGCTCGCGCTCGACCACGGTGCCGCTTTTTCAAAGTCACCGATGAACATTTCGTACACACGCAAGGTATCGGCACCAAATTCGTTGACGATATCATCGGGGTTGACCACGTTGCCGCGGGATTTGGACATCTTTTCGCCGTTTTCGCCCAAAATCATACCATGGCTGGTACGTTTGGCGTACGGCTCGGCCGTGGGTACCACACCGATATCGTACAAGAATTTGTGCCAGAAACGGCTATATAACAAGTGCAACGTGGTGTGCTCCATACCGCCGTTATACCAGTTGACAGGTGTCCAGTACGAAAGCGCTTCCTTGGAAGCGAGTGCTTTGTCGTTGTGCGGGTCACAATACCGCAGGAAATACCACGAAGAACCCGCCCATTGCGGCATGGTATCGGTTTCGCGTTTGGCGGGTGCGCCGCACTTGGGACACGTAGTGTTCACCCATTCGTCAATAGCTGCCAAGGGGGATTCGCCGTTGTCGGTCGGCTCATAACTATCCACTTTGGGCAAACGAATCGGTAACTGCTCTTCCGGTACGGCAACTTGACCGCAGTGCGGGCAGTGAACAATCGGAATCGGTTCGCCCCAATAGCGTTGGCGAGAGAATACCCAGTCACGCAGTTTGTAGTTGACTTTGGTTTTACCGATACCGTTTTTCTCCAAATGTTCGATAACGGCTGTTTTGGCTTCTTCCACCGTTTTGCCGTTTAGGAAACCGGAATTAACAAGAATACCGGTAGCACAATCGGTGAAAGCCTCTTTTTCGACGTCGCCGCCTTTAACAACTTCCACGATGGGTAAACCAAATTTTTTAGCAAATTCCCAGTCACGCGTATCGTGCGCAGGAACCGCCATAATCGCACCGGTACCGTACGAAACCAACACATAGTCGGAAATGAAAATCGGAATATTTTCACCCGTCAACGGATTGACAGCGGTGACACCATCCAAGCACACACCGCTTTTGTCTTTGGCGACTTCGGTGCGTTCAAAATCGGATTTTCTTGCAGCGGCTTCTTGATAAGCGCGCACCGCATCCACATTTTTGAGCAATCCGTTTTGTGCCCATTTTTCAATCAATTCATGCTCAGGCGAAACCACCATGTATGTAGCGCCAAACAAGGTATCGGGACGGGTGGTGTAAACCACAATCGGTTCGCCCGCAGTGGTTTGGAAGGTTACCTCCGCACCGGTGGAACGGCCAATCCAGTTAATTTGTTGCGCGCGAACACGTTCGGGATAGTCCACCAAAGACAAATCGTCGATAAGGCGTTGGGCATACGCCGTGATTTTGAGCATCCATTGGCTTTTTACTTTGCGCACCACTTCGCCGCCGCAACGTTCGCACACGCCGCCGACAACTTCTTCATTCGCGAGAACACATTTGCATGAAGTGCACCAGTTGACCGCCATTTCTTTTTTGTATGCCAAGCCGTTTTTGAACAATTGCAAGAAAATCCATTGCGTCCATTTGTAGTAAGCAGGGTCGGTGGTGTTGATTTCCCGCGTCCAGTCAAACGAAAGACCCAAACCTTGCAACTGCGATTTGAAACGCGCTACATTGTTTTCGGTTACGATTTCGGGATGAATGTGGTTTTTGATGGCATAGTTTTCGGTCGGCAGGCCAAAAGCATCCCAACCCATCGGGTACAACACGTTATAGCCTTGCATGCGACGTTTACGCGAAACGACGTCCAAAGCGGTGTACGAACGAGGGTGTCCCACGTGCAAGCCTTGACCGGAAGGGTACGGGAATTCCACCAACGCAAAATACGCCGGTTTTTCGGTACTGTCTGATGCGGCAAACGTGTTTTCGGTTTCCCATTTGGTTTGCCATTTTTTCTCGATTTCTGCGTGGTTATACTGTTTCATGCTTATTCATCCTCCAAAAAGCTTGCCGTAGATACCGTCTGGGCATCCTGCCACAAGCGTTCCAAATCATAAAAACGACGGGTGTCTTCCGAAAACACGTGAATGACAACCGTGCCGTAATCCAAAACGGTCCACAACGACGATTGATATCCTTCGGTACGTGACGGTTTAAAATCGCGTTTGGATAAATCGGTGTCCAAGTAATCCACCAAAGCGCGGACATGCGTGGTGCTGTTACCGGTGGCCAGAATAAAATAATCGGCAAGCGAGGTAATGTCACTGACTTTCAGCACATGAATATCTTCTGCTTTGTGCTCGTCCAAAGACTGCACAGCCGCTTTGACCAAGGTGAGTATTTGTTCATTGTTTGGTTGTGTCATAGGGTAGATTATTCCTCCGCTCCCTTAGTGATAACGTTTTGCTCGACAGCCATTTCCGACAACTTTTGCAAGTGAACGTTGGATTGGCCGCCAGTTGCCAGCTCGGTAATTTGCACATCGGCATCGGTAATGGCTTCGTCATACGGGTTAAAATATGTGTTCAGCGTGGTGAGCAGTTGCGCACGGTGTACACTGTAATACGAATCGGAGTTAAACGAAGTTACTTCTCCCGGCAACAGTTGCGCTGTCATGTTGTCGAGCGTTACTTTGCGCCAACTTTGCACGATGGACAACATATCATCTTTGGAAGTGCGCGTACGAATCGGGGTGGAACCACTCATTAACGGCAACAACGAATCTTCGGTGAGTTGTTCGTCGGTTTGCGCGCACAAGCGTTGGAACAATGCCAAGAAAACACGACGTTGCTTGACAATGCGCGAAATGTCACCTTGTACGCCTTTGTCGCGTTTGGTGATATAGGCCAATGCGGCGGTGCCGTCCAACGTGCGAACACCTTTTCCGTAAGTGGTTTCACCCAAAGTTATAGCAGCATCCAATTGAATGTCTACGCCGCCGAGCAAGTCAACAAACTTGATAAACGTATCTTGCGGGAACATGAAGTAACCGTCCACCGGCAAGGAATATTGTTCGTTAAAAATAGCAATGACGTTATACGATGCCGAGCCCGCTTTTTGCGTGACGGTATGACCGGCTTTTTTGTGTTCTTCGATTTCGGCTTTGTAAATGCGTTTGCCTTCAAACTCACACCAATCCAGCGGTGCGGGTTTTCCCCAAACTTGACCCGCTTTTTTGGTTACCCACAATTCGTTATCGCCCAGGTAAGTATCTTGCGGTACTTCCAACACGTTAATGGTTTTCTTTTTCTTGTCGTGGCACAAAAGCATTAAACTTTCGGTGGGTGACGTTTCTTCTTCACCAAGCAATCCTACCACATAGTAAGCGACCTTATTTTGTAAGGCGGTAGGCGTAGTGTCGTACGCATTCACCGTCGATTCGGTATTATCTTTTTTGCCGGAGGTTTGTGTTAACGCACGGGCTGTGACAAAAACAAATACCAACAGCAACACGCAAAAAACAATTAAGGAAATTATCAACACGCGACGCCCTTGGTCAGCCTTTTTGCGAGCAGGTTGTTTTTTCTTGCTACGAGTATCCTTTGCCATGTTAATCCTCCTTAAATTCTTGATAACAGGCGAGTGTATCGGGATGTACGGGCCGATTTTGCTCGTTTAAATCCCGAATGGTATATTCCAGCGCATACCGCATGGCGGCGCGCCAATCTTGCTCGGTAAGGGTGCGCATGATTTCCACATCGGGATAGTCACGGTCCGCCGAAGTGAAATCCGCCAAATACAGCACGATTTCCGGCATGGTCATGCCGGCGCGACCCGTGGTATGATAACGCACCGGACCCAAAATTTCTGCATCCGTAATTCCCAAAATGTGTTCCAAAAACACGGCACCGGAACGGGCGTGCCACAACTTGGGAGCACCCTGTTCCACAGCGTCTAACAGTATACCAAATTCTTTTAAAATTTGCAACTGGGAATCTGCATCCGTATCTTTTAAAATATCGTGCAACAGCCCCGCCGTGTACGCTTTTTGTGGGTCGGTACCGTATTTTTTTGCCAAGTGTTTAGCTTGTTTTGCCACTTCCAAGGAATGATGAAACCGTTTTGGTGTTAATCGTCCACGCAAAATGTCCACATACTGTTCCTCTTCGTTGCAATAAGTTTTATGGGTAGTATACAACTGTTTTTTTACAATATACTCTTCCACCAAGGGCGGTACCCAATCGGTAATTTTTTCTCCCAAAGCCGCTTTTTGGCGAATTTCCGTAGAGGAAATTTCTATAAGCGGAATAGCTTCCACCACACAGCGTGCGCCTTGTTGTTCCAAAGTTTTGGCATACTCTCGTAGTTTTTCGGCAGTTGCCTCATCACGCGGTGCGGCACACAACGTTGCCAGACGAATAATGTCCGCAAACCGATGCCACGTACTTAACGTTAAAAACATATCGGCGCCTGTCAGTAAAAACAACTCAGCATCAGGATATTGTTTTTGCATGGCTTCCAAAGTGAATATAGTAAAACTTGCACCGCGGCGGTTGATTTCAAAATCCGATACGGTAAGTTCGGGGTATGGCTCGCACGCCAAACGACACATTGCCAAACGGTCAACCGCGGGGGCCAAGTCCGTTTTGAGTTTATGCGGCGGAACAAAGGTGGGCATAAGCACCACACGGTCCAAGGAAAGTCGCGCGGCAAATTCCCGTGCTAACTGAATGTGACCGTTATGAATCGGGTCGAACGTTCCGCCAAATAAAGCAATGCGCTGTGCCATAGAATTCACCTTTCTCGCGGTAAAATAATTTTGGGTTCCTCGGGATGACGGCGGTAAAGTACAAATACCCTGCCGATAACTTGTACCACTTCGGCATTAACCGAGGCGGCAATGGTTTCTGCCACCTCACGCACCGTTTGGGGTGCTGTGGGTAACACACGTCCTTGAATCAATTCCCGTGCCGTGAGCGCATCGTCGGCTTGTTTGCAAACCGTGGCGGAAATACCGCCTTTACCGACGTGCAAAATATCTTCTAAATGATTGGCTAAACCGCGCAAATAAGCACGTTGTTTACTGGTCATATTATTCTCCTCCCAGTCGCTTTTCTAACAACACTCGAAAACGTCGCAACGCTTCGCCGCGATGGCTAATGGCATCTTTTTCAGCCGGTGTGAGTTCGGCCGTTGTTTTTTCTCCTACCAAAAACAACGGGTCATACCCAAAACCGTTTGTCCCGCGTTCTTCGTATCCAATGCGACCGTGAACTGTCCCCTCGGCGGTGATGGGGTCGCTCCCGTCCGGAAAAACGCAGCATACGGCGCATACAAATTGTGCGGTGCGTTTTTCAAACGGAACGTCTTTTAACGCTGCCAACAATTTGTCGTTACATTCTTTGTCCGTGCCGTTAGGACCGGCATACCGCGCCGAGTAAATACCGGGTGCACCGTCCAGCGCGTCCACCGTCAAGCCGGAATCATCCGCAATGGCAGGGAGCCCCGTTACGGCGCAGGCGGATGCCGCTTTGAGATACGCATTTTCGGCAAACGTGGTACCGGTTTCTTCCACTTCCGGCAAAGAGATTCCCAAATCTTTATCGGTTACCGCCTCAATGCCGAGCGGTTCCAAGATGCGGGAAAGTTCGGCTAATTTATGAGCATTATGTGTCGCAATAATGTATCGCATCGTATTCTCACTCCCCAAACAAAGCTTCGGCAAAGGCGGCGGCGTCAAAGGGTTGCAAATCGTCAATCCCCTCGCCTACGCCAATGTATTTGACAGGTACGTTCAGTTCTTCGTGCACGGTGAGGACCACACCGCCACGTGCCGTACCGTCCAACTTGGTCAGCACAATCCCGGTAATGCCCGCAACTTGTAAAAATTCCCGTGCTTGGTTGACAGCGTTTTGTCCGGTGGTGGCATCCAATACCAACAACACTTCGCACGAGGCATTCGGCAATTCGCGGTCGATTACCCGACGAATTTTTGCCAATTCTTCCATTAAATTCTTTTTATTATGCAACCGTCCCGCTGTATCACAAATGACGACGTCCATGTTTCGCGCTTTGGCAGCAGAAATGGCATCAAATACCACCGCCGCAGGGTCGGCATTTGCCGTGTGTTTTACCAAATCCACTCCGGCGCGCTGTGCCCAAACTTCCAGCTGTTCAATGGCGGCGGCACGGAAGGTGTCCGCCGCACCGAGCAATACTTTTTTGTCGTTGGCTTTGAGCCCGGCTGCCAATTTGCCGATGGTGGTGGTTTTTCCCACACCATTGACACCGATAACCAGCACCACCGACGGTGTGGTATCCAAGTGCAACGAAGCATCCCCGCTTAACATATCCTCGACAATTTCGCGCAACATACCGCGAATAGCGGCAGGGTCGGTTTCGCCCCGTTCTTTGACCAAGGTGCGCAATTGTTCGCACAACGCGTCAGCGGTGGCAACACCGACATCTGCTGTTATCAGTATTTCTTGCAGTTCCTCAAACAATTCTTCATCAATTTTCGTAAAGGCACGCAACATACCGTTGACGGTACCCATTAAAGAGTCTCGCGTTTTGCGCAAGCCACTGCTGATTTTGCTGAAAAAGCCCATGGTTTATCCTTTCTTATTGCGCGTTACCCGAAATACCGAGTTTGGCCTCCACTTCGCTGACGCGCAGTTCTAACAGTTTTGAAATGCCTTGTTCCTGCATGGTGACACCATACAAAATGTCGGCTTCTTCCATCGTGCCGCGACGGTGCGTAATAACAATAAACTGCGTATTACGGCACATACGGCGCAAGTATTGCGCATAGCGGTCCACATTGACGTCGTCAAGCGCGGCTTCCACTTCGTCCAACACGCAAAACGGCGAGGGGGTAACTTTTAAAATAGCAAACAACAATGCGGTTGCTACCAACGATTTTTCACCGCCTGACAAAGCATCCATATTAAGGATAACTTTTCCGGGCGGTTGTGCGTGCATTTCAATGCCCGAGTGCAAAATATCCGTAGGGTCGGTCAACACGAGTTCGGCGTTACCGCCGCCAAACAAATCGCGGAATACTTCGCCGAAATGTTCGTTGATTTGGCGGAATCGCTCCAAGAACATGTCCTTCATCTGTGCGGTAAGGTCGCCGATAAGTTTGAGCAATTCTTCGCGCGAAACTTCCACGTCGTGCACTTGTTCGCTCAAAAATTCGTACCGTTCGCTGACTTCTTTGTATTCTTCAATGGCGTCCACGTTCACACTGCCGAGTGCGCGGATTTTGTTTTTGAGTTCCGCCAAACGGCGCGTAGCTTCTGCCATGTTTTCAATCGGCGCCGCGCAGTCCTCTGCCTCGCTGCGCGTCAGTTCATATTCTTCGTACAAGCGATTGAGAATGGTTTCGGTTTCTTTTTGGGCGGCGGCGCATTTTTCTTCCAAACGAGCGGCTTCGCGGCCCGCGAGTTCGCGTTCGTCTGCTTTTTCACGACTGGTTTGGCGCCATGCCGTTTGTTGTGCTTCGCCTTGCATCCGCTGTGCTGCCAAAGCGGTGATTTGTTCGCTCGCTTCCTTTGCCAAACGGCGCATTTCGGCTGCTTGCAATGCAAGCAACTCGGCTTGCTCTTCGTATTCTTTGTTGCGTACCAACAATTGTTCGATTTGTTGTTCGGTGGCACTGCGAATACCCGTTTGATCGGCTTGACGGCTACGCAATTCTTCAACAGCTTCGCGGATACCCTCAATTTCTTTTTCCAACGCCACAACCGCCAATTTTTGGTCGGCAATGCGCGCGGAAAGCGCTTCGCGTTCCGCGGTGATTTTTTGACGTCCGCCGCCAAGAGATGCCACTTCGTTTTCTAACACATTTTTACGTTCATTGACGGTCTGCGATTGTGTGGCGGATTTTTCAATGACTTCACGATGCTCTGCCGAACGACGGTTAAGTTCGGCAATTTCGCGGTTACATTCTTCCACGGCGGCAGTCAACGCTTCTGCCACTTGCGTTAAACGGTGACATTCGCCCTCGACGCGGATCTTATCTTCCGTCGCGGTGGAAAGTTCGCCTTGTGCACCCGAAAGTTGTGCACTGACAGCCGATACTTCTTCTTGCAATGCTTTGAGCGCTTCTCCTGCTTTTTCGGCTTTTTCGGAAAGTGCCGCTTTTTCGGTTTGTAACCGTTCGATTTCACTTCGGCGGGAAAGCAAACCGGCACCTTTAACGTGGGAACCACCTGTCAGCGAACCGCCCGCATTAACTACTTGCCCGTCCAGTGTAACAATGCGGAAACGATAACCGTATTTGCGGGCAATCACCACGGCATAGTCCAAATCTTCTGCCACCGCAATGCGGCCCAGCAAACTGCGCGCAATTTGCTCATATTGGCTGTCGACTGTAACGAGTGACGAAGCAATGCCGACAAAGCCGTTTTCGTTCTCTAACCCTTTTTCGGTAAGCAGGGTGCCTTTTGTCGTTTGAATCGGCAAGAAGGTGGCGCGACCGCCGTTGCTTTTTTTCAAAAATTCAATACCGCGTTTGGCATCTTCTTCACGGTCACACACAATGTTTTGTGCGGCACCGCCCAAAGCGGTTTCAATCGCCAAAGCATAGGTGCCTTCGGCATGAATAAGGCGGGAAACCGGTCCGTGAATACCGCGCAGTTCGCCACGCTCGGATTGTTTGACAACACTCTTAACACTTTGGGAGAAGCCTTCTAAATTACGTTCCATTTCTTCCAGCAAACGGATACGGTGTTGTTTTTCTTCTACGTCCAATGCCAAGCGGTCCGCCTCGTGGCGAGCGGTTTCCAGTTTGGCGGTACGGGAAGCATGGCGCATTTCAAAACCGCGTACGGCGTTTTGCAACTCTTCGGTTTTTTCAGTCAAATGATGCAAATCGTCTTCGCAAGCCTGTTGCTCGCGCACGGTTTCTTCGCGCTGGGCAGTACGTGCCGCCAACGTTTCGGTCACTTGCGACAAACGCAACGTGATTTCGGCAAGCGAGGATTCGGCGGTAACCGATTGCACCCGCAAATCGGAAAGCTCGGCCACACACTCGGCAATTTGGTTATTGAGTTGCTCAATTTTACCCGAGACCTCTTCGTTACTGCGTTGCAAGGCGGTCCATTCTTCTGCCAGCTCCAACTGCAAGCGTTGGCATTCGGCAATGGCTTGTTGCTTTTGCTCGATTTCTTCGTTGCGAACGGCAATGGTTTCTTCCAAACGCAAGGTGCCTTGTTCGGCTTCTTGCAATTCACTCCGCAAGCGGGCAATGTTTTCTTCGTTATGGCTTTTGTCATTACGCAACAAATCGGCATTACCGAGTAAACGCACGGCCTCTTCTTCTTTGCCACCCGCTTCGGTGCGTAATTGTTCCATTTGCGCCGAAAGTGCTCTGCCTTGTTCGGCAGATTGTTCCATTTGTTGCTCAATCGCATCAATGGCGGCACCTGCGGCATCGTATTGCGTACGCGCCAGTTCCAATTTGCTGTCCAGTTCCCGCAACGTTTCACGGGAGCGTTCCATCGTATTGAGCCATACGCCGATTTCCAAGCCTTTTTTCTCGGAAGCATATTCCAAATATTTTTTAGCTTTTTCGGATTGTTGTTTAAGAGGACCGACACGTTCTTCAAGTTCTTGCAAAATATCGCGCAAACGCAACAAGTTTTCCTCCGCCGAACGCAAACGGCGCTCGGCTTCGTTTTTGCGGTAGCGGTATTTGGCAATACCCGCCGCTTCTTCAAAAATTTCGCGGCGTTCATCGGATTTTGACGAAACAATTTCCTCAATACGGCCTTGTCCGATAATGGAGTAGCCGTCACGTCCCAAACCCGTATCCATGAACAGCAGTTGAATATCTTTCAAACGAACGGTGGCGTTGTTGAGCAAATATTCACTTTCGCCCGAACGATAATACCGACGAGTGACTTTGACGTCATCGGCATCGAACATGAGCCACCGCTCGGAGTTATCAATCACCAACGAAACTTCGGCATACCCCACCGATTTCCGTTTGGACGTTCCGTTAAAAATAACGTCTTCCATTTTGGAGCCGCGCAGCGTTTTGCTGGATTGTTCGCCCAACACCCAACGCACGGCATCGCTGATATTGGATTTTCCGCTTCCGTTCGGTCCGACAACTGCCGTGATACCACTGCCGAAAGAAAGCACGGTTTTATCCGGAAACGATTTAAATCCTTGTATTTCGAGTGATTTCAGAACCATGTTCTCACTTCCCCCAAATAATCTGCCGCGGCAAAACAGTTTCATCTGCCGCTATGGTGACCGCGTACCCTGCCGCAGCAAAGGCGCGGATGTTTTCTTTTTTATGTCCCACCATTTTGGAAAGGGCGGTAGGATGTACCCGCAATATTGCAGAAGGCTTACCCCTTTCTTGCAATAATGCCAACGCTTTTTCGCGGTATATTCTGCCTTCGCACAGTTCCCGAAACGCCGGATGAAACGGTCCTGCCAGAAGGTGTCCTGTCATTTCCTCCTCGGCGTGCAGTCCCATGCGAATCACCGGAATGTTTTGTTTTTCCTCAAAAAACAAAAGCAACCGTGCGCACAGTGCCACCGCTTGTTCTAATGATTGCGGGGTGTATTTTCCTTGCCGATATTCGATACTGAGCGGTGTGCCGTCAATGACCAATGTGGGATACACACGCACTTCGTCGGGGTGTAATGCCGCCAATTCACGTGCTGTCTGCTCATCAATTTCGTCGGTAGAATCGGGCAAACCTGTCATCATTTGCAACCCAAGCGATAACCCCGCTTGTTTTATCAAAGTTGCGGCTTTTCGCACGTGTTCGGCGGTATGCCCCCGCCCGCAACGCACAAGCACGGTATCGTTCATGCTTTGCGCGCCCAATTCTACGGTGGTAACACCGTAGTCTTTTAGCAGTTTTAATATTTCTTTATCTACCGCATCGGGGCGTGTAGAAATGCGAATGCCGGAAAAATCACCGCTTTTAACAAACGGTTCCGCCGCTTTAAGCAGTGCTTCCATATGGAAACGCTCGATAGCAGTGAAGCTGCCGCCAAAAAAAGCGATTTGCGCTTTTGAACCTTTCGGCAACGTTTTTTTTGCTGTCTCACAGGCGGTTTGGATATCCTTTTCAGACGGCATGCTTGCCGCGCCTGCAATGTGCCGTTGGTTACAAAACGTACACTGGTGCGGACATCCCGCATGCGGCACAAACAAGGCAACGTTATAATGCTTTTTTTCAGTCATCATAGCCCATCAGTTTGAGCGCTTCTCGCGCAGCTTGTTGTTCGGCTTCTTTTTTGCTCTTGCCTTTGCCCGAACCGATAACATTGGAGTTTAGGTGTACTTCCACCAAAAATTGTTTGTTGTGGTCGGGACCGCTTTCGCCTTTGAGTTCATATTCCAATTGCTCTTCGGGATTTTGTTGGATAATCTCTTGTAACTGCGTTTTGTAATCTCTAAAATGCGGTTTACGTTGGTTAGACAATTCTTCTTTGATAAACGGCAAAATAAAGGCTTCCGCTTGCTCTAAGCCACCATCCAAGTACAATGCCGCAATCACCGCTTCAAACGCATCGGCAAGTAACGAAGCGCGCTGTGCACCGCCACCGCGTTGTTCGCCTTTGCCTAAAAGCAAACAGTCGCCGAGGTTGATTTTTTTAGCGTACGAGCTGAGTGCTTTTTCGCAAACAAGCGACGCACGCAAACGCGTGAGTTCGCCTTCTTTTCCGGTTTCATGTTGAAACAAATAACCGGCGGTGACAAAGCCAAGCACCGAATCACCCAAAAATTCCAAACGTTCGTTACTGTTAAGTTTACGGTTTCCCTCGTTTGCATAGGAAGAGTGGGTCAGTGCCGTTTCCAACAACGCGGGGTTTTTAAACGTATATCCCAACACTTTCATCATTTCTTTGGTTGTTGTTTGCATTGTTTGCCACCTCACTTTTCTTTAATCTTCAAAAGAAGCTACAATATCTTCGACAAATTCCCACTCGGCAACCGTTTCGGCAGGAAGTTCCACGCCAAATTGCTCACCAAGCAGAAATGCGATTTCCTCAAGGTCGCGAGGATATAAATTCAGTTCGTCCAATGAGGTTGCCAGCATAATATCCTCTTCATTGCAACCGAATCGGTCAATCAGCAGTTGTTTCAGTTGTACCAGCACCATCTGCTGCACAAGCTCCCTTCGTTTTTTCCTTGCTTATTTCCTGCGTGATTTTATCAATCACACCGGTACGGGCAAACTCTGCCGCTACGCGCACGGCGTTTTGAATAGCCAACGCTTTGGAATTGCCGTGTGCCTTGATTACCGGACGGGCCACACCAAGCAATGGTGCGCCACCCGTTTCGGCGGTGGATAATTTCTTTTTGAGTGCCGCCAAATGCGGTTTGATAAGTAACGCGCCGATTTTGGTAAGTAGGTTTGTCAAAAAGATACCTTTGACATAGCCAAGTAACATATCGACAGTGCCTTCCAGCGTTTTGAGCAACACGTTGCCGGAAAAGCCGTCTGCCACAATGACATCGGCTGCGCCGGACGGCACGTCACGGGCTTCCACGTTACCGATAAAATTGAGAGAACTGTTTTTAAGCAACTCGTGAGTCGCTTGTTGCAGTTCGCCGCCTTTGTGTTCTTCGGTGCCGACGTTGAGAAGTCCTACCGTTGCCGATGCACCGTTTTTCATGACATCGGACATATACAAGCTGCCCATCTGCGCAAATTGCAACAGCATTTCGGGACGGCAATCGGCATTAGCGCCCGAATCAAGCAACATGTACGGTCCGTTATCCGACGGCAATACCGCCGCCAATGCCGCACGCGAAACCCCTTTGATACGTTTGACCAAAAAAGTAGCCCCCATTAACAACGCACCGGTGCTGCCCGCCGAAACAAAAGCGTCGCCGCCGCCTTCTGCCAACAAGCGCAATCCCACCGCCATGGTGCATTCTTTGTGCTCACGCAAAATAGTTTTGGGTTGCTCATTCATACCGATAACATCGGTGGCATGAACAATTTCGACATGTTCAAGCGACAAGGATTGTTCTGTCGCTATTTTTTTAATTTCTTCCTCATTACCAACTAAAACAATGTCTACGCCATACGTATCGCGTGCCGCCACGGCACCTTTGACAACTTCTAACGGGGCATAGTCGCCGCCGTAAGCATCGACAATAATTTTCATATCATTTCCTCCAACGCTTTTAACGCACGCGCCGACAACGCCGCGTAACGTTCTTTTTTATCGCGAATGTGAGTTTCTAAGGGCGGTAACACACCGAAATTGGCTCCCATGGGTTGGAAATCCGTTACGGTAGTATCGCACACGTGGTGCGCCAAAGCGCCCATCATGGTCGTTTGCGGTAATATCAGCAGCGGTTGCGAGCGCAACGTGCGCACTGCATTTTTGCCTGCCAAAATACCGCTGCTTGCCGATTCCATGTACCCTTCCACACCGGTGATTTGCCCCGCAAAAAACAGATGCGGTGCCGTTTTCACAGAAAAAGTGGGTGTAAGTATGTTCGGCGAATTTAAAAACGTGTTGCGATGCATCACACCATAACGCATAAACTCTGCGTTGTGTAATGCCGGAACCAAGGAAAACACTCGTTTTTGTTCGTGAAACTTGAGATTGGTTTGGCACCCTACCAAATTATAAAGCGTACCTGCCGCGTTTTCGGCACGTAATTGCAACACCGCCCACGGACGGTGTCCTGTGCGCGGGTCACGCAATCCCACAGGTTTCATAGGACCAAAGCGAATGGAATCCGCACCGCGGCGCGCCAAAATTTCAATCGGCATACAACCCTCGTACACCGGCGGAACATCAAAGCCGTGTAACAAGGCAAGTTCTGCGGTGGTAAGCGCCTCATGAAAAGCCTCATATTCTTCTTTGTTCATGGGACAATTAATATAATCGCCTTGACCGCTTTCTTCCCGTCCATAGCGAGAGGCACGAAAAGAAAGTGCAGGGTCAACACTTTCTGCCGTCACAATCGGTGCCGCCGCATCGTAAAAACTCAACGCATCACCAAACCGAGCGGCAATATCCTTTGCCAAAGCATCCGCCGTCAGCGGTCCGGTGGCTACCACCGTCACACCGTCTTGCGGTAGTGCAACAACCTCTTTTTCCACCACCGTAATCAGAGGGTGACTGCGGATTTTTTCGGTTACTTGTTTGGAAAATTCATCGCGGTCTACTGCCAAAGCACCACCGGCGGGCACCGCACAAGCGCGTGCCGTTGACACGCAAAGTGAACCCAAACGAGCCATTTCTTCTTTGAGTAATCCTGCGGCACTTTCCAGCCGCGAGGCCTTGAGGGAATTGGAGCACACCAGTTCTGCCAACAGTGGGCTGTGGTGAGCCGGTGTAAAACGGTGCGGTTTCATTTCCACCAGCGTGACTTCTACCCCTTCGTTTGCTGCCGCCCATGCCGCTTCACATCCCGCTAATCCGCCGCCGATTACCGTGATACGCTCACTCATTGCTTTTTCCTTTTCCTATTTTTTCATAGCCGCAACCATCGGTTAAGCAAACCACGCCGCCGCCGCGACCTTTGCGTTTGAACAGTGTTTTTCCGCACTGTGGGCAAATGTGCGCCGTAGGCTCGTTCCAGGTGACAAAATCACATTTGGGGTAATTTTCACAACCGAAAAACTTGCGATTCTTTTTGGATTTTTTTGCCAAAATATTGCCGCCGCATTTGGGACAAATCCCTGCGGTTCTATCCACCAACGGTTTGGTGTTTTTGCAATCGGGATACCCGGGACAAGCCAAAAATTTACCGAAACGACCGGTTTTAATCACCATTTGCCGTCCGCATTTTTCGCAAACTTCTTCGCTTTGTTCTTCCGGCACTTTGAGACGTTCGCCCGAAAGTGTTTCTTCCGCCTTTTGCAGGGTTTTTAAAAAATCTTCATAAAAGCGGCTGAGTGTTTGCACCCAATCACTGGTGCCCGATTCAACGTCGTCTAATTGGCGTTCCATGTTGGCGGTAAATTCGGTGTCCACAATTTCGGGGAACTGTTCTTTCATCCACTGTGTGGTGACTTCGCCCAATGCCGTGGGTTTTAACGATTTACCTTCACGTTCAATGTATTCCCGCGCCAAAATCGTGCTGATGGTCGTAGCATAGGTAGAGGGACGGCCAATACCATTTTCCTCCAATGTTTTGATGAGCGTGGCTTCGTTATACCGTGCGGGAGGTTGTGTAAAGTGTTGACTGCTTTGCAAATCCTGCAAAGTCAGCACATCGCCTTCTTTGAGCAGAGGTAAGGCACCGTCCTGTTCGTGTTCCTCGTCTTTGCCTTCTACATACAATACGGTGTAACCGTCAAACCGCACGGTGTAACCCGACGATTTAAACAGATAGTCACCGGCAGCAATCTCCGCTTGGCAAGTGTCTTGCACGCAGTTTGCCATCAAACTGGCGATAAAGCGTTCCCAAATCAGTTTATACAACCGATATTGGTCACTGCTCAAAAACGCTTTAACCATATCGGGTGTCAGCGACGGTACCGACGGACGAATAGCTTCGTGAGCGTCTTGTGCACCTTTGCGTGTTTTGTAATACCGCGCTTTTTCCGGCAAATACTCTTTGCCGTAGTGCTCGGCAATATAAACATTGCCTTCGCGGCGAGCATCTTCGGAAATGCGAAGAGAGTCGGTACGCATGTAGGTAATCAAACCCATAGCGCCGCGTTCGCCTAACTCGACACCTTCATACAGTTCTTGCGCCGCCTTCATGGTGCGTTTAGAAGCAAATCCGAGTTTGCGACTGGCTTCTTGTTGCAAAGTTGATGTAATAAACGGAGGAGCAGGAGAAATGTTACGTTCGCCCCTTTTGACCGATGCAACAGTGAACGTTTGCGGACGAATTGCCGCGAGCGCTTCATCGGCTTGTTCTTGATTAGATAATTTGATTTTGCTTTTACCCTTTTTATACAACTGCGCTTTAAAGGCTTTTCCACGCGCAGAGAGGGAAAGTTTGGCTTCGATATTCCAATACTCCTCCGAAACAAAGGCTCGGATTTCCTCTTCGCGGTCCACAATCATGGCTACAACCGCAGATTGTACCCGCCCTGCCGACAAACCTTTGCGGATTTTTTTCCACAAAAACGGACTGATACGATATCCCACCAAACGGTCCAACACGCGACGCGCTTGTTGGGCATTGACCAAATCCATATTGACACAACGCGGTGCCGCCATGCCTTGTGCTACACCGCTTTTGGTGATTTCATTAAATGTAACGCGATTATTTTCGCTTAAATCGGTTTTGAGCATTTGTGCCAAGTGCCAGGAAATGGCTTCGCCTTCGCGGTCCGGGTCGGTTGCCAAAAAAATGCCGTCGCTCACTGCCGCTTTCTCTTTCAATTGACGAATTAAAGCGGATTTTCCCGCAATATCCACGTAACGCGGACGAAATCCTTTTTCCACATCCACGCCAAGCAAGCTTTTGGGCAAATCACGAATATGTCCCATAGAGGCCATAACTTCATAGCCTTCTCCTAAATACTTTTGTATGGTTTTGGCTTTTGCGGGAGATTCCACAATAACCAATTTTGACATGCTTTTCACCTTATCTTTCTAAAGACGAGTCTTGTCATTTTAAACGAGAATATCGTTTTCCGGGATAACATTTTACGCAGCCGAACAATTCCAACTCCGTTAACGCTGCAAACACTTTACCTGCCGGCAAGCCGGTTGCGGCACAGAGCCATTCGGCTGTTTTGGGAGAATCGCTTAACGTTTCAAACACTTGTTTTGCTGTTGGTGTTGCGGTTTGCGGACACGAAACCGATGACTCAAACGCTACCGATGTTGCATCTGCCACACGCCCGCGCGAAAACGGTGCTTTTTGGGGAAACGGAGGCTTGTTTAGTACAAATTGATAGTACGCCTCTTGTGCGGTATTTGCTTCGTCTTCTTGCAGTGTACCACGGCAACGATATTGATATTCCTCCAAAATCTCGCCGGCGCGCGTTACCATGGTGGCACCGTCTTTAATGAGTTTATTAGAACCCACGCTTTCCGGTGACAGCGCATTGCCGGGAACGACAAACACGTCGCGGCTTTGCTCGCGCGCCGTGCTCGCAGTAATCAGTGCCCCGCTTCTCTCGGGGGCTTCCACAATGCAAACACCCCAAGACAGTCCGCTTATTAGGCGGTTACGGGCTCTATAATGGTATGTGGGTGCCGGTGTGTCCGGCGGGTACTCTGTAATAATAGCGCCGTTGTTTTCCAAAACATTTCGGCGCATTTTTTGTGTGCTTTTGGGGTACTCCACATTAAGGCCACAGGGCTTTACCACCACCGTGGTACCGCCGGCGTACAAAGCGCCTTCATGTGCGGCGCAGTCAATACCCCGCGCCCCGCCGCTGACAACAATACATCCTGCGGCCGCCAAACCGGCAGCAATGCCACCGGCTACGGTCTTGCCGTAGGTTGTACATTCTCGCGTACCGACTACACCGATAGGCGGTGCTGCCGTTGCATCAAAATCCGGCAACAGACCTTGTCCGTACAAGACGAGTGGCGGAGAATATAATTGCCGCAACACCTCCGGATACAAAGTATCGTCCGGTGTGAGATACCAACCCAATTTGGCACTGCGTTCAAGAATCTTTTGTGCTTTATCAAGTGATTTGTTACATAAATTTTCTACCGTTTTTTCGCCGAGCTCCACCGTGGAAAAAGCCTTTTTATTTGCGGCATATATTTCTTTTGGAGAAGAAAACAGATTTGACAAAAGCGGTACCGCCGAACTGCCTTGACCAACGGCTTGTTGCAACCATACCCAGTATACAGAATTATCTGTCACCGTTTGCACCGCCTTCTCGTACCATTTCCCAAAAAACAATACCGGCGGCAACCGAAGCGTTCAGCGATTCCGCCCGCCCCGCCATGGGAATCGTAATAGCAAGGGAACACGCGGCTTGCGTTTTTGGGGATAATCCGTTACCCTCGTTTCCGATTACACACACCGTACCGGCTCCCAAGGATGCCCGTTGAATCGGTACGGCATCGCTGTTTACCACACAGGCAGCCGTTTGTAACCCTTGGCTTTTGAGCGCTTCCAAAGATTCTGCCAGCGAATCCGTAAAATAAAGCGGCAAACGAAACACACCACCCATGCTGCCGCGCAACACTTTGGGGCTGTACGGGTCACAACAACCGTCGGATAAAATAAGCCCGTCCAGTCCAAACGCTTCTGCTGCACGAATGATGGTTCCCAAGTTAGAAGGGTCCTGAACACATTCCAAAGCGGCATACCGCCCTTGCGATGACAACTCGCAAACCGACAATTCCTGCCGTTTGGGCAACGTGCCAATACAAAAAATCCCTTGCGGAGTTTGCGTATTGGCCAAGTAGGATGCCAACGTATCTTCAATTTCAAAAGCCAACGTTGCCGCAGCACATACCGCCGACACGCTATCGGGGTATTGTTTTGCTGCACGGGTAGTAAACAAAGCAACCGCAATAGTAACACCCGAGTAAGCTGCATCACAGCACAACCGCGCACCTTCCAAGACAAACTGTCGACTTTGTCGGCGGTGTTTGGCGTCGGTTGCCAGTTTGCGATATTCTTTTATGAACCGATTATCTCGACTGGTAATATCCATGCGGCACCTCCCAACAGCAAGTTCACAAAACCAAGAACTGCGCCCGTTGACATTCACCACGGGCGCAGTTACAGCTTATTTTAAAGCGGCTTTGGCTTTTTCTGCCAGACCTGCAAAAGCAGCAGCATCCGACACAGCAAGTTCTGCCAGCATTTTGCGGTTTAAGGTAATATTGGCCTTTTTCAAACCGTTCATGAATGTGGAATAGTTCATACCGTTGATTTTAGCGGCTGCGGAAATACGAACAATCCACAGACGGCGGAAATCTCTTTTGCGTTGTTTACGGCCGATGTAAGCATATTGACCGGATTTCATCACCGCTTCTTTAGCGGTACGGAACAATTTGGATTTGGCACCAAAATATCCTTTTGCTAATTTTAATACTTTTTTTCTTCTTTTGCGCGTCATCATAGCGCCTTTAATTCTAGCCATCGTTCATTCATCCTCCGTTTCTGAACTTTCGATTATTTGTAGGGAATCAGGCGCTTGACCTGAGCCACGTTGGTTACATCGGCAACAGCCGTTTTACGAAGATTTCTTTTGCGTTTGGTGGTTTTCTTGTTCAGAATGTGGGATTTGTACGCGTGTGCACGCAAAACCTTACCGGTTTTCGTTAATTTGAAACGCTTTTTCGCGCCGCTGTGTGTTTTGATTTTAGGCATAACAGTTTCCTCCTTAATTTTTACTTTTATTTTGCAGTCTTGGGTGCTAAAAACATCAGCATATTGCGGCCTTCCATTTTGGCAGGTTTTTCGACAGCCGCTAATTCGGAACACGCTTCTTCAAACCGATTCATGATTTCTGTTCCGATTTCCGGATGGCCCATTTCACGTCCGCGGAAACGAATGGAAACTTTTACTTTGTTCCCATCTTGTAAAAAGCGCAGAGCGTGTTTGGCTTTGGTATTAAAATCCGCTACGTCAATATTGAGCGACAAGCGAATTTCCTTTGTTTCTACCAAACGTTGATTTTTCCGTGCCTCTTTTTCTTTTTTAGCTTGTTCAAACCGATACTTGCCGTAATCCATAATACGGCAAACCGGCGGTACAGCCGTGGGAGCAATTTTGACCAAATCATATCCCCGTTCTTCTGCCAACGTCAGTGCTTCTTGCGCCGACATTATGCCAAGCTGTTCACCGTCTTCGGCAATGACACGTACCTCTGCATCATGAATCTGCTCGTTAATCTGCAATTCCTTGGTTGCTATGAGTAAACACCTCCAACTTTTTCTTGCTCAAAATTTTGTTTGAGCGAAAACAAAAACGCGGGCAGAAATTGCCCGCGTAAACATACACTTTCGGTCCCAAAGACGACCATATCAACCTGTCAAGAACAGAATCCGCAGGTGAGAACGGGCAACGTTCTGCTTTGTTTTACCGATAAAGTATACCAACCTCTTTTAAAAATGTCAATACTTTTTTGAAATTAAATCGAAATTTCGTGTGCCATACGATAAAGTTCCTCGTCAAACGGCTTTTTCATACTAAGTGCTTCTTCAATATCGTAGTCCGTTATTCTGTCATTTTTAATGGAAACGACACGGTTGCTCTTGCCGTCACACAACAAATTCACCGCGTAATTACCCATGCGGCTGGCAAGGACACGGTCGCGCACCGTGGGGTTGCCGCCGCGTTGCACGTGTCCTAAAATCGTGGCGCGGGATTCTACACCGGTTTCTTCTTCAATTCGTTTGGTAAGTTCCACCACACCACCGATGCCTTCTGCCACGACAATAATAAAATGTTTTTTGCCGGTGGCAGCTGTTTTTTTCATGCGGTCAACAATATCTTTTTGGAAATCAAACGACACTTCCGGCACGAGCACGCTGGTAGCACCAACCGCAATACCCACGTTGAGTGCCAAATATCCGCAACGGCGACCCATCACTTCCACCACACTGCAACGGTCATGCGATTGCGACGTGTCACGCAGTTTGTCCACCATTTCCATACAAGTATTCAAAGCGGTATCGTACCCAATGGTTTGCTCGCAACACGCAATGTCGTTATCAATCGTACCCGGCAAACCAATACACGGCACACCGTGGCGCGACAAATCCTGCGCTCCGCGGAACGTACCGTCACCGCCGATAACCACTACACCGTCAATTTCAAAATCCTTACACGTTTGCACGGCTTTTTGCATACCTGCTTCGGTACAAAATTCAGGACTGCGCGCAGTATACAATGCCGTTCCGCCACGGTGAATAATATCCGATACACTGCGTAAATCCATCGGTTTTAAATCGCGGTTGATTAACCCGTTGTATCCGCGATAGACACCGTAAACCTCGATGCCGCGACCCAATGCCGTACGAGTTACGGCACGAACAGCCGCGTTCATACCGGGGGCGTCACCGCCACTGGTTAATACCGCAATTTTACGAATCGACATCTTACAAAACCCTTCCTTTTTCACTTGATTTTAGTACTATTATATACAGCAAAAATCAAAAGTGCAAGGCAGCGGCTCGTTTTTTAACCGTTTGTGCAACAATTTCGCTCTATTTTTGCAACATTTTGTCGACCTAACAAATTTTCCAGTTCTTTTAGCAAAATCGGTTCGGGGGTTATCCAACATTCCTGCGGCACACGTACCAGTTTCCCCGTGTCGGTCAACCGCAGATACACCGGAAAATCACCCTCGAATACGCGCAGCAACTTATTAACGTGACGCCACGTTTCGCTTTCCAATGAAGGGATTTTTAAATACAGTCCCGACGGTGCCGAAGAAGTTACAGCAGAAACGGTAGCTGTTTGTGTAGGCAATGCTTCGGGCGAGGGAGCAATTTCCAACGAACTCACTAATACTTTTGGTGCTTCATCCTCACGGGCGTTCAATTTGCCGTGTACAACAACTACACGTCCTGCTTTTAAATTTGCTCGGCATTGTTCCAACGTTTTGGGGAACAGCACCAACTCCAACGCGCCATACAAATCTTCCAACGTGACATACGCCATTTGCGCATTCGAACGCGTGTTTTTGAGTTGCACCGCGCCCAGCATGCCCACCAACGTCACCGCTTGTCCATCGGCAAAATCACAACTATCCGTCTGTTCGGAAAACGCATCCAAAATGCGGTCGATTCTTGCCGCCTTGTAGTACCGATGCACCGCTTCGTACGGTTGCATGGGATTACCTGTCAAATACATGCCGGCAACTTCCTTTTCCATTGCCAGCAATTCCCCATACGGAAATTCCGGCACACTCGGCAAGGAAGGTGCTGCGGATGCCGCAGTATCGGGGTCGTCAAAAAAGTCAAGTTGTCCTGAAAGATTGCGGCGGTTGGCACTTTCGAGTTGCTCCAAAATATACGCCGAAGCCTCACACATTTGCCGGCGATTGGCATCCAGTCCGTCCAAAGCCCCGCAACGAATCAAACTTTCCAGCGCGCGGCGGTTAAATTCCCTATACCCCGACAAACGTTGGCAAAACGAATAAAAACTGACAAAGGGGCCGTTTTCTTCGCGTTCGTTGACCATAACGCGAATTAAAGCCCGTCCGATATTTTTGACAGCGGATAAACCAAATCGAATGTGGTCACCCACCACGGTAAACGATTCGGTACTTTCGTTCACCGACGGCGGTAACACGCGAATACGCAGTCGTTCACATTCACCGATATAGCCAATGATTTTCCCGCTATCCAGAACACTGGTCATGAGCGCTGCCATGTATTGCTTGGGATAAAAGGCCTTTAAATACGCGGTCTGATATGCTACCATGGCATACGCTGCGGCATGAGATTTGTTAAACGCATACGAAGCAAACGATACCATTTCATCAAAAATGCCGTTGGCTACCGTTTCGGAGATTCCTCGGCGCACGCAACCGTCAACAATAACCTTTCCTTGTTCATCGGTCAGTCCGTGAATAAAAATTTCACGTTCTTTATTCATCACTTCGTGCTTCTTTTTGGACATGGCACGGCGCACCACGTCGGCGCGACCAAGCGAATATCCCGCCAAATCACGAAAAATCTGCATTACTTGCTCTTGGTAGACGATGCACCCGTACGTCACCTGCAATATCGGTTGCAATGCGGGATGGGCATAGGTGATTTTTTCGGGATGATGGCGATTTTCAATGTAACGCGGAATAGAATCCATCGGTCCGGGCCGAAACAGTGAAATCACCGCAATCAAGTCCTCAAAACAATCGGGCTTTAATTGCGTCAGCACCCGCTTCATGCCTGCCGATTCAAACTGAAAAACACCGTCGCTGTTTCCCAGCGACAACATTTTGTAAACCGCGGGAGCATCCAGCGGAATATCTTTCACCGAAAAAGAGGGGGTTACGGTTCGAATCATCGTTTGCGTTTCGTCAATTACCGTTAGGTTGCGTAACCCTAAAAAGTCCATTTTGAGCAAACCCAATTCTTCCAAGGTGGTCATGGTATATTGCGTGGCAACCGCTTCGCCGTTAACACACAACGGCACGTATTCCGAAACCGGTTTTGCCGTAATCACCACACCGGCAGCGTGCGTTGAGGCGTGCCGAGGCATGCCTTCCACCTTTTGCGCCATATCCAAAAGGGTGCGTACCCCGGCATCGGTTTGGTACATTTCTTTGAGTTCGCGCGATTGTTCCAACGCCTTTGACAAAGTCATATTCAGTTCCCACGGTACCCGTTTGGCAACGGCATCCCCCACGGCATAGGGCAATCCCAACGCACGCGCGACATCGCGCACCGCAGCACGCGCCGCCATGGTGCCAAACGTAACAATTTGCGCCACGTGGTCCTCGCCGTACTTGCGAATGACATAGTCAATAACCTGTTGGCGTTTTTCGTTGCAAAAATCAATGTCAAAGTCCGGCATACTCACACGTTCCGGATTCAAAAACCGTTCAAATAACAGTTGATATTTTATGGGGTCGATGCCCGTGATTCCCAAGCAATAGGCGCACAAACTTCCCGCACCCGAACCACGCCCCGGTCCTACCGGAATATCGTGACTTTTGGCATACTGCACAAAGTCGTTTACAATCAAGTAGTAGTTAACATAGCCCATGCGGCGAACGGTTTGCATTTCATATTCCAGCCGTTCCACCACCGCTCTTTCAGGATTTTCACCGTACAAACGGTGTAACCCCGCATAGCATTGCTCGCGGAAATACGTTTCGCTGTCTTGTCCGTTCGGCGCTTCAAAATGCGGTAACTTGGTGTTGCCGAATTCCAACGTTACCTGACAGCGCTCCGCAATTCTTTGCGTGTTATCAAATGCCTCCGATAACGTCGGGAAAAGGCTTCGCATTTCTTCTTCGGATTTGATATAAAACTCGTCGGTTTCAAATGCCATATCCGTGGGATCGTCCACGGTGGTGTTGGTTTGAATGCACAACAAGACTTTTTGCATACGGGCATCTTCCCGCGAAAGATAATGGGCATCGTTGGTGCAAACAAGAGGGATTCCCGTTTCGCGCGAAAGGCGCAAAATCCCCTCGTTGACTGCCGCTTGTTCTTCCAACCCGTGGTCTTGGATTTCCAAAAAGAAATTATCCGCACCAAACAAATCGCGATACCGCAGTGCTGTTTGTTTGGCCAGTTCGTAGTTTCCGCGCCGCAAAGCTGTGGGAATCTCCCCTGCCAAACACGCAGAAAGCGCAATTAACCCTTCGTGATATTGCGTAAGCAATTCTTCGTCCACACGGGGTTTTCCGTAAAAACCGTCAGTCCACGCCGCCGAAACCAAGCGCACCAAATTGGCATAACCAACCTCGTTTTCGCACAGCAGGACTAAATGATGGTGTTCGTTATCAATACCGTGTACTTTGTCGTGGCGCGAACGCGCCGCAACGTAAACCTCACACCCTAAAATGGGATGAATCCCTTCTTTTTTGGCAGCTTTATAAAAATCCACCAACCCGTACATTACACCATGGTCGGTGACCGCCACAGCGGTTTGTCCCAGTTCTTTGACACGACGAATCAGCCCGTCCAAACGACAAGCGCCGTCCAGCAGGCTGTATTCGCTATGCACGTGCAGGTGAACAAACGACATAGGTTTTACCCTTCCCATTCCTCGGCAAGTTTTACAATCCGTTGCAACCGATGATTCACGCCGGAACGGCTAAGCGGCGGTTCTAACGCCGCACCCAACTCCCGCAACGAAAACTCCGGATTTTCCGTACGCAATTTGCAAAGTAAACGCAATTCTTCCGGCAACGTTTCCAAAACACCGTGTTTTTCCAGTTTTTTGATAGCTTCTATCTGTGCAAACGAAGCCGCCACCGTTTTGTCCAAATTGGCACTTTCACAGTTGGCGGCACGATTGACATTGTTGCGAATATTCTTAATAAGTTTAACGTTCATCAGTTCCAACGTTGCGCTCATCGCCCCCATCAAGGTAAGACAATCTTCGATTTGTTCACTTTCCTTAAAATAGACAACATACAGTCCTTTTCGCCGCACCGTTTTGGCGTTCAGTCCTTGCTCTTTTAAGAGTGCTACCAAATCGTTACTCATGTGGAGAAAAGGCACACTAAATTCCAAATGATAATCCACCTGCGGATTGGTTACCGCACCGCATACCAAAAAGGCACCCCGCAAAAAGGAAGCAACGCAGGCATCACAATCCAAATTGGCACGATTAAGACGTAGCGTGACCTCGCCGCTGTGACCAAAGCGTTCCAACACTGCCTCGATTTCTTTTTCGGTCGACATAGCCACGGTATACATACCGGTGCCGACTGAAAGTTGCGGTTTGACACCGCATACGTCACCAATCAGTGCTGCGTATCGTTTGGCAACCACTTCGTTTTCCGTTTGCAACGATACCGATCGTTTGGAAAAAGAGTGCCCAAATTCCGCCATACCGTAGGCTTGCGCCACGGCACAGCAACCGCTTTCTTCAATTTGCGCCAGTTCTTTTTTGATATCCGACGAGAACGACATCGTTTGTTCCTCCCAGGGTTCACCCTACGGGCGCCCGATAAATTGAACTTCTCTCTCCAAGGTTACTCCAAATCGGTCTTTCACCGTTTGTTGCACCTGACGGCATAATTCGAGCACCTCATCGCATGTGGCGCCGCCGCGATTGATTAAAAATCCGGCGTGTTTTTCGCTGATTTGCGCACCACCGACCGTGGCACCTTTAAGACCGCATTGTTCGATCAATGCACCGGCAAAAAAACCCTTGGGGCGCTTAAAAAAACTGCCGCCGCTGGGATATTCCAGTGGTTGTTTTTCCCGTCGACAGCACAAATGCTGTTCCATGGCTTTGCGAATCTCGGCAGATTCGCCTCGTTCCAAATCAAGCGTCACCGACCAGATAAGAAACGGTTGTTCCATAAACACACTGTGGCGGTAATCAAAATCCAACGTATCCGCCGACAGTTCCAAAACTTCACCCGTTTGCGTCAATGCCGTCACACTTTTTATCACATCGGAAAGTTGACCGCCGTAGGCACCGGCGTTCATGTACGTGCCGCCGCCCACCGTGCCGGGAATGCCATAGGCAAATTCCAAACCGGATAACCCGTGCTCGCACGCAAAACGGCATAACCGTGAAAGCGGCACGGCGGCTTGCGCTGTCACTTGCGTTCCCTTTGCGGTCAGCCCGTCTTTACCGCAGTCGACACGCAAAATAACGCCCTCGACGCCGCGGTCACTAACCAACAAGTTCGAACCGTTTCCCAAAACAAAAAGCGGGAGATTTTCTTGTGTGCAAAACCGTAAAACCGCGGCGGCGGTATCACGGGTATTGACTGTTACCAAACAATCCGCCGCACCGCCGATTTTGAACGAAGTGTATGCCGCAAGCGGTTCGTTTTCCCGCACTTGGCACCCGAGCGCTTTTAAACGCGCCGTAATTTCCTCTTTTTGCACAATCCACTCCCCCTTTGTAATTTTTTATAAATCAATTATCGTCCCAAACACGCAGCACCGATAATGCCGGCATCGTTGCCGAGCGTCGCCACACAAATTTTCGTTTGTTTTTCGCTGTATCGGCTGTACCGTTCTGCTTCTACGTGTTTTCTAAGCGGCGCTAACAAGGTTTCACCCTCTTTGCTGACACCACCGCCGATACACAAAATTTCCGGTTGAAAAATGTTAACCATATTGGTCACACCACAAGCAACATAAGCGATGTATTGATCTACCACCGCCTTGCCTGCCGCATCACCCGCGCGCATGGCATCAAAAGCGGTAAGTCCGTTTACCGAATCTAAGGAACCGGCAATCTTCCACATTTGACTGTCGGGGTTTTCCTGCATGGCTTTTTTTGTTTGACGCACCAAAGCGGTTGCCGAAGCGTATGCTTCCCAACACCCGTTTCGGCCGCAAGTACACGGTTCACCGTTTTGTTCAATCACAATGTGACCAACTTCGGCGCCCGAAAAATTAAATCCGCCGTAAATTTTACCATCAATAATAATACCGCCGCCGACACCCGTGCCCAGAGTAATACACACACAGCTGTTTGCCCCTTTGGCAGCACCTGCTTTGGCTTCGCCCAAAGCGGCGGCGTTGGCATCGTTTTCAATATATACGGGGAGTCCCAACTTTTCATGCATTATTTGACAAATCGGAACGTTAACAAAGCCCAAATTGTTGGAATATTCTACCACGCCTGTGTTGCACGTACCCGGGCTGCCAATGCCGACAAACTCCATTTGTTTTAAACTTAACCCCGCCTTTTTAACAGCATCACGGCAAAGCCGTGCGATATCTTCCAAAATTTCCTCTGCCGAACGCGGTGAATTGGTTTTGCACTTGGCAACCGAAAGGATACGGTAATTATCGTCCACTACGCCCGCCACAATATTAGTTCCACCTAAATCCACACCAATACTATACATCGTTATTTTCCTCCTTATGCATCTGTCATACCGAGATTTTTCATCAATTCTTGCGCGGCGTTATAGCCCATTTTCTTTTGACGGTTATTCATGGCCGCCACTTCAATAATAATTGCCAAGTTTCGTCCGGGTTTTACCGGAATGGTCAGCATGGGGACTTGAATACCCAAAATATCCATATATTCGTCTTTAAGACCCATACGGTCATATACTTTATCTTTATTCCATTGTTCCATTTGTATGACCATATCAATTTTCTCGGTCATTTTGACAGCACCCATACCAAAAATGCGACGTACGTTGACAATACCGATACCGCGCAATTCGATAAAGTGGCGGATATTATCCGGGGCCGAACCCACCAACGTTTTAGAAGAAACACGGCGGATTTCCACCGCATCGTCGGCAATCAAACGGTGTCCACGTTTGACAAGTTCAATGGCGGTTTCACTTTTACCGACACCACTGTCACCCACCAATAAAATACCTTCACCGTACGCTTCCACCAATACACCGTGGCGCGTAATACGAGGAGCCAACTGCACGTTCAAAAAAGCAATCAACGACGCCATTACGCCCGAAGTGGTATCGGTGCTTTGCAACAGCGGTATATCGTATTCCTTGCAAGCGTCTTCCAGTTCCTGCGGAATTTCCAACGAACGCGACACCACCACCATCGGCGGTTTTTGTGACAAAAATTCACGCAACCGTTCTTTCCTGATTTCCTTAGAAACAGCTTTTAAATATCCAAATTCACTTTTACCCATTACCTGCACACGGGTATTGTCAAAATATTCAAAATAACCCGACAAACCCAAACCGGGCCGATTAACCTCCGGCGATACCACCGTGCGTTCCTCACCCTTTTCGGGCATATACACAACCGACAACGATAATTCTTCCGCAATTTTGCTGATAGTAACGGAATATTGCTTTTCCAAAATACTCCCACCTTTCCGATAACTATATTCAGTATAACGCATTTTTTTATTATAGAAAAGTCTTTTTTTATATTTTTACATTTTTAGGGACAAATTAAAAATATTCGTTGTTGCATTTATCGGTAAAATATAGTAGAATAATCACAAATTATTACAGAAGGGAGAGTGTGGCATGAGTGATTTTTCAGTTGGGCTATTCAACGATTCGTTCCCCCCTATGATAGACGGCGTTGCCCAAGCGGTAAAAAATTACGCTACATTTTTGAATGAGAAAAACTGCCATGTCACCGTTGTCACACCCGATTACCGCGACGTTCAAGACAACTATCCCTTTGAAGTGTATCGGTATCCCTCTTTGCCCGCCACGGCTCGCATCGGCTATCGGGTAGGTGTTCCGTTCACACCTGAAACGATCTCCAAACTACGTTCTAAAAAATTTGATATCATGCACGTTCACGCTCCGTTTGCCTCGTCGGTGTTGGTAAGTACCATTAACCATCGTCCTCATGTTCCGGTGGTTCTCACTTACCATACGCGGTTTGATTTGGATTTGCAAAAACGCATTCCCAATGCCGCCATGCGTAAAGTGGCTTCCAAATTTATGCTCAAAAACGTCAACGCCGCTGACGAGGTGTGGGTGGTTACTTCCGCTTGCGGCAAATTTTTGGCAGACATTGGCTACGACGGCCCGTACCGTGTAATGGAAAACGGCACGGATTTTGTCCGCGGACAAGCTTCCGATGAAAAAATTGCCGCTTTGCGCGAACAGTATCATCTGTACGAAGATGTTCCCGTTTTTTTGTTTGTCGGCCGTATGATGTGGTACAAAAACATCCGCCTCATTTTGGATACCCTGGCTATTTTACGCAACAACGGTATGGATTTTCGTGCTTTCTTTATCGGTGACGGATATGATTTGCCTGACATCAAAGCCTATGCCGAAAAAATTCAGTTGCAAGAAAACACCGTGTTCACCGGTTCGTTATTTGACCGTGAACAGTTGCGGGTGTTTTACAGCATTACCGATTTGTTTTTATTCCCGTCCACTTACGACACCTGCGGCATTGTGGTAAAAGAAGCCGCTGCTTGCGACTGTCCCTCGCTGCTCATTGAAAACAGCGGCGCCGCCGAAGGCGCCGTTCACGGCGAAAACGCCTTTTTAGCACAGGAAAATCCGGCTTCCTGCGCAGAAGTAGTCATGCAAGCCTTAGCAGACCGCACCGCTTTGAAAGCAGTAGGTATCAACGCAGGAAATACTCTTTACCTTTCTTGGAGTGACGTGGTCGACCGCGCTTATGCCCGCTATGAGGAGATTTTGAATCGATAATTTTTTGCAAACAACCCCTTGACATTTTTGCAAAAATGCGGTAAGATAAGGGGCGTCTATGGGGGCGTAGCTCAGCTGGGAGAGCGTACGGTTCGCATCCGTAAGGTCGAGAGTTCGATCCTCTTCGTCTCCACCAAAAAGAACCGACAATTTTCGATAGAAGATTGTCGGTTTTTTGTTCTCTTCACTTTTCTCTTTTCGTTCTTCTCTCTTCTCTAACATTGTCGGTTCCAGATAAAAGATAAGAGAGAATAGAGAAAAGGTGGTTTTGCTCCGAAAAACATTAAATTTAACTATAAAACACTATATAATACAAACAGAGGTGATAACAAATGAACAGTCCATTGCTTGATAAATCTCTTGATTTTGCAACTCTAATCGTATTGTTTTATGAGGGCTTTTCTAAGACAAAAAAAGACACCACTATCGCAAAGCAGTTGCTTCGTTCCGCTACAAGCGTTGGCGCTAATATCAATGAAGCGATTTATGGAAATAGCAAGGCTGATTTTATTTCCAAATTACATATTTCTTTTAAAGAAACCGGCGAGAGCATTTATTGGATCACCTTGCTCAAACGAACAAACTTAATCGAATATGATTTTGATAAGCTTCTTTCTTTGGCAGAAGAAATCAAAAGAATGTTAATCGCTTCGCTCAATACCGCAAAGGAAAATAACAAATGATATACTTAAAACCAATAACGCTTGATAACATAAATGATTTTAAAAACACATCGTACGATAATATGACTCTTGAACAAAAAGAAGAAATGATAACTGAGAGCATAAATAAAATTCACAATAATATGTATTTTGAATTTTTAGTGGTATATAAAAATGATATTGTAATTGGATTTATGAACCTCTTCGCCCACTCCAAACACATTATAAGTTGCGGACCAACTATTAAAGATGGATTTCAACGCAAGGGGTTTGGCTTTGAAGCTGAAGTTTTAGCATTAAAATATGCCAAGGAAAAAGGATTTACTATCGCAGTTGGCGGTGTTGACGATAATAATATAGCAAGTATTAAATTACATGAAAAATTAGGATTTGAATTAGAGAGGAAATACCTCAACAAACAAGGAAGAACTATTAGATCATACATTAAAGCAATATAATTGTTTGATATACGGGAGTTTAAACACATAATATAAACAACTTCAAATTTGTACAACCCTTTCAGAAAAACCGACAAGTTTTGATTTGTCGGTTTTTCAACTAAATCCACCCTTTCGGGTGGAGCAAAGCGAACGATTT
>JAZNKF010000014.1:0-25819 GCA_045578425.1 Acutalibacteraceae bacterium
AATCATAACCACCGGCCGTGCCGGTGGTATGCACTAGCCCCCTTGGGGCATGCCCTTGGCTGAGCCTATAGGCTCACCGAAAAGTCTGCCAACCGCGCGACTTTCACGGGCTGCCCCTAAAGGGGCTTTTCTTTATTTGCCCTCTTTTACTGGCTGACCCGTGAACGGGTCGACATACTCTTTGATACTCATTTGGTCGTCGTTATAATCTTCTTGTAGCTGATTCTGGATATATTCCTGAATTGCCTTCTTATTTCTTCCGACCGTGCTTACGTAATAGCCCCGGCACCAGAAATGCCGGTTGCCGTACTTGTACTTTAGGTTCGCATATTTCTCGAAGATCATTAAACTGCTCTTTCCCTTAAGATAACCCATTATCTGTGCTATACTGTACTTAGGCGGGATTGACACGAGCATATGGATATGATCTTTACACGCCTCTGCTTCGATAATCTCTATGCCCTTATATTCACATAGCTTTCGTAGCATTTGCCCTATATCTAACTTTATTTTTCCATAGATAATCTGTCGGCGATATTTCGGAGCGAATACGATATGGTATTTACATTCCCACTTCGTGTGTGCTAAACTACTAGTGTCAAGTTTCATCTGGACTTGATTCCTCCTATGGTTATGTAATGGCGGTTGGCAGACCACCATCACTATAACCATAGGAGGATGTTTTTTCTAGGCATAGCTAAAGCTTTTTGGAACCACCGGCACTGCCGGTGGTTTTCTCTCACAATAAAAATATCCCGCAAAGCTTCTCTTTGCGGGATATGTTCGTGTCTTTACTTTGTTCCGAAAATACGGTCGCCGGCATCGCCTAAACCGGGAACAATATAACCGTTTTCATTCAAACGTTCGTCCAAAGAAGCACAATAGATTTGCACATCGGGATGCGCTTCTTGCAAGGTTTTCAATCCTTCCGGCGCAGCGATAATGCACATAAACTTAATACTTTTCGGTCCGCGTTTTTTGATTTGACCAATGGCATCTACTGCCGAGCCACCGGTAGCCAGCATAGGATCCAAAACAATCACTTCGCGTTCGTGAATGTCACCCGGTAATTTGCAATAATACTCCACCGGTTTCAACGTGGTTTCGTCGCGGTATAAGCCAATATGTCCCACACGAGCAGAAGGAACCAATTCCACGGCGCCGTCCACCATACCTAATCCGGCACGCAAAATCGGCACAAACGCTAATTTTCTGCCGGCAATTTGGTAGCCGGTGGTTTTGGCAAGCGGCGTTTCCACTTCTACTTCGCACATTGGCAAATCGCGCGTGGATTCATACACCATCAGTTCCGTAATTTCTTGAATCAATTCGCGAAATTGTTTGGAACTGGTGTTTTTGTCACGCAACAGCGTAACTTTGTGTTGGATAAGCGGATGGTCTGCAATAAACGGTTTGTTTGGCATAATAATACCCTCCTAAAATATTACTGAACTTCCTGTTTCTTTATTTGTTTTGTTGTCTGCTGCGCAATTCGCGTTCTGCTTGCGGCAAACGCAAATACGCTGGCACTAATTCTTCTGCTGTAACAGCGATATTTTGCTGTACCGCTGCGATTGCTATGCCAACAGCGTGTTGATAACGTAAAACCGATGGCGCTAACCACAAGTCCGGAACATCCTTTTGCCATTGCTCATAACATAGCTGTGCGCCGTCACCGACCAACAATATGGAACCGTCTTGTTTGAGCAATCGGTCTTTCATTTCATCCATCGGCAAGGCTTCATCGGGTGTTAAACGAGTAACAATACCATTCTCTAACGAAAAAAGAGCAGTGTAGATTTGATGGCAACGTGCATCCATTGCCGTTACGATACGACCGTTGAACGGTATACCTTCCAAACGTTGAGCCATTCCTGCCAAGGTAGAAACCGGCACGCACGGCAAGTTTTTGGGAAACGCCAAGCCTTTGACGGCCGAAACACCGATACGCACACCGGTAAAAGAACCGGGACCCTCCGCCACGGCCAAAACATCAATGTCGGCAACCGTTAAGCCGGCATCGGCAATGGTATGATTAATCAACGGCAATAACGTTTGACTGTGCGTAAGCCCCGTATGCACAAACGATTGTGCCAAAATACGGTACTTGCCGTTTTCTACACGCAAAATTGCACAAGAAGCAGGCCCTGCCGACGATTCCACCGAAAGCAAAGTATACGCTTCCTTAGAAAGCATCTGCATCCACCCCTTCAATTGTGATTTCCCGTTCGTTTTCCGAAAGACGGCGAAACGTCACGCGAATAGCATCAGACGGTAACGCCGTCTCAATATTTTCGCTCCATTCCACTGCCAACACAGCACCCTGCTGTTGGTATTCAAAAAATCCGGTAGTATCCAAATCTTCCCAACCGGTAATACGATACATATCAAAATGCACAAGCGGCGGTGTCCCGCCATAGTCATTTACCAACGCAAACGTGGGACTGGAAACATGCGCATTTGGTGCCAGCACTTGGGCCATTCCTCGCACAAACGCCGTTTTTCCCATACCCAAACCGCCAAAGAAGGCTACAACCGTGCCGGCTTTACAGTGAGCAGCCAATCTGGCACCAAGTAATTGCGTTTGTGCTTCACTGTGTGTAATCACCGACATGATATTTCCCCTCTTTTCGTTCGCTTTTAACATTTTATCACAAAAACAATGTTCTGCAAAGACTTATTTTTGAATTTTTTATTGTTTTGCATCATACCACGTTTTACCGATGTTTACGTCTGCACGCAAACGAACGGTCAGTGTGGCCGCTTTTTCCATTTCTTCTTGCAAAATGCAGGCAACCTTCTCAGATTCGTTTTCTCTTGCTTCTACAATCAATTCATCATGAACTTGTAAAATTAAACGAGCATCAACTTTTTCTTCGTTCAACCGACGATGCACGCGAATCATGGCAAATTTAATAATATCTGCCGCCGTACCTTGAATCGGCATATTACGCGCCACACGCTCACCAAAAGAACGTGTGACGTGGTTGGAAACTTTCAGTTCCGGCAACGGGCGACGACGATTAAACATTGTTTTGGCGTAACCAGTACGGTTTGCCTCGGCAATCAAAAAATCCATGTACCCCGCCACCGCACTGTAATGCGCCAAATATTGGTCAATATAGTGTTTTGCCTCCGCGTAGGTGACGTGAATGTCTTCGGATAACGAATGTGCACCAATGCCGTAAACAATGCCAAAGTTCACCGCTTTGGCTTGGGAACGCATAAGCGGCGTCACCAAAAGTTCAGGCACGTCAAACACTTGAGAAGCGGTAATACGGTGAATGTCTTCTTCGTTATTAAAAGCATCCGTCATGGTTTCATCGCCTGACAATGCCGCCAAAACACGCAACTCAATCTGCGAATAGTCTGCATCGCACAACACGTACCCCTCTTGGGCACGGAAAAAACGCCGCAACTCTCTGCCCAGTTCTTGTTTTACGGGAATGTTTTGCAAGTTTGGCTCGGTTGACGATATCCGACCGGTACGCGTTTCCGTTTGATTAAAGCAAGAGTGAATGCGCCCGTCTGTGGCAATCACCTTTTGCAGTCCGTCACAATAGGTGGATTTAAGTTTGGATAACGTGCGATAATCCAAAATCATTTCCACTACCGGGTGTGCGTGCCGTAACGATTCCAGCACTTCGGCATTGGTGGAATATCCCGATTTCGTTTTCTTTTTGGCAGGTAATTGCAAGTCCTCGAACAAGGCTTTTGCCAGTTGTTTGGGAGAATTAAGATTGAATTCGTATCCCACTTGTTCCGTAATATTTTTAATCAAAACGTCCAAGCGCTCTTGCAACTGGTTGCCAAAGGCGGCAACGCCTTCCCCATCCACTTCAAAACCGGCAGTCTCCATCGATGCCAACACCACTGCCAACGGAATTTCCATATCGGTTAGCAAGGAAATCATTTCTGCCTCGACCAACTGTTTTTCCAAGACAGCGCACAGCGGCTCCAGCACACGCACTTCTTCGGGGGCATCGCCTGCAAATGGCAACACACCATACTCTTGTGCTAAGCGGGTCACATCGTACTCAGAAGCCAACGGATTGAGCAAATAAGCTGCCAGCACCGCATCAAAAGATACGCCCTCGAGCGTTTTGCCATACTTTAAACAATGAGCAGCCAACAACTTGGTATCAGCTGTTTTTTTGCCGACAGTGGCATCGGATAACATTTCAAGAAACTGTGTATCATCGGCCATCATTGAAGCGACCATACCATTTGCCGTCAACCAAGCCGTATCTTCAAAAAGCCACACGGTCAGCGGACTGGCGGATAAAATAGTGGTCGGTTCTACCGTTTTTAGCGTTTGTATTTCTTGAATCAAATCGGTTACAGGAGCCGTAACGGTTGCGTTCAGCCCCATCTTTTCCATCAGTTTGAACAACTCCAGTTTCGTCATCAGTACCGACAGTTCGTTCTCTTGTACAGGCGCCAATGCGTAATGGGTAAGGTCTGTATCAACGGGTGCTTCACAGCAAATGGTACCCAGACGACGGCTGAGATAAGCACTGTCTTTCCCTTCTGTCAATTTATGACGAAGGGTTTCGCGCAGGTCATCCAAATGTTCATACACACCATCAACCGTTGCATACTGATGCAATAAATCCAATGCCGTTTTTTCACCAACACCGGGGACACCGGGAATGTTGTCACTGCTATCTCCCATAAGTGCTTTCAAGTCAATAAGTTGAGAGGGTGTCAATCCATATTTTTCAAAAACCGCCGCCGGGTCAAAAACGACGGTTTCGGGTTTTCCCATACGAGTGGTTGCCAAAAGAACGGTTACTTCTTCACTGACTAATTGCAACGAATCACGGTCACCGGTTGCCACAAAACAAGGCACCCCACTTTGGCTTGCTTTTGCGGCTAACGTACCCAAAATATCGTCTGCCTCGTAGCCGTCTTGTTCCACCACGTGACAACCCATCAACGTTAACAACTCTTTAATAAGCGGCAGTTGTTGCGCCAATTCTTCGGGCATGCCTTTGCGTCCTGCTTTGTACTGTCCGTACCATTCGTGCCGAAACGTCGGCGCTTTGCGGTCAAAAGCGATGGCTACCGCATCGGCTTTTGTTTGTTCTGCTAAGCGAAAATAAATATTCAAAAACCCCACCAGCGCATTGGTAGGCACACCGTCGTGCGTGGTAAGCACTTTGATTCCATAAAATGCACGGTTAAGAATACTGTTTCCGTCAATAATCAGCAATCGCATGGCGAATGACCCTTCCTTTTAAAATGATACCCCGCTTGATGGGCAAGCGGGGTATACTATACTTTTTAGGCTTTATTGGCACTACCCAAAACATTTTGGATTTTGTGTTTGACAACAGCGGTAATACACTCACGTCCATCGCCCAAATATTGGCGTGGGTCGAAATGAGTGGGGTTTTCTTTGAGATGACGACGAACGCCGGCAGTCAATGCCAAACGCAAGTCGGAATCAACATTGATTTTGCAAACAGCCATGGAAGCCGCTTTGCGCAACATATCTTCGGGAATGCCGATAGCATCTGCCATTTGCCCACCGTTTTCATTAACCATGGCGACGTATTCCGGCATAACGGAAGAAGCACCGTGCAACACAATCGGGAAACCGGGCAAACGGTTCATCACTTCTTGCAAAATATCAAAACGAAGTTGTGGTTTTTGACCGGGTTTAAACTTGAATGCACCATGGCTGGTACCAATGGCAATTGCCAACGAATCCACACCGGTACGTGTAACAAAATCTTGTACTTGGTCAGGGTCGGTATAATTGGCCTTATCCGCCTCAACACTGACTTCGTCTTCGACACCTGCCAATTGACCCAATTCCCCTTCCACGGTCACACCGCGAGCATGAGCATACTCGACCACTTTGCGAGTAAGTTCCACATTTTCTTCATACGGTAAATGTGAACCGTCAATCATAACTGAAGTAAAACCGCCGTCAATGCAATCTTTGCAAAGTTCAAAACTGGAACCGTGGTCCAAGTGCAAAGCAATCGGCAAACCGGTTTCTTCCACAGCGGCTTGTACCATGTGATACAGATACCCGTGATGAGCATATTTACGTGCCGAACCGGAAACTTGCAAAATAACCGGCGAGTTCAATTCTTTACAAGCACCGACAATACCTTGCATGATTTCCATGTTGTTAATATTGAAAGCGCCGATAGCATAGCCACCTTCATAGGCTTTCTCAAACATTTCTTTTGTGTTAACAAGGGGCATAACGAAAAACCTCCTAACAATCTTTAACATCAGTATACACTATTTTTTTATATAAGCAAAGGGAAAATTGAAAAAAACGCAACTTTTTTTCAAAAAACTTGTGTCATAATCGGTTTTTTGTTATACTAAAACAAAAAAAGGAAGGTTGTGAGCCTTTTGCGTTCCGATATTACCAATATTCCCATAAGCGAGGTCTTTGAGCCAAAGGCCGGTTGTCCGATTTGCCGCATGCGCAACATGTTAGAAAAACGCATGGCAGAATACATTACCGGTGCTGCCATGATGGAGCCTGACGTGCGCATTGAAACCAACCGTTTGGGATTTTGCATTGACCATTTTCGCGATATTATGAAGCAACGAAACCGTTTGGGTGTCGCTTTAATTTTAGAAAGTCACTTAGCCGAAACGGAGCAAGAGGTTTTCAAAGGTCTTCCGTTAATTGGCAAAAGCAGCAAAAAACAAGCTTTGCATGCAAGTGAGCAGCAAAATACCTGCTTTATCTGTCAGCAGGTTGACTGGGCAATGGAACGAATGTTAGCCACCGTTTGCCGTTTGTGGGAAAATGAAGCGGATTTTCGCAAGTTATTTGACGAGCAAGAAGCATTGTGTCTCCCCCATTTTTCATTGCTCGTCCAAACAGCTCAAACCGCTATGAGCAAAAAAAGCATTACTCCCTTTTCCAAGACGGCGTCTGCCCTTTCGCAACGTTACATGACATCCTTGCGACAAGACGTTTCGCACTTTTGTAAAATGTTTGATTATCGCAACAGCGGCGAAAATGCAGACTGGGGAAATTCACGCGATGCAGTGGAACGTGCTGTGTGGTTTTTGACCGGTCGTGAACCGTAAAGTAAATTCAACAATCCGTATGTAAATATTCTTAAAAATGCAAATATTTTTTATTATTTCGACCCTTTACGACGTAAAAACACCTCGAAATATAAGGATTTGTTCACATTTTCAACATAGTTTTCCACAATTGGGGTGTTTTTGAATATATTACAAAGAGTTATATTTCCTTTCCAAACACACTTTTTTGTATAAATTTTTCAGTAAATCCCATACTCACAACAAGCAAAGGAGTGTGAGTATGATAAAAGGAATCAATCGACAAATCGTGGAAGTTACCGACACCAAAAGCCCTTATTTTGAACGCGTATTTTTGGTGGTTCGCCACCATTGCACCGATTGTCCGGCCGTGCTGTTAGACCAAGAAGCTCACAAACTGCTTTCCTCCCAAGATGCGTACAGCGGACTAAAAAAAGCCCGTCGCCGCTATGCAGGAATGCAAATTTTATGCTTAGTTTTAGGAGGAACAATAGGGGCGGGTTTGGCACAATTGATTTTGCATTGATAAAAAGAAGACCTTGCCAGCGACAAGGTCTTCTTTTTATTTCGTCATAAACAAGACACCAAGTGTATTGGGTCCACAATGCGAGGAAATGGTGCATCCCGCACGTGTAATGAAAATTTCATCACACAAGTTGTACGATTCCACCGCTTTTTTTACCATTGCCAAACGTTCTTCGGAAATGCCCGAATGGGTAATGAAAATACGTTTGCGGCAAATGTCTGTTCTGCCTGCCAGTTTATCCTGCACATATTGCAACAGAGCTTTATCCAGCGAACCGCGGTATTTTTTGCCAACGTCCATTTTTCCGCCGGCAGTAGTGTCTACTTCAATACACGGTTTGAGTTGCAACAAATTAGCCCCTAACATTGCCAAGGCAGAACAACGACCGCCTTTGTGTAAAAATTCCAAAGTATCCAACACAAAACTGGCGTGAGACTTCGTTGCCAAAGCCTGCACTTCTTCTGCCACCTGCGCTGCAGACATACCCGCCGCAATGCAGTCTGCCGCTTCCAATACCAACAATCCCATACCGGTAGACAAGTTACAGCTATCCACCACGTATACACCTTCACATTCCGCGGCTGCCATACGGCAGTTGGTGTGCGAAACGGATAACGAGGAACCCAAGCTGATATACACAATCTCGCAACCGTTATCTAAATGCGGTTTAAAGAAATCCAAATATTCCGCCGTGTTAGCAGCATTGGTCTTGGGAAGAATATTCTTTTTAGCGTACGTTTCATAAATATCATCCGGCATAATATCTACACCGTCATCGTAGTTTTGGTCATCCAAAACAACATGAAGCGGACAAATTAAAACATGAAATCGCTCTTTTAATTCCGGACTCAAATCGCATGTGCTGTCAGCACATAAAACAACAGGTTTACCCAAATTGTTTCCTCCTCTACTAGTGCAAGAACTGTTTTTATCATATCACATTTTCTGTCAAAACACAAGCCTATTCTACAATTAGCTTGTCATTTAGAAGCTATGTGCAAAACAACCTCATTACCAAGAATAATCGTTTGATAAGAATAGCTGCCGGTAATCCCTACTTTTCCGGCAATAGCACCGACATTGGTTTTAAACCATTTTACAAAATTTTCCGGTTTATCGGCAACGTATACGTGCAAATCACCCGTCGTGCGTTGCATTAACGAAGTTATACTGTCAATCGAATAACTGGTAATTACCGTACCGTTTTTGACATGATAGTTGGCGACAGTGGCAGTACAGTGCGGCAAAGCATAAGCGTTTTGGGTGCTAATGCGGTGGCTTTCCCCTATTTGTTCGGTGGTCATGTTAAAATAAGCATACATAACCTCTTTGGAGGACGCATCATCCCATGTTAAATCAACATGATAATATTCCCCCCCGATTTTAACAACATTCCACGCGTGGGGTTGTTCACCACCGGACGCAGGGTTAATACTGGCACCTTCTGCAATCAACGCCGGAATACCTGCTTGGTATAAAATCCATTGAAAAGCGCGGGAATAACCGTCACAAACCGCCTTTTTTTCCACCAAAGCGCCATATGCGTTGTGTGCGTTTTTTCCGCTTTGATAAGTCGTTTGTTTTGCCAGATAATCGTGGATTATTTTTTCGCGTTCATAATCATTTTTACCGAAAGAAGCTTCTTTTAAGCAAGCAGAAACCGCCGCATCAAACTCGGTTTGTGCTGCATTTTTTTGTGCTTGTGTCATGGCATATTGCGGCAAAATGCTTGTGACACTATCCCCATCAAGCATATATTGGAATGCACTATTGCACCAGAAATGTTGGGGATAATCATCGTGATAATAGTAAAATACCGTCATCGCTTCTTGTTTTGTCAACGGCACGGTTAGTTCAATTTCTTCTTTCATTGTTTGCACACCGCTGACAATATCTTGATAGGCGCTGAGAAGTGCAGTGCTATTGTCCATGCCTGCCAGCTGTGAACGGCCGTAATACGCCGAAGCGGGAAGCGGCGTCAGGGTATACTTTTTCGGTGGCTGCACAGCCGTTGTGGTTGTTGTTTGAACAGTTGTCGTTTCTTTTTGTTTGATAGTTGTTTCCTTTGTAGAAACTGTTGTTTTCTCTTCTGTCGATGTTGTTGTGACAACCGCATTGGTTGTCGTTTCTGCCGTGGTCGTTTCGTCTTCCTGTGTTGTTGTTAAAGACGGTTGTGTGGTAACATTTTCTTCGTCTTTAGAACCACCCTCTGTTTGTAACGTGGTGGTAGGTGTTTCATTACCACTGTCGGGACGAGGATTTTGACATCCCGTGAAAGAAAAAGAAACTATGAGAATCACTAGAATAAATGCCGCATATTTTTTGAACATAGTTATTCATCTCCCTGACAAATATCAAGATATACTAATTATAACAAACAATTCCTCTTTCGTCAAATTCCCAACCAACTTTTCCCGGTGGCGTAATCAATGGTAATGCCCGGTTGGTTATTATACGCATACACATTAAAGCAAACGCCCTCACCGTTATCCTCTACCGATTTTGCTTCCATTTGCACACCGCTTGCCAATAAATTACTTCCTTCAAAAATCGGCGTTACGCGATAAATAACATGATTTTCCGTTTGTTTAACATACTCGGCGATCTGATTTTCAAACGGAAGCATCCCCTCCACATTTAAAAATCGCGTGCCGGTAATTAAATTATTAGGATTGGAATTTTCACCGGTGAGTTGATATCCGATAAGGTGGCACCTATTATATAAATATTTTCCGTCTACACAATCGTACTTAACCGTATGCCAGCCGGACGGTTTGATTTGGCCGATATTTCCACGTTCCTCTGTTGGCATAATATCGATGCCGACACAGGCTGTTGCCGCACCGCAACGTCCCAAAGCATCGAGCGGCGAATATTGTTCATAAGAAGTGGTGACCATATCTTCTTCTGTAAAATTCGGCCGGTTGTCATCTATTGTTACATACGCAATATCATCACTAAACGGGGGAATATTCTGCATCGAAAACGAGGACGGTAAATTCGATTCATAAAAATACCAAGAAACCAAGAGCAACACAGCAGCAATAATGCCCACGTACCGTTTTTTGAATTTCATATTCTCACCTCTACAACTCTACTATATAACAAATTCGCCACAAATACAATAAAAATCATACCGTTCTCCCCTTGTTGCCATTTCACGAAATTTGTGATATAATAAATAAATAGTTTTGGACAAAACAAAGGAGCAAAAACCATGAAGACAACGTGGGAAAAGAAATACACCCTACGAGCCGGAGATTTTGATAAATTCAACCACCTAAAACCATCTGCCGTTTTGGATTTGTTTCAAGATGCCGCCGGACAACACGCCGAGGAACTGGGCTTAGGCTTTACACAAATGCTAAACCGCTCATATTTGTGGGTAATTACCCGCGTTGCATTTAAAGTCGTTTCGGCACCAAGCCGCTATCAGACGGTGTATGTCAAAACCTGGCCGTTGGAACCTCGTCGTCTCAACTACCGCCGCGAATACTGCATCACGGACGAAAACGGCATGATCCTTATCAAAGGCAGTTCGGAATGGGTGATTGTGCACAGCGAACAACGTAAACTTCTTTCGGTTCCCCAACTATATCCGTTTACCGACGGATTTTGCCGTGACACAATGTTCGACGAAAAACTTTCGAAAGTCGCGGATTTTGAAGCAATCGGCACACCGTACATGGTTAATACCCGATTCAGTGAATTGGATGTCAACAACCACGTTAACAACATAAAATACGCCGATTTTGTCATAGATGCTCTTGTCCCCTCTGCTGACGATATTCTCGAAACGTTCCAAATCGATTATCGCAAAGAGGTGGTACACGGCACACAACTTAATGTCTATTTTATTAAAGAAGAAAATCATGTTTTAGCAAAAGGTCAAAACACAAGCGGTGACAATATGTTTGCCTGCAAAATACAATTCAAAAGGTAATTAAAAAGCAGAAAGCCTTTCTCGTAATCGAGAAAGGCTTTCTTACTTATTTCTTTTTAGGCTTTTTAATTTTGTTTAACTGCTTATTCAGTTTGAGAAGTTCTTCTTTGGTAAAGGAAATGTTCATCATCCCCATCATACTTGTCAAACGAAGTACCGTAAAGCTCCCCATCATTTGCATTAAGCCGCCGTCAGCCTTCAAATCAACGTCGAATCCACCGGATTTTTTCCCTTCGGCTTTATCTTTCTTATTGGCATCCATCTTCTTTTTCAGTTTTAATCCAACACCGATAAACCACATTTTTCCTCGTTTGGATTCCATAATATCGCTGATTTTATCGTTAAGAGAAAAACGGCCTTCGGGCGCGGTAACATCAAACCAGTTGAGAACAGCACCTTTTTCCACAAGGACATAATCCATGTTCATTTCGTCAACCTTGCGGATGATTCCTTCGTCGGTAAGTTCACCCGCTTTGGCAACGATGGTACTTTCCCCAACGTTCGGCACATCAAAGTAGAAGAAATGGTCTTCGGCTGTCTTTTTGCCGATGCTTTCACCATTGACAAACAGTTCCACTTCGGGAAGGTTGGAATACACTGTTACCTTCGTAACATCTTCTACCCTGTCAATATATCTCTTACCGCACAAATGGACAAAGGGGTCAACGTCGGGAGAAACCAGCCATGCTTTGTAGGCATAGAAAGCGTCTTTTTTATATTTTCTGTCCATGGTGATAAGGCCTTTGTGGTTTTGTCCGTTTTCGCCGCCCTCGGCTCTGGCATCGGCACCAAAGTCAAACATATTCCACACATGGGTTGCCCAAATATACTTTCTCGAGAAGAATTGTTTGATTAATTCTTCATGATAATAGGCTTGATATTCTTCCGTGTAATCGCCTTGTTTTGGGTCACTGGTATGCCAATCGAGCGCCTCGCATCCGTATTCGGAGCAACCAATCGGAATGGTGGGATGCATTTTGTGGAATTCATCAAACCACGGACCGTTCATGGACGTTTCGCCGCCGTACCAGCCAAAATAATGGTTGTACGAAACCACATCGGGAATTTGCAGATACGGGTCATCCATCTTGCACATGGAAACAGCTGCAATCGTTGTCAAGCGCGTTTTATCCATTTCGTGAACAAGATCGTTCAAAATGCGATGGTTTTCCAATAAATCCTCGTCAGAGCCACCAATGGAAATTTCATTGGAAAGACCCCACACCACAATACACGGATGGTTATAGTTTTGCGAAATCAGTTCCGTCATTTGAGAAATGGTGTTTTCGCGTCCGGTAGGCATATGCTTGGAAATATACGGGATTTCCGCCCAAATTACCAAACCTTTTTCGTCACACAAGTCATAAAAATATTGGTCGTGTTGATAGTGAGCAAGACGAATGGTTGTCGCGCCCACTTCCATGATAAGGTCAATATCTTCTTCATGATGTTCGGGAAGAAGCGCGTTACCGACACCCCATCTGTCTTGGTGGCGGGATACGCCGCGAAGCGGGTATTCTTCCCCATTCAAGATGAAGCCGTTGTCAGGGTCAATTTTGAAACTGCGGCAACCGAAACGATTGCAAACGTTGTCGATTACTTCACCGTTTTCAACAATCTCTGCTTCACAGCAATACAAATACGGGTCTTTTCGGCCGTTCCACAAATGCACGTCTTTAATTTCAAAAACCGCTTTTGTTTCGGTAGATTCAATTTTGTAAAGTTCGTTTTCTTCTTTGTCATAGATGGTATAAACCAATTTCTGACCTTCTTTAAGATTGGTCACAAAGGTTTCCACTTCCACCGTGGCATCTGCCCCATTGACAACGGGGGTAATTTTAATACCGGGTGCGCCGTAGTAGTCAAGGTCAAAGTGTGTACTATTAGCGCAAATTAAGTTTACGCCTCTGTAGAGACCACCATAGAACGTAAAGTCAGCCATTTGCGGATAAACCGTCTCGTTGGGAGAGTTGTCCACCACAACAGCAATTTCGACTTTTTCGTTAATTTCGTCGGTAATGTTCACGCGCCAAGTAGAATACCCACCATCGTGGTGCGCCAGTTTCTTACCATTTGCATAAACATCGGCAGAAGAGTTTGCCCCTCTGAATTCAAGATAATATAAATCGGCAGCCGGCAAATCTTCTTTGCTTAATTCTTTAACATAAAGACACGAACCGCGGAAATAATCATTTCCTCCGTCAAAACCGTCTTCCGCGTTCCAGGTATGCGGAAGATTTACCGATACGCCCTCGCGGCAGTTGATATCGGTGGTGTTTTTGGCAAATAACCAGTTTTCGTTGAGATTTAAAATGTTTCTCATCAAAATTCTCCTTGTTTTGTTTTTCTACAAAAGGGCGTCTGACTTATTTTGTCAGACGCCTTGTGTTAATTGCTTATTCTTCTCTTAAAGGTTCGGCAATCTTTCTTGCTTGAAGTTCTTCATTCATGCGATTAAGAGTCTTTTTATCAATATTGTAGATTACTGCAAGACCAATAAATTGAAGAACGGCGCTGAACATATAAAGACCAGCAACGAGCCAGCACATGTTATAAGCTGTTTGTTCATTTTGGAGCATTGTGCCATATTTTTCAACATAACCCAGCGATCCCATGATAAGAAGCACAGCGGAAGGACCAATACCTTGTGCTAGTTTTCGGAAGAAGGAATGAAGAGCATAAACCGTGCCTTCTTCCTTTGTGCCGTATTTCCATTCATTATAATCAATAGCATCACTCATCATAGCCCACGATACGCAAGTATAGAAGCCCATACCAACACCGTAAATAACAAGGCTAATCATATATACAGGAAGTGCAAGATTGTAAGGCACTATCGGGAAGAACATCATTATGACACCGCCAACAAGAGAAATGACTGCGCCGAAAACAGAAGCTTCCTTCTTACCAAATTTAACAACAATCTTCTTTATGAAAGGAATAAAAAACAACGACGGTAAAAATCCTATCATTTGAACAATACCCGAAAGATTTGCCATTCCAAAATAGGTAGCAAACATAATTGTAGTAGCAGTCGATGCGGCGTTCATTCCAAGGAACATACCCATAGCTGCGAGGGTTACACCTATTGCGGGACGGTTCTTTGCAAATTTTGCAAAAGCTTTAAAAATATTGATTTTTTCGCTGCTATCTGTTGTTTTAACGCTACTCTCGTTAACACGGATAGTTATGAATTTGAGCATAATGAGGAACGCGGCAAAACCGAGGAGACCCATAATCAGTGCCGCCCAAAACACTCGTTCTCCAAGAAGCTCTTGCACATTTTTGCCAGTTAAGGGGTTAATAATCGTTTCACCGTTTTGATAAGGAAGTTTTGTTTCAGGGTTGGTAAAAAACAAAGACTTGTCAACCCCTTCGGGAAGAACTATTTTCGAGAAGAGTTTATCAAAGAAGTTCGCACTACCATCGTAAATTACGTCTTTCCATATCAGCAGGGGAAGAATCATATTGGGAAGCAAATTACCCACGATAGAGCCGATGGAACGCCAAGTGGAAAGCTCAGCTTGCTCTGTTTTATCAGAAGTAATAAGAGAAAGCATAGAGCCGTAGGGCACGTTTGCAACAGTGTAGAACGCATCCCAAACCACATATCCGACTATGAAGAGAACGGCCTTTACCCAAATATCCGCATTGGGGAAAGGAAGGAATACCGCTGCTCCGCCGACCAGAAGTCCGCAAGCGCCGATAAAAATATAGGTCTTGAATTTTCCGTGTTTGTAGTTTCTTTTGTCGCTGTCAATAAGCGAACCAAGCATCGGATCGTTTACTGCGTCCCATATCTGAACAAGAAGAAGCAGCAGGGAAAGCAGACCGGTTTCCATCATCATGAACACAAGCCAAAAAGTCTGCACTACATTTTTGAGTGAGAAACTCATATTGCAGCCCAAATCTCCCGCTGCATATGCAATTTTGTCTCGTATACCAAATTTGCGATACCCGTTGGCATCAAGTTTTTTCTCTTTTGCCATTTTAACATTCCTCCTCTATTTTAATTTAGTTTTCGCTAATATATACATATTAGCATAATTCACAGTAAAAAGGCAAGGGATTTTTGTAAAAAAACAATAGATATTGTGTATGTCAAAAAATGACAGCCCAAAATATTCCAAATCCGGTACCCGCAATGAGAAAATGAATAAAGCCACAAGAACGTTACCGTTCTTGTGGCTTTTGGGTAGTTTGAACTTAATGACACGAATTAAATATGCCTAAAAACCGAGGAATTTCTTTATATTTTTATTTTAAATATGGTTTGCGCCTACTCCGATTGTTAACATAGAAATTGTTTGGTATATCTATCATTTCCCTCGCAAAAATCAACATGGACACAAAGGATGGTCTTCGAGCAAACTGATAAACCTCAACCACGTCATTTCCAATATCCGCCACCGTTTTTGCTATAATATTGAGACGCAACAATTCCGCAATTATCTGTTTAGCCTTATCCTCGGCATATCCCAACTCTTTGATTATCAACTTTTCGGTAAAGGCATTAAAACTATCACGTTTATACAAAAAAACAAGGGTTTCAAATATGTCTTTATCTGCCATCAGTTTGAAAAATCCAGGATAATCTATTCCGTCTAAAAGGGCTTTATCTTTATCTTTGGCATCAGGCACTACCAAGAAATACTGCATTCGGTTAAATAGTCCCATCTCTGTATATCCCGAATCAACTTCAATTTGCGAATAAATTTGATCATTTTCACCGTGTGTCTTTGCTTCTTCTCTAAATCGTTCGGGATCAGAAAATATAGTGCCATACATGGATTGCTCTATCATCCAGCAAAGTTCAAAAGCTCGTGAAATACGATCATCTACTTTTGTTTTTGTGATATCCCTTAAAATCGCATCTTGAATATCAATAGAGGTATTGCGTTCTCTACCAAACAATTCATCTATTGACACATTAAAATAATCTGCAATTTTGGGTAACAGTTCAGTGTCAGGCACACCGCCGTTTTCCCATTTAGAAACCGCTTGTGCCGTTATTCCAACAAATCTTGCCAATTCGTCTTGCTTAACACCTTTTGCCTTACGAAGTTCGGCTATATTTTTACCAATAGTCATTATATCCATAAAAACACCTCCAAAGTTAACTAACAAAAGCGCTTTCGTCATTATTATAATAACACAAATGTCAGTTGTTTGCAACGGAGGGAAAATCGATATAATCAACAGTGATTTGTTTTTTATAAATCAATGCGAAGCATTGTATCTCATCAATTCCGTTAGGAATTGCATATCATCAAAACTTTAGTTTTGTATATCATCAAGCCGACAGAAATACACGCTTCGCGGGATGATATACGCCTTCAGCGATGATATACACGACTGCATCGTGATGATATACCAAGCCTGTCGGCTTGGATAAAAAAACTCTCGTTCCGAAGAACGAGAGTTTTTTGGGTGTTTTGAACTTAATGACACGGATAAAATACGCCTGAAAACGAGATGATTTTTACATTATATTTCTTTAGACATTATTTGTTGGCTGTTTTCAAAAGAAATTTCACCTGTTTCAATATAATTACAAGCCAACCAAAAAGGAATACCAGTAACTGCATCAGCTGTTAACCAAATGTTTTTAACACCTTTTTCTTTAAAGAAATTTTCACACTGGTTAACAAGTTTTTTGCCTATTCCTTTTCTTCTATGAGTTTTCTTTACAAAAAACTCCATTATATATCCCCAATTAGGTCTGATATAACCCTTATCTCCATTTCTATCTATTTTAGCATAGCAAAAGGCAATCGGTTCATCTTCTTCATAAACAATTTGTAAAAAGCGATTGTTATCAATTTTGTTAATCATACTCTTTGTTATGTTGGGGATAATTTGTTCTGGTGTCTTAATGCACTGATGAAAATCCGTTTCTGCCACATATTCTATCATCAAATTATACAAGTCATCATAATATGAAAAATCAATTGAGTGTAACGTAAAATAATCCATAAATGCACTACCTTGTGTTTTTCTTTTATTGTATCACATCATCAGCGAAGTAGCAATAATTATTCATTATTCATCAGCGAAGTGACTTCATTTTTCATTATTCATTCAAAAATCCGTTCACTGTTAATGAATAATGAATGATGAAAAATGAATAGTGAATAATACAAACGAAAATCCGTCCTCTTACGAGAACGGATTTTCGTTTGGTGCGGGTAACAGGACTTGAACCTGCACAGCCTTGCGACCATTAGAACCTGAATCTAACGCGTCTGCCAATTCCGCCATACCCGCATATCTATAATTTTGTTACTTTGGCAGCCGCGTTTCGCGTGACCCTTGCGGTGCCCGAAATTTATTCCCGGCATTCGCCGATAAATTTCGACCGCGGCGGCTTTCTCGCTTTCGCTTCTTCTGCCTACGGGCAGCGCTCAGCTCGAAACTGCCAATTCCGCCATACCCGCATATCTATAATTTTGTTGCTTTGGCAGCCGCATTTCGCGCCATACCCACGCATTCGCAACGCTTGTAATTATAATCGGTATTATTTAAAAAGTCAATAGCTTTTAAAAAAATAGCAACTTCTTTTTTGAAAAAGCGCCGCAGGGGTTCTTCCCTGCGGCGCTGTCTTTACTTACTTTTTACGCGTAGCTTTTCGTTGAATGAATTTAACTAATTCCACCAACGGCAACATGGCCAACGCCAAAACAATGGCAACGGCATATTCTTTCAAGCTAACCGAGGCAAAGCCGAAAGCGTTTGCCAAGAACGGGACTTCGCACACCAGGGTGGTAAGCAAGAATGCAGCGACTGCGGACAGATTCAAGAATTTGTTTTGTCCTTTCATGCTGAACAAACTGCCGCGTTGACTTCTCATATTCAAACTATGCACGATTTCTGCCATAGACAAGGTCAAGAACGCCATAGTGATGCCGTGTTCGGAAGTGACAATCTCCCATTTTCCCGATTCCATAAAATGGCCAATGAAATACGATGCAAGTGTTAACAAAGAAAGCAAGAAGCCTTGGTAAGCCACGTCAACACCCAAACCGTTGGAGAAAACACCTGCATCGGCGCTGCGCGGTTTACGGTTCATGATGTCCTTTTCCGCACGTTCCATACCTAATGCCAACGCAGGGAAACAGTCGGTCACCAAGTTAATCCACAACAAGTGAACAGGCTCCAAAATGGTAAACCCAAGTAACGTTGCCGCAAAAATACTGATAACTTCACTCATGTTTGATCCAAGCAGGAATTGAATGGCTTTACGAATGTTATCATAAATGCGGCGGCCTTCTTCTACTGCACCCACGATGGTGGCAAAGTTATCATCCGCCAACACCATATCTGCCACGTTTTTGGTAACGTCGGTACCGGTAATACCCATACCAACACCAATATCCGCCGATTTGATAGACGGCGCATCGTTGACACCGTCACCCGTCATGGCCGTAACGTAACCCGCCGATTTCCACGCGTTGACAATACGTGTTTTGTGTTCGGGTTGCACACGGGCATAAACGGAAATATTTTGGAATTCGGCGGCAAATTCCTCATCCGTCATGTCGTCCAGTTGCGATCCGGTCACGGCATGCTGTCCTTCGCCCAAAATGCCCAGTTCCTTGGCAATCGCAATAGCAGTGTCAATATGGTCACCGGTAATCATAATGGGACGAATGCCGGCTCTGCCGCATTCTTCAATGGCTGCTTTCACTTCGGGACGAACCGGGTCAATCATACCAACCAAACCGACAAACACCAATTTTTCTTCCAAATGTGCCGGTGTTGTATCATTCGGCAGGGCATCCCATTCACGGTAAGCGGCACAAAGTACGCGCAACGCTTTGTCTGCCATCGCTTTATTGGCCGCAAGAATGGCTTCGCGGTCTGCATCGGTAATGGCAGTTACTTTACCGTCTTTAATAATAAATTGGCAGCGTTTGAGCACTTCGTCGGGGGCGCCTTTGGTGAATTGCGCCACTTTTCCGCCAACGGTATGCAGTGTTGTCATCATTTTTCTGCCGGAATCAAACGGTGCTTCTGCCACACGGGGCATTTCTTTTTCCAAAAGATTCTTATCAAAACCTTCTTTGGCAGCCCAGTTGACCAAGGCCACTTCGGTGGGTTCACCCAACGCTTCGCCGTCTTCACCCAATTTGGCATCCGAGCAAAGTGTCATAGCGCGTGCTGTCAAGTCTTTATCACCGTAGGAATCTACAACCGTCATTTTGTTTTGGGTCAGCGTGCCGGTTTTATCCGAGCAAATAATTTGTGCGCACCCCAACGTTTCCACCGCCGTTAAGCGACGGATAATCGCATTCCGCTTGGACATATTGGTAACGCCGATAGAAAGCACCACCGTTACCACGGCTGCCAAACCTTCCGGAATAGCCGCCACGGCGAGCGAAACGGCAATCATAAAGGAATCAATAACTACATCCACACCAAAACTTCCCGCACGCAACAGTTGCACGCCGAAAATTAAAATACAGATGCCCAGTACCAACCACGTTAAAATTTTGGAAAGTTGACCGAGTTTGCGTTGCAACGGTGTTTCGCCGTCTTTGGCAGCAGCAAGAACACCGGCGATTTTACCCATTTCGGTATCCATGCCGGTACCGGTAACAACAAACATACCACGGCCATACACCACCGTGGAGCCCATATACACCATATTTTTACGGTCACCAAGCGGCACATCTTTGCCGCCGTCGCGCAACTCAATCAAATCCATCAATTTATCGACAGGAACAGATTCACCGGTGAGTGCCGCTTCTTCAATTTTAAGGCTGGCGTTTTCGATAATACGACCGTCTGCGGGAACAGCATCGCCCGCTTCCAGCAACACGATGTCGCCCACCACAATGTCTTCGCTGCGGATAATCTCCACTTTGCCGTCGCGCAAGACTTTTGATGTCGCGGCAGACATTTTTTGCAAAGCTTCAATCGCTTTTTCCGCTTTGCTTTCTTGATAAACGCCGAGCACCGCGTTGACAATTACCACGAATAAAATAATGATAACGTCGGTAAAACTTTCGTTTTCATACACCGCCAACACACCGCTGACAAAAGCGGCTGCTAACAACACCAAAATCATCGGGTCGGTCATTTGCATAAAGAAGCGTTTGATAATTCCATCTTTTTTGGCTTCTTCAAGCTTGTTTTTGCCGTTTTTCTCCAAACGCTTTGCCGCCTCTTGGGCAGACAATCCTTCGGCAGTCGAATCCACTGCCTGCAAAACAGCATCGGGTGTGGCATCATAATAACGCATACATTTTCTCCTTTACAAAAAAATCAGCAAATACACTGCTGTATCTGCTGAATACTCACACCATTTTGAGACGCACATACAGCAAGACGCTATTCGTGAGTCTCGCCATTTAAGATATGCCAGACTTTCGTCATGATGTTGACATACCGCGCAATCGGCGCCGGCTACTCCCTCTTGTTTTGCATTTTATCACGAATACCAAATCTTGTCAATTTATTTTTGGGAAAATCTTGTGTTTTATTCATTCTTATATAAGGACATACTAACAACGAAAGGAGTGTTTATTACGGAACGAAAAAAATGCAAGAAAAATGTTTGTAAACAAAAACCTACAAAAGATATGATTGAAGCTATCCCCTCAGAAGGACGCGGAGATATTGTTTCGGATGTGTTGGGTAGCTACACCGGCAATCCCGACGGCGATTTGGTACCGGAACAAGATGCCGACGACTTATAAGGATATCTCCGTAAAATTTTATTGTTAAAAGGCTGCTGTAAGGCAGTCTTTTTTCGAAAAATAAATCGTTTTTTGATTTATGCACCTTTATATTGACACTGTATGGCTATTCACGTAAAATAAAGGTGTCGTAATAATAACGCGCCCTCGGCGGAATAACTAATGATTGAGGATAATTATGAAACGATTACTTTTTTTAACAACGCCAATACTTTGTGCGTTATTGGTGGGTTGTGTCAGCAAAACACCACCCCGCCCAACACCGCCGGACACAACAACGAACTCCCCTGGCACTGTCACTACCACAGCGGCGCCAACTACGACAACCAGCATGTTTACCACAGTCGGTGGTTCGCTTAACGTTACCACCACGCAGCCCCCCTCATCAGATGGATTTTCATTAACAAAAGAACAAGTAGCAACGCTTGATACGTTAATTTCCTCCTACGAGGGTACACTGGCAGTAGCTTACTATGACATCACGTCCGGCTATCAATACTATTACAACGGCACGCACAGTTTTCCGGCCGCCAGCGTTATCAAAGCACCTTTTTGCCGCTACGTACTGGGCATGGCAGAACAAAACGGACTGGACCTTTCTGCAGAAATGACGTATACCGAAGATATGTATGTGGGCGGTACCGGCACGATTAAAAACGATGAATTCGGGACAACATACACTCAATCCCAACTCATAAAGCTCACCATTCGAAAAAGTGATAACATTGCTTTTAAAATGCTGCGACAGATATATCCGGCAGCAGGGTTCAAACAATATGCCAAGGCTATCGGCATCACGGACATCAGCGGTATTAAAAATATTAACAGCAGCAATATCAATGCCGTAAACGCTGTTACCTATATGAAAGATATTTACACTTATATTACCGGCGATAACCAATACGGCAAAATACTCGAAACGCATATGAGAAACACGGTAAACCCCATGATTTGCTCCCAATATCCCGTTGTACGCAAATACGGTTGGATGGACGGCGCCTATCACGACATGGCTATTATCAAAGCACCGCGACCTTACATAGTGGTCATTCTTTCGGACCACGGTGAAGGTTCCGACGAAGACAGGGAAATGTTTCGCGTGATTTCCAAAGCGATTGAATCGGTTTCGGGAAATTAAAAATTTGCCACAAATTAACACGCATGTTTTGAATAGGCGAACGCACACTACTACTGCAAACGCAAGACGAAATAGAGGCATTATGCCAATTTAGTTTTGAGGAGTGTAACGTATGTCTAACAAAAACAGCTTGGTTCCTGAGGCTCGCGAAGGCCTCAACCGCTTCAAAATGGAAGCCGCTAACGAAGTTGGCGTGACCTTGAAGCAAGGCTACAACGGCGACTTGACCGCAAGACAAGCCGGTTCCATCGGTGGTCAAATGGTCAAAAAAATGATTCAGCAATACGAAAACAACTTGAAATAAGTCTAAGTTGTAAAACAAACCGTGCCGCCGATGATACTCGGTGGCGCGGTTTGTTTATCCAAACACTTTACAAAATCTTTTGATTTTTCTTGACAAAATCAAAAAAAAGGGTATAATAAACACAGTTTTTCATTTTGCGGAATTGTGTAAAGGTAGCACGAGAGTCTCTGAATCTCTTTGTCTAGGTTCGATTCCTAGTTCCGCAGCCAACGCCCCGTTTTTTTGAACGGGGCGTTTCTTTTTTTTGTATGAAATCTTTTTCGCTAAGTAAACTTTTGTTTACACTTTTAAAAAAATAAGGTAGAATTATTTCGTAATTTGCTTTTTTCTTTGCCCGTTTTCGCAACTTATGGTTGCACTTTATTCCAATTAAAGTTGCTTGTATTGTTTTTTGCAAAACCGTACAATAATTATGGTTGTGCGGAATATACTATATCCGCACGAAAAACAAGGAGATGATAATATGACGATAGGCGAAAAAATCACTAAACTGCGCACTGCATTCGGTCTCTCACAAGAAGAGCTTTCGGAAAAAATTGCCGTATCGCGGCAATCGGTATCTAAATGGGAAATGGATCAAGCCTTACCCCAAATTGACAAAGTGTTGCAACTGTGCGAATTGTTTAACATCTCGACAGACGAATTGTTATACGACAAATTGCCGATTGACCAGCACACCGGCGAAAAAGCTGAACACAACAAATATTTCGGCACCGATGGTTTCCGCGGCGAAGCAAACCTTAATTTAACCTCCATACAAGCCTACAAAGTGGGGCGTTTTTTAGGTTGGTACTACTCCTCCGAATTATCGGGTTGCACCAAAGCCGGATACCGACCGCGCATTGTCATTGGTAAAGATACTCGCCGTTCCAGCTACATGATAGAATACTCTTTAGTAGCAGGCATCACCGCTTCGGGTGCCGATGCCTATATGCTTCACGTTACCACTACACCGAGTGTATCGTACGTAACGCATCAAGACGAATTCGATTGCGGTATTATGATTACCGCTTCGCATAACCCGTTTTACGACAACGGTATCAAAGTCATTAACCGCTACGGAGAAAAATTGGACGATGCCACCACCGCTTATATTGAGCAATATCTCGACGGCGATTTACGAGCGTTTAACGTATCCGGCAACGACCTTCCATGGGCACGGCGTGAGCATATCGGTTGCATTGTTGACTATGTTTCGGGCAGAAATCGTTATGTCGGCTATTTGATTTCCTTGGCCTCTAATTCCTACAAAAAATTGCGTATCGGCTTAGACTGCGCCAACGGTGCCTCTTGGATGATAGCAAAATCTTTGTTTGGCGCTTTGGGTGCACAATTAACGGTTATCGGCGCGGAGCCCGATGGATTAAATGTCAATCGCGGTTGTGGTTCAACACACATCGAGAACTTGTGTCATTTGGTCAAAGAGCAACACTTGGACGTTGGATTTGCTTTTGACGGCGACTGTGACCGTTGTATTGCCGTTGACGAAAACGGTAACGTAGTAGACGGCGATGCCATCATGTATATTTTGGGGAAACGTTTGTTGTCCCGCGGTATGTTAAACAAAAATACCGTGGTAGCCACTATTATGTCCAACAGCGGTTTGATTTCCTCTTTGGAAGAACTGGGTATTCGTTGTGAACAAACCACCGTCGGCGACCGTTTTGTATATGAATGTATGCAAAAAAACGATTTTTCACTCGGCGGTGAGCAATCGGGGCACATCATACTAAAAAAATATGCCGCCACAGGAGACGGACTTCTCACGGCAATTATGATAGCCGAGGAGCTTTGCGACACAAAATCCACTCTGTCTGAGCTTACCTCGGGTCTTACTCTCTTTCCGCAACACACCAAAAATATAAAGGTTTCCGATAAGGATGCAGTTCTCTCTGATGAAAGTGTTCTTAAGTGCAAGGCAGACATCGAAAAGCTTATAGACGGCAAAGGCAGGGTACTTCTCAGAAAAAGCGGCACCGAAAACGTGGTGCGCATAATGATTGAAGCAGAAAATCTTTCTCTTTGCGATGAATATGCAAAGAAAATAGCAAAGGTAATAGTTGAAAGGGGACACTCGGTTGAATAAAGAAGTGCTCACAAAAGAGCTTTTTTCATCTGTTCCAAAATATCTTGAACCCTTGTTTTCTGAATGTATTTACCCGTGGGAAATCCTTCCAAAAATAAAAGACTTCATTTTGACTTTGCAAAAAGAGCTTTGTGATGAATTTGAGATCTTGTCAGACGGCGTACTGATTGGGAAAAATGTCCGCATATCACCCACTGCCACCATAATAGGCCCCTGCATCATAGGCGACGGATGCGAAATCAGACCCGGTGCATATATAAGGGGAAATGTCATAACGGGCAAAAATTGTGTTCTCGGCAATTCTTCCGAATTTAAAAACTGCATTTTACTTGACAAAGTCGGGGCTCCGCACTATAATTATGTTGGTGATTCTGTTTTGGGTAATGGTGCCCACATCGGCGCAGGAGTAATATGTTCCAACCTTAAAACCGACGGCTCAGATGTATGTGTCAAAACACCTGATAAGGTCTATGACACTCACCTTCGCAAGATGGGTGCAATCCTTGCAGACCACGCCGACATAGGCTCCGGCTCGGTGCTCAACCCCGGCACAATCATCGGTAAAAACACTTCGGTCTATCCGCTCACAAGTGTGAGAGGTGTCATCGGAGCAAATTATATAGTAAAAAGTGCAGATAATATTGTCAGAAGGCAATAAAAGACAAGAAAATTGCACCTTAAGGAGGATATTTTTATGAAATTCATCAAAGCAAACAGCTATGAAGAACTCAGCCGCATAGCAGGCGACATCATCGCAGCTCAGGTTATTATGAAACCCAATTGCGTGCTCGGTCTCGCTACAGGCTCCACACCGCTTGGCACATATGCCCATCTTTCCGACAAATGTGCAAAAGGCGAGCTCGATTTTTCAAATGTAACAAGTGTCAATCTCGACGAATATGCAGGTCTCGACGGCACAAATGACCAGAGCTACCGTTATTTTATGAACACCAATCTTTTCTCCAAGATTAACATCTGCCCCGAAAAGACTCACGTGCCCAACGGTTGCGCTTCCGACCTCACCAAAGAGGGCGAACGCTATGACAACCTCATCGAATCCCTCGGCGGCAT
>JAZNKF010000015.1:0-14331 GCA_045578425.1 Acutalibacteraceae bacterium
GTTTATCTTTTCACTCAGTTGAATAAAATCCACCACTTTTGCCGTGCGCAGACGACTTGCCAGACGAATTGCCATGTCGCGTTCGGGATAAATGACTTCGGCACCGATTTTTTCCAAAATTTCGCCGTGTTCGCTGCTTTGTGCTTTGGCAAGAACCAACGGAATGCCCAAAGACACCAAATGCAAGGTGGCCAAAACGGAAGTGTCCAGTTGTTCGCCGATGCACACCACCGCAACGTCACAGTTTCCGATGCCGCTGTTTTGAAGCGTCTTTTTACTTAAATTCTTAACAAGTACCGCGTGCTCGGTGATTTCGCGAAATTCGCGAATTTTATTTTCGTCACGGTCCAGCACAATCAAGTCCATGCCGCGCTCGGCAAGTTCAATCGCGAGTGCGGCGCCGAAACTGCCCAGCCCCACAATGCCGAATGAAGGTTTGCCTTTTTTGGATTTTGGCATAGTAACAGCCTCCTCAAAATCCTTTTATCTCACCCTGCATTTTAGCATTCTTTGCTTTGGTGTGTCAAGAAAAAACCTTTTCTTTTTCCCAAAAGTGTGGTATACTAAATAACATAAAGGAAACGGGAGGTTTTGGTATGGCAGAAATTGTATTGACGAAAGATAATTTTGAAGCGGAAGTGTTACAAGCCGACAAACCGGTGCTGATTGATTTTTGGGCGGCGTGGTGCGGCCCGTGCCGCATGCTCGCACCCGTGGTGGAAGAAATCGCCGAAGAGTACGACGGGGTTGTCAAAGTGGGCAAGGTAAACGTCGATGAAGAACCGGAATTGGCAGAGGCGTTCAGGGTATCGAGCATCCCGATGCTGGTGCTGGTTCGCGACGGAAAAATTGCTGACACCATGGTGGGATATCGCCCTAAAGAAGACGTAGTGAAAATGCTCAGTAAATAACGCAAAAACTTTGCGGTTTGCATTGACAAAAAGCGTCAAATATGGTATCGTATAGACATTGATAATACTTCTTGGAAATATCCTTTGCGACTGACGGGTAATGTGGAGCACCACAATGGAACAGAGGGTATCTTAAAGCCGACCGTCTGGGCGCACTTTACCTAATTTTTTAGGAGAAGTGCGCCCTTATTTTTTTTTGGAAAGAGGATGTGTATGAAAAAGATTGCCATTATCATGGGTAGCGACAGCGATTTGCCGGTTGTTAAAAAAGCCGCGGATATGCTCAAACAATTTGACGTGCCGTACGAGGTACACGTGTTTTCCGCTCACCGCACACCCGCCGAAGCCGCCGCGTTTAGCCGCAACGCGCGCAAAAACGGGTTTGGCGCGATTATCGCCGCCGCCGGCATGGCAGCGCATCTCGCCGGTGCGATTGCCGCCGGTACCACCTTGCCGGTGGTGGGGATTCCGATTGCGTCGGGGGCTTTAAACGGTGTGGATGCGTTATATGCTACCGTGCAGATGCCGACGGGGATTCCCGTGGCAACCGTTGCTATTAACGGGGCTGCCAACGCCGCATTATTGTGCGTTCAAATGTTGGCGATTGAAGATGCCGCGTTGGCGGAAAAGTTAGATGCCAAACGTTTGGCTGACAGTGCCGCGGTGCTCGAAAAGAACGCCAAAATCGAAAAAGAATTTAATTAAAAATTTTTATACAAGGGGTTTTGAATCATGAAAAAAGTTTACACAGGAAAAACCAAAGACGTTTTCGCACTGGACAACGGCAATTATTTGCTGAAATTCAAAGACGATTGCACCGGTAAAGACGGTGTGTTTGACCCCGGTGAAAATTCGGTTGGTTTGACTATTGACGGCGTGGGTGACGTGAACTTGCGCATGTCGGTTTATTTCTTTGAAAAATTAAAACAAGCGGGTATCAAAACGCACTATGTAAGTGCAGACCTCGAAAACACCACCATGGAAGTGTTGCCCGCTACGGTGTTTGGCAAAGGTCTTGAAGTGATTTGCCGTTACAAAGCGGTGGGAAGCTTTTTGCGCCGTTACAGCGATTACATCGAAGAGGGTGCCGATTTGGACGCTTACGTGGAAATGACGTTCAAAAACGACGAAAAAGGCGACCCGCTGGTGACCAAAGACGGTTTGATTGCTTTGGGCGTTATGAGCGATGAGCAATACGAAACCACCAAAGAAATGACCAAAAAGATTACCAAGATTGTTGCCGACGATTTGAAAGAAAAAGGTTTGGTGCTGTACGACATCAAATTTGAATTCGGGTTCTGCGGCAACGACGAAGTGGTGCTCATTGACGAAATCGCTTCCGGTAACATGCGGGTTTACAAAGACGGCGAATACATTGACCCGATGACGCTTTCCAAATTGTTTTTTGCTTGATTTTTTGTGTAAGATTTAACGGAGGTAGACCGTGGGCGGTTTTATAGGAATTACCGGCAAGACGGATTGTGTCCAAGACGTGTTTTTTGGGGTGGATTATCATTCCCATTTGGGAAAGTACCGTGCGGGCATGGCGTCGGTGGATGCCGAAAACGGATTTCAACGCGAAATCCACAACATTGAAAACTCACCGTTTCGCACCAAGTTTGACAACATTGCGGGGCGCCTTTCGGGCAACGCTTGCATTGGCTGTATCAGCGATGCGGATACACAACCGCTTTTGATTCGCTCTAAGTTCGGTGTGTATGCGATTGCGCTGGTTGGTGTTATCAACAACGACCGCGAGATTGTGGAAGACTATTTGCAAGGCAGTGCCGGTATTTTTCAGTGCATGAGCGGAAACCGCGTTAACTCTACCGAAATTATGGCGGCCTTGATTGAAAAAAAGGATACGCTTGTCGACGGTATTCGGTATGCTTGCGGTTTGGTTGACGGTTCGGTTTCGCTGTTACTTTTGAAAGAGGACGGCCACTTGGTGGCGGCGCGGGACAAGCACGGGCGGTTGCCGGTGCTTATCGGCAAACGCGACGATGCGTTTTGCGCCAGTTTTGAATCGTTTGCGTATGAAAAGCTGGGGTTTGAGTCGTACTGTGAGCTCAAAGCCGGCGAAGTGGTCGAACTGTCGCCCACTGAGATGACGGTGTTGTACGAAGGTACCGACGAGATGAAAATCTGTGCCTTTTTGTGGACGTATTACGGGTATCCCAATGCCTGTTACGAAGGCGTCAACGTGGAAATGATGCGTATGCGCAACGGCGAGATTTTGGCGCGCAACGAACGTGAAAACGGCACGTTGCCGAATGTGGATTACGTCAGCGGGGTACCGGATTCCGGAACACCGCACGCGATTGGGTATGCCAACGAAAGCGGGAATCGGTTTGCTCGTCCGTTTATCAAATACACGCCCGCGTGGGCGCGCAGTTTTATTCCCACCAACCAAGAAGAACGCAACAAGATTGCCAAAATGAAGCAAGTTCCCGTCAACGAACTGATTAAAGACAAAGATTTGTTGTTTGTGGACGACAGCATCGTGCGCGGGACACAGTTGCGCGAAACGGTGGAGTTTCTTTACAACAGCGGTGCCAAATCGGTACATATTCGGTCGGCATGTCCGCCGATTATGTACGGATGCAAATATTTGAATTTTTCGCGCAATGCGTCGGATATGGATTTACTGGCGCGCCGTGTGATTGTTGAGCTCGAAGGGGAACAAGGCTTTGAGCACATGGACGAGTATGCCGACGGCACGACCGAACGTGGTAAGGCGCTTAGAAAAGCGATTTGTGATAAAATGCATTTTGATTCGCTGGAATATCAAACGCTGGAAGGTATGATGGAAGCAATCGGCATTGAGCCGTGCAAGATTTGTACCTATTGCTGGAACGGAAAGGAATAAGATTTATGAAAAATTCAAGGTCGGAAAGTTACGCCGCCGCCGGTGTGGATATTACGGCGGGTTACCGTGCAGTAGAACTGATGAAAGCGCACGTTGCCAAAACCATGACAGCGGGGGTTTGCTCGGATGTCGGTGGTTTCGGCGGTTTGTTTGAACTGGATGTGACCGGTATGGAAAAGCCCGTGCTGGTCAGCGGTACCGACGGTGTCGGCACTAAACTGAAATTGGCATTTTTGCAAGACAAACACGACACGGTGGGTATCGACTGTGTGGCAATGTGTGTCAACGATATTATTTGCTGCGGTGCCAAACCGTTATTTTTCCTCGATTACATTGCTTGCGGCAAAAACGTGCCTGAAAAAATCGCGGCGATTGTTTCGGGCATTGCCGAGGGTTGTTTGCAAAGTAACGCCGCCATCATCGGTGGTGAAACGGCGGAAATGCCCGGCTTTTACCCTGTGGACGAATACGACCTTGCCGGTTTTGCGGTAGGTGTGGTTGATAAAAAGAAAATTTTGAATCCCGCTTCCATGCAAGAGGGTGACGTGGTGATTGCGCTGCCGTCCAGCGGTGTGCATTCCAACGGGTTTTCGTTGGTGCGCAAGGTGTTTGGCATCGGTGAAAAAGATATTTCCAAACCTGTGGCCGAACTTGGCGGAAAATCCGTGGGCGAAGTGTTGCTGACTCCCACCCGCATTTACGTCAAACCCGTGCTTGCGCTTTTGGAACAAGTGACGGTGCGTGCGATTTCGCACATTACCGGCGGCGGGTTTTATGAAAATATTCCGAGAAGTTTGCCCGAAGGCTTTGGTGCAAAAATCAACAAAGCGGCATTACGCATTTTGCCGATTTTCGATTTGATTGCCAAAGAGGGCGGCATCTCGGAACGCGACATGTTCAACACCTTTAACATGGGTGTCGGCATGAGTATCGTTGTCAAAAAAGGCGAAGAACAAAAAGCACTGGAAGTGCTCAAAGAAAACGGCGAAGATGCTTACATCATCGGCGAAATTATTAAGAGTGACGAAGGCGTTGTTTTTTGCTGAGGTGACGTATGAAACAAAACGTTAATATTGCCGTGCTGGTTTCCGGCGGCGGCACAAATTTGGCGGCGCTGATTAAAGCCGAGCAAAGCGGCGAGTTACATAGCGGGAAACTGGCATTGGTGGTTTCCAACAAAGCCGATGCGTATGCCCTAACGCGTGCAGCCGACGCGGGGATTCCCACGGCGGTGATTGAAAAAAAGAAGTTTGCCGACAAAGCGGCATTTGAAGCGGCGATTGTGGAACAACTGGAACAACACGAGATTGATTTGATTGTGTTGGCAGGATTTATGTGCATTTTGAGCGAGGAGTTTACCCGCCGTTTTGACAAACGCATTTTGAACGTACATCCGTCGCTGATTCCCTCGTTTTGCGGGGAAGGATTTTACGGGCTTAAAGTGCACGAAGCGGCGCTTAGCTACGGTGTCAAAGTGACGGGTGCTACGGTGCATTTTGTCAACGAGATTCCCGATGGCGGTGAAATCATTTTGCAAAAAGCGGTGGAAATTCAAGAAGGGGATACCCCCGAAGTGCTGCAACGCCGCGTGATGGAACAAGCTGAATGGAAGATTTTGCCCAAAGCGACCGAATTGGTGGCGGCAAAGTTAAAGGAGAGAGACGTATGAATATCTATGACGTGAAAACAATGGGCGAACGCATTGACGGCAATCCGTATGTCGGCCGCGGGATTGTGATTGGAAAAAGTGCCGACGGCAAACGCGCCGCCGTTGCTTATTTTATTATGGGGCGCAGTGAAAACAGCCGCAACCGTGTATTTACCGTTAAAGACGGGGCAGTGTTTACCGAGCCGTTTGATGTTTCCAAAGTGGAAGACCCCTCGCTGATTATTTATGCGGCGTTGCGGGATATTGACAACAAATTGATTGTGACCAACGGTGACCAAACCGACACGATTTACGATTTTGTCAAAGACGGCAAATGTTTTACGGCGGCGCTCAAAACCCGCGAGTTTGAACCCGATGCGCCGAACTTTACCCCGCGGATTAGCGGTATGCTTAGCTTTGCTAACGGTGATTTTGCGTACAAGATGAGCATTCTCAAAAGTTTGGACGAAGCGGGCAGTGATTGCGCGCGGTACACGTTTGATTATCCGTCCAAAGCGGGCTTGGGACATTTTATCCACACCTATGTGACCGACGGAAACCCCATTCCGACGTTCCAAGGCGAGCCTGAACGTGTGGCCATTCCCGATGATATGGATGCGTTTACTGCCGATATTTGGGAACATTTGAATGCCGATAACAAGATTTCGCTGTACGTGCGGTATGTCGATTTGGCCGACGGCAGTTATGAAGAACGTTTGATTAACAAAAACAAGTAAGGAGATAAAACCCATGAATGAGTTTGCGTTAAAATACGAATGTAACCCCAACCAAAAGCCCTCGCGTATTTACATGGAAAACGGCAAGGAGTTGCCGGTACAGATTTTGAACGGCAGACCGGGATATATTAACTTTCTGGATGCGTTTAATGCGTGGCAGTTGGTGAAAGAACTCAAAGCCGCGTTGGGATTGCCGGCGGTGACGTCGTTTAAACACGTCAGCCCGACTTCTGCTGCGGTGGGTGTGCCGATGTCCGACACGCTCAAAAAAGCGTGCTTTGTGGAAGACGTTGCGGGGTTGGATGAATCGCCGTTGGCGCTGGCGTATGCTCGTGCGCGCGGCACCGACCGTATGTGCTCGTTTGGCGACTGGGTGGCGTTGTCCGATGTGTGCGACGTGACCACTGCCAAACTCATCAAACGCGAAGTGTCTGACGGTGTGATTGCACCGGGGTATGAGCCCGAAGCGTTGGAAATTTTGAAAGCGAAGCGCAAAGGCGGGTACAATGTGGTACAAATCGACCCCGATTACGTACCCGAACCGATTGAACGCAAACAAGTATTTGGCATCACTTTTGAGCAAGGCCGCAACGAGTTCAAAATTGACGAAGCGTTGCTCGAAAACATTGTCACTGCCAACAAAGAATTGCCCGATGCGGCAAAACGCGACTTGATTTTGGCGCTGATTACGCTGAAATACACGCAATCCAATTCCGTTTGTTTTGCCTATGACGGACAAGCCATTGGTGTGGGCGCGGGGCAACAATCGCGCGTGCACTGCACCCGTTTGGCGGGCGGAAAAGCCGATACGTGGTTTTTGCGTCAACATGAAAAAGTACTTAACTTACCGTTCTTGGATACGCTTGGCAGACCCGAACGCGACAACGTGATTGACGGGTACATCAACAAAAACGAAGAAGATGTGTGTGCCGACGGTAACTGGCAACAATATTTTAAAACCCGTCCCGAACCGTTGACCGACGCCGAAGCCAGAGAGTTTTTGGACAAAATCTCCGGTGTGGCGCTGGGCAGTGATGCGTTTTTCCCGTTTGGCGACAACGTGGAACGTGCGTTCAAGAGCGGTGTTAGCTACATTGCGCAACCGGGTGGCTCAATCCGTGACGATTTGGTGATTGAAGCGTGTGACAAACACGATATGGTGATGGCATTTACCGGTATGCGGTTGTTCCATCATTAAGAGTAAGCAATCAATCCCGAAGGAGAGTACGATGAAAGTATTGGTAGTGGGCGGCGGCGGCCGCGAACACGCGATTATTAAAAAGATAAAAGAAAACAAGAATGTGGAAAGAATTTTTGCGCTCCCCGGTAACGGTGGTATTGCCGCTGATGCCGAGTGTGTGGCGGTTGGCGCCAAAGACCTTGACGGTATCGTGCGCTTTGCGGTGGAAAACCGCATTGATTACGCCGTGGTGGCTCCCGACGACCCGTTGGTGTTGGGCGCTGTTGACCGTTTGACGGCGGCGGGAATCCCTTGCTTTGGTCCCGTGGCGGATGCCGCTATTATTGAGGGAAGCAAAGTGTTTTCCAAAAACTTGATGAAGAAATACAACATTCCCACGGCGCAGTACGAAGTGTTTGACGATGCGCAAAAAGCGGAAGAATATTTGAAAACCGCTCCCATTCCCACGGTGATTAAAGCCGACGGTTTGGCGCTGGGCAAGGGTGTTATCATTGCCTTTACCCGCGAAGAGGCGTTGGACGCGGTAAAGGCGATTATGCTCGACAAGCAGTTTGGCGAAAGCGGTAGCCAAATCGTGGTGGAAGAATTTTTGGAAGGACCGGAAGTTTCGGTGCTCAGCTTCACCGACGGAGAAACGGTGGTGCCGATGGTATCCTCCATGGACCACAAGCGCGCGGGCGATGGTGATACGGGACTGAACACCGGCGGCATGGGTACGGTGGCTCCCAACCCCTATTACACCGACGCGATTGCCGAGGAGTGTATGGAAACGATTTTTCTTCCCACCATTCGCGCCATGAAGAACGAGGGAAGAACGTTTAAGGGTTGCTTGTATTTTGGGTTGATGCTGACAAAAGACGGACCCAAAGTGATTGAATATAACTGCCGTTTCGGTGACCCCGAAACGCAAGTGGTGTTGCCGCTTTTGGAAACCGATTTGCTGACCGTGATGCAAGCGGTGACAAACGGTACGCTGAAAGACCAAGAAGTGGTGTTCAAAAAAGGCCACGCCGCGTGTGTGGTGATGGCTTCCAAAGGTTATCCGCAGGCGTATGAGACGGGATTTGAGCTCACGCTTCCCGAAAATACCGATTGCGAATTTTACGTGGCGGGTGCCAAATTGGACGGCGGGAAATTGCTGACCGCGGGCGGTCGTGTGCTGGGCGTGACGGCGGTTGCCGATACGTTGCAAGGTGCACTCGACAAAGCATATGCGGCAGTAGAAAACGTTTCGTTTGAAAACAAATATTACCGCCGCGATATAGGTAAACGTGCATTGGCTGCCAAGGAGGGATAACACATGGTTTATCGGTTATATGTAGAGAAAAAAGCGCAATTTGCGGGCGAAGCCGCTACCTTGCTCGGCGATGCCAAAAATTTGCTGGGGATTGGCGGGATTACCGGTGTGCGCGTGATTAACCGCTACGACGTGGAAAATATTGACAAAGAGTTGTTTGAAACGGCAAAAACCACCGTGTTTTCCGAGCCGCAACTCGACGTTATCAGCGAAGAGGCAGAGTTGACTGCGGCGGCGGTGTTTGCTACGGAATATTTGCCCGGTCAGTTTGACCAGCGTGCCGATTCGGCGGCGCAATGTTTGCAACTGCTGTCGCAAAAAGAACGCCCGCTGGTACGTACCGCCCGTATTTATTTGCTTGACGGTACCTTGACCGAGGCGGACGTTGCCGCGATCAAAAAATACGTTATCAACCCCGTGGAATCGCGCGAAGCATCGCTTGAAAAGTTCGAAACACTCAAAGCGGTGTACGATACCCCTACGGCGGTAGAGACGCTGGAAGGTTTTAACGCGCTGGACAGCGAGGGACTTGCCGCATTTGTCAAACAATACGGTTTGGCGATGGATAACGACGATATTGCGTTTTGCCAACAATATTTTATTGGCGAAAAACGTGAGCCGACCATTACCGAAATCCGCATGATTGATACGTATTGGTCGGACCATTGCCGCCATACCACGTTTTTGACAACCATTGACAACGTGACCTTTGAAGATGCGTTGTTGCAAGCGGCATACGACGATTATTTGGCAACACGCAAGGAATTGGGCAGAACCAAGCCCATTAATTTGATGGATATCGGCACACTGGCTGCCAAATATTTAAAGAGCACGGGACAGCTTGACAAACTGGATGAATCCGAAGAAATCAATGCGTGTACCGTGAAAATTGAAGTGGAGAACGACGGCAAAAAAGAGCCGTGGTTGCTCCTTTTCAAAAACGAAACGCACAACCACCCGACGGAAATTGAACCGTTTGGCGGTGCTGCTACGTGTATTGGCGGTGCGATTCGCGACCCGCTTTCGGGACGGTCGTACGTGTACGGCGCCATGCGTGTGACGGGTGCGGCAGACCCGCTCAAACCGGTTAGCGAGACCATGGAAGGAAAATTGCCGCAACGTAAAATTGTGACCACGGCGGCGGCGGGGTATTCCTCGTACGGTAACCAAATTGGTTTGGCAACCGGCATGGTAGACGAACTTTACCACGACGGCTATGCCGCCAAACGCATGGAAATCGGCGCCGTGATTGCCGCGGCACCTGCCGAAAACGTGCGGCGCGAACGTCCGCTTGCCGGCGATATTGTGATCTTGCTTGGCGGCAGAACGGGACGTGACGGTTGCGGCGGTGCGACGGGATCTTCCAAATCGCATACGCTCGAATCGCTCGAAAGCTGCGGTGCGGAAGTGCAAAAGGGTAACGCGCCCGAAGAACGCAAACTGCAACGCTTGTTCCGCAACAAAGAAGCCTCCCGCATGATTAAGCGGTGCAACGATTTTGGTGCCGGCGGTGTTTCGGTGGCGATTGGCGAATTAGCAGACGGCTTACACATCAATTTGGATGCCGTGCCGAAAAAATACGAAGGGTTAGACGGTACGGAACTGGCTATCAGCGAATCGCAAGAGCGTATGGCGGTGGTGGTTGCCCCCGAAGACGTCGAACGCTTTAAAGCGTTGGCAGATTCCGAAAACTTGGAAGCCACCGTGGTGGCTACCGTGACCGAAGAGCCGCGCCTGACCATGACGTGGCGCGGAGCAAATATTGTGGATATCAGCCGCGAATTTTTGAACTCGAACGGCGCGGAAAAACACATTACCATTGCACCCGCCAAACCCGAAGCGTATGAAAAAGCGGTAAACGGTACGTTTGCCGAAAACTATACCGCGCTGGCAGGGGATTTGAACACCTGCTCCAAACGCGGATTGTCGGAACGTTTTGACTCGACCATCGGTGCGGGCACGGTGTTGATGCCGTTTGGTGGTAAACATCAACAAACCCCCATTCAAGCAATGGTACATAAAATCTCGATTGAACAAGGTCACACCGACGATTGTTCGTTGATGGCGTGGGGCTACAACCCCTTTATTGCCGAAAAGAGTCCTTACCACAGTGCCTATTTGGCTGTGGTGGAATCGGTGTGTAAATTGGTGGCAACGGGCGCCAAGTTTGAAGATGTGTATTTGACGTTCCAAGAATATTTTGAGCGCCCGAACAAAGATGCCAAACGCTGGGGCAAGCCGCTGGCAGCGTTGCTTGGCGCGTTCCGTGCACAAAAAGAATTGGGTGTTGCTGCCATTGGCGGTAAAGACTCGATGAGCGGTTCGTTTGAAACGCTCGACGTGCCGCCGACGCTGGTTTCGTTTGCGGTAACGACCGATAAAGTCGGCAACATTGTTTCGCCCGAACTGAAAAAAGCGGGCAACAAGTTGGTGCTTTTGAAACCCGAATACGACGAAAACGGCTTGCCGAAAACAGAGTCCCTCAAAGCGTTGTTTGAAACCGTGACCAACGCACAGCGCGAAGGCAAAATCGTTTCGTGCCACACCCCCACCATGGGCGGTGTGGCAGAAGCCGTGCTCAAAATGGCGATTGGTAACGGTTTGGGTGTCGCGTTTGACGCTGCCGTTTCGCTCAAAGACATATTTGGTTATTGCTACGGTGCGTTCCTCGCTGAAGTGACCGAGGAGATTGGCGGCGTAGTAATCGGTACTGTCACCGAAGAGGCTGTCTTTACCTATGGCGGCGAAACGATTGCTTTGGATACGCTCCAAAAAGTGTATGAGGACAAGCTGGAAAGCGTGTTCCCCTGCAACATCCCCACCGAAGGCAAGAAGATTGAAAATTATTCCTACACAAACGGTGTGGTGCGCGCCCCTGCGGTGAAAGTTGCCAAACCGAAGGTGCTTATTCCTGTGTTCCCCGGTACCAACTGCGAATACGATTCCGCCAAAGCGGTGCGCGATGCGGGTGCCGATGCGGAGATTTTTGTGATTAACAATCTGACTTCCGAAGGTATTGTTCGCAGTGTCGAACAATTTGCCGACAAGATTGCCGAGTCGCAAATTATCTTTATTCCCGGTGGTTTCTCGGGCGGTGACGAACCCGACGGTTCGGGCAAGTTTATTACGGCGTTTTTCCGCAATGCGGCAATCAAAGAACGTGTGACCGAACTGCTTGACAAGCGCGACGGTTTGATGTGCGGTATCTGCAACGGGTTCCAAGCGCTTATCAAATTGGGATTGGTGCCGTACGGCAAGATTATGGATACCGACGAGCATTGCCCGACCTTGACGTTTAATACCATTGGCCGTCACCAGTCGCGTATTGTGGCAACCCGTGTGGCCACCAACAATTCGCCGTGGCTTTCCGGAACGCAAGTGGGCGAAATTTACCACGTGCCGATTTCGCACGGGGAAGGCCGCTTTATTGCCGAACCGGCAGTGCTGGATGCTTTGATTAAAAACGGTCAAATTGCGACGCAGTATGTGGATTTGAACGGCAACGCCACCGACGACGTGCGGTTTAACCCCAACAATTCGATGGCGGCGATTGAGGGTATTGTTTCACCCGACGGCCGTGTGTTGGGTAAGATGGGCCACTCCGAACGTGTTGGCAACGGTCTTTACAAAAACGTTATCGGCAACTACGATATGAAACTGTTTGCTTCCGCGGTGAAATATTTTAAATAAGGGGATAGAACCATGGCATTTTTATCCGACATTGAAATCGCGCAACAATGCGAAATGAAACCCATTTACGACATTGCGCGTAACGCGAAGATTGACGAAAAGTATTTGGAACCGTACGGTAAGTACAAAGCCAAAGTGGATTTGGCCCTGCTTAATGACAGCCAAAAAGATGATGGCAAATTGGTGTTGGTAACCGCTATTACCCCCACACCCGCCGGTGAAGGCAAAACTACCACTACCATTGGGTTGGCAGATGGTTTGCGCCGTATTGGCAAAGGGGTTACTGTGGCCTTGCGTGAACCGTCGCTGGGCCCTGTGTTCGGTGTCAAGGGCGGTGCCGCCGGCGGCGGTTATGCCCAAGTGGTGCCGATGGAAGATATCAACTTGCATTTCACGGGTGACTTCCACGCCATTGGTGCGGCGAACAACTTGCTTGCTGCCATGCTTGACAACCACATTCAACAAGGCAACGCGTTGCAGATTGACCCCAAACGCATTACCTGGAAACGGTGTGTCGACATGAACGACCGTCAACTGCGTAACGTGATTGACGGTTTGGGCGGCCGTATGAACGGCGTGCCGCGCGAGGATGGGTTTGATATTACGGTTGCCAGCGAAATTATGGCGGTGTTGTGCCTTGCCAATTCGTTGACCGATTTGAAAGAACGTCTTGCGCGTATTGTGGTGGGGTATACCTACGATGACGAACCGGTCACTTGCGGTCAACTCAAAGCACAAGGCGCGATGACGGCACTTCTTAAAGATGCGATGAAACCCAATTTAGTGCAAACGTTGGAAGGAACGCCTGCTTTTGTGCACGGCGGTCCGTTTGCCAACATTGCCCACGGTTGCAACTCGGTCATTGCTACCAAAACGGCTTTGAAAATGGCGGAATACACCATTACCGAAGCGGGCTTTGGTGCGGATTTGGGTGCCGAAAAGTTTTTGGATATTAAATGCCGCATGGCAAACTTAACCCCCAATGCGGTGGTGGTGGTGGCTACCATTCGTGCGGTGAAAATGCACGGCGGTGTTGCCAAAGCCGATTTAGGTGCCGAAAACTTGGAAGCTTTGAAAAAAGGCTTGCCCAACTTGTTGCGTCACGTTTCAAACATTAAAAACGTGTACAAATTGCCGTGCGTGGTGGCGGTTAACCGCTTCCGGACCGATACCGATGCGGAAGTGGATTGCATTATGGAACAATGCCGCGCACTCGGTGTGAACGTGGTGCTTTCGGACGTGTGGGCCAAAGGCGGCGAAGGCGGCGAAGAGTTGGCGCGCGAAGTCGTGCGCTTGTGCGAAGAGGAAAAAGGCGATTTTACCTTCTCGTACGAAAGCGAGGATTCCTTGGAGCAAAAATTGCACAAGGTGGTTACCAAGGTATACGGCGGTGTGGGTGTGAACTTTACGCCCGCTGCCAAAAAACAACTCGACAAGTTAGAAAAAATGGGTTGCGGTAATATGCCCGTTTGTGTGGCAAAAACGCAATACAGTTTTTCGGACGACCCGACGTTGCTCGGCGCGCCCGAAGGGTTTACCGTGACGGTGCGGAATTTGAAAGTTTCGGCAGGCGCGGGGTTTGTGGTAGCGCTCACGGGCGATATTATGACCATGCCCGGTTTGCCCAAAGTTCCCGCTGCTGAAAAAATCGACGTGGACGAAAACGGGAAGATTACCGGGTTGTTTTAAGAGAATAGTGGAAAACGGTACGCAAATCTGCGTACCGTTTTTTGTATGTGGTGACGATTTGAGGTTTGTGCGTTTGTTTTTCTCTCCCTCCGTCTTTTTGCTTCGCAAAAATCCACCTCCCTCGTCAGAGGGAGGCAGGGCGGGAGAAAGCCCCCGCCCTACGGTGTTGGTTTGTGATTTTGCAAAATAAAACAAACGAACCGATTACACGAAATGAAAAGGGCAATGTGGGCAAAAATTCTTTTATCCCATGCGTTGCACATTGTGCAATTTATTGACGTATGCACGA
>JAZNKF010000016.1:0-45447 GCA_045578425.1 Acutalibacteraceae bacterium
AATATGATTACCGTTTGTTTTATCGAAAACATTGACCCCTTAGGCGTTCATACCGGTGACTCATTCTGTTCGGCGCCCATGCTCACCATCCCCGAACACGTTCAAAAACGCTTGCAAGAAAAATCGTACAAAATTGTGGAATCTGTTCAGGTTATCGGCGGCACGAACGTTCAATGGGCGCACGACCCCAAAACGGACCGCGATATTGTCATTGAAATCAATCCCAGAACCTCGCGTTCTTCGGCGCTTGCCTCCAAAGCGACCGGATTCCCCATTGCCTTGGTATCTGCCATGCTTGCGACGGGACTCACTTTAAAAGATATTCCTTGCGGCAAATACGGTACGCTTGACAAATATGTACCCGATGGCGATTACGTTGTCATTAAGTTTGCTCGCTGGGCGTTTGAAAAATTCAAAGGCGTAGAAGATAAACTGGGTACACAAATGCGCGCTGTCGGCGAAGTTATGAGCATTGGCAAAACCTACAAAGAAGCGTTTCAAAAAGCCATTCGGAGTTTGGAAACGGGGCGTTTTGGTTTGGGCTATGCCAAAGATTTTAACGCCCTTTCCAAAGAAGAGTTACTCCGTCGTTTGCACACCCCGTCCAGCGAACGGCATTTTATGATGTACGAAGCACTGCGCAAAGGCGCTACGGTGGAAGAAATCCATGCGATCACCAAAGTAAAACATTGGTTCATCGAGCAAATGCAAGAACTGGTGCAAGAAGAAGAAACCCTGCTCACAGCCAAAGGCAACCTGCCTTCGGATGAAGCGCTGTTAAGCGCTAAGAAAAACGGTTTTTCCGATAAATATTTGAGCAAAATTCTCGAAATTCCCGAAGACGCCGTTCGCCACCGCAGAATGGAATTAGGCATTGAAGAAAATTGGGAACCGGTTCACGTTAGCGGTACACAAGATAAAGCCTATTACTATTCCACCTACAACGGTACGGATAAAAACCCCATTGAAGGGGAAAAACCCAAAGTCATGATTTTGGGTGGCGGCCCCAACCGCATCGGTCAAGGTATTGAGTTTGATTATTGCTGTGTTCATGCTTCGTTGGCGCTTAAAAAATTGGGGTTTGATACCATCATTGTCAACTGTAACCCCGAAACCGTTTCTACCGACTACGATACTTCGGATAAACTGTATTTTGAGCCGCTGACATTAGAAGACGTGCTCAGCATTTATCACAAGGAAAACCCCGTCGGCGTTATTGCCCAATTTGGTGGTCAAACACCTCTTAATTTGGCTGCCGATTTGGAAAAGAACGGCGTGAAAATTTTGGGAACATCCCCTGCGGTTATCGATTTGGCCGAAGACCGCGATTTGTTCCGTGCCATGATGGAAAAATTGGAGATTCCCATGCCTGAATCCGGCATGGCGGTCACGGTGGAAGAAGCGTTGGCGATTGCCGAAAAAATCGGTTATCCCGTGATGGTGCGCCCCTCTTATGTGCTCGGCGGTCGCGGCATGGAAGTGGTGTACGACCCCGAAAACCTCAAAAAATATATGGCGGCAGCGGTGGGTGTCACCCCCGACCGCCCCATTCTCATCGACCGCTTTTTAAATCACGCGTTGGAATGTGAAGCCGATGCCATCAGCGATGGCGAACACGCGTTTGTACCCGCCGTGATGGAACACATTGAACTCGCGGGTGTTCACTCGGGCGACTCGGCGTGTATTATTCCTTCGCGCCATATTTCCGAAGAAAACGTGGCAACCATCAAAGAATATACGCGTAAGATTGCAAGGGAAATGGGTGTAAAAGGTCTTATGAATATGCAATACGCCATTGAAGACGGCAAAGTGTTTGTGCTGGAAGCCAATCCCCGTGCCTCCCGTACCGTGCCGTTGGTATCCAAGGTGTGTAACATTCGCATGGTGCCGCTTGCTATCGACATTGTCACCGCCGAACTCACGGGCAGAGAATCGCCTGTGTCGGCACTCAAAGAACGCAACATTCCGTATTACGGCGTAAAAGAAGCGGTTTTCCCATTCAATATGTTCCCGGAAGTCGACCCCTTGCTCGGTCCCGAGATGCGTTCCACCGGCGAAGTGTTGGGATTGTCCCATTTTTACGGCGAAGCGTTTATCAAAGCGCAGGAAGCCACCCAAACGCAGTTGCCGCTTGGCGGTAAAGTGCTGATTTCGGTGGACGACAAGGACAAAGAAGAAGTGTTAGAAGTCGCTCGCGGTCTGCACGATGCGGGATTTCGGATTTTGGCGACCAAGGGCACCCAAAAAATGCTCACCGATGCGGGTATTCTTTCGGAATTTGTGTATAAACTGGGCGAAGCCAGACCCGATGTCAACGACATGATCGTAAACGGCGCCGTCGACTTGGTTATCAACACACCTTCAGCCGATGATAACGCTATGGATGATAGTTATTTGCGCAAAGCGGCTATCAAAAAGAAAGTGCCGTATATCACCACCATTGCCGCCGCCAAAGCAGCGGTAAGCGGTATCAAATCCATGAGCAGACCAGGTTGCGGCGTCATCAAATCCTTGCAAGAACTCCATGCGGAAATCTGTGATGTGGAATAAAAACGTAAGAATGTTATTGGAACAGGAGATGCATTTAATGAAAAGGTTTTTATGCACGGTTTTGGCTTTTTTAATGGTATTGGTGATATTCCCGTCAGGCACCGTATCAGCGACGGTACAAAACCGTCGTTTGTATTCGTTTCAAACTGTTGATGGTGAAACGGTATCTACATATTCCAATAGTTACGACGTCACCGTCAGTATTTTCAGTCAACCGGGTTGCAACAACACCTACAATTTGATTCAATCTATTATAGACAACCCAAGCGCACTAAAAAACAGAGTACAAATCCTTTATATCGACGCTGCTAAAAACACAAAGCAAAGAATAACAGAGTTAAAGAACAGTTTTGGCACGTCTGTTGTTAAATTCTGTTACGACACATCAAACACGGCATACACTGCCCTTTGGGACTATGCAAGGGCTGCCGGATTTGGCAATTCTATTACCCTGCCGATTATCGTGTTCACAAGAAGTGACGGAACGGTGTTTAAGACAATACAAGGTGATATGCATCCGGACTATTTTTTTAGTCTTGCCAATGGAGACATATCTCAAGATGTGAATGTCAATTTGAGCATTTCGGGCGACGAGAACTATTCTTATGCCAATGAGGTCTTGAAAAAACTTAACGATTTACGAAAAAGCCTGAATCTGCCCTTGCTTACTATGGATCAAAACTTGTTGTCTGCAGCTATGCAACGAGCGGCAGAAATAAGTGTGTATTATTCTCATACTCGTCCGAACGGAACCAGTTGTTTTACGGCTTTGAGTGGTTCGGGAAATTACGCAGAAAACATTGCTATAGGACAAGTAAGCCCTTCAAACGTTATGTACGATTGGACAAATTCTTCGGGTCATTATGCCAATATGACAGAAGCTAAATACCAATCTGTTGGTATAGGTTGTTTTACAAGCAGTAACGGATATTTATGCTGGGTTCAAATGTTTTCCTCATCCGCACCGACGGAAGTAACAAAAACTGGAATACAATCTGTCACTCGTTCCGTGGTGGCGAACGCAGCACATCTTTCTTTGTCGGTTTATGCCGATAAAAATCCTCACGAACTCAAAAAAGGTGAAGGCACACAACTTAGAATTGAAAACACAAATAAAGGATTTAACCGTGTTGTACAAAAGTTAACGGTTTCGGATTTCAATTTTAAGACGAACAATAATGTTGTTTCGGTTGATCAAAACGGGTATTGTACGGCAAACGGAACAGGAGATGTAACCGTCACCGTTGAGCATAAACAAAGTGAATTCGTAAAAGCCGTTGGTCTATATACCATAGGACATACCTATTCAAATGCTTGTGACAAATCTTGCAACGTTTGCAGTGCTGTCAGAACCGTTGGAGCACATAATTATACCAACAATGCCGATACAAGCTGTAATTATTGCGGAGCGTATGCGTATCCCGGCGGGAACACTCTTGTTAAGGAAAACGGCGTATGGTATCACGTAGTTAACCGAAAAAAGGTTAGCGATACCACTCTCGTTAAATATAGCGGCGTTTGGTACTATGTCGAAAACGGTAGGGTTGACTTTACCCAAAACGGATTGTTCTATTATGGCGGTAAATGGTATCACCTTGTGAATGGTAAAGTGGTGTTCGATACCACTTTAGTGTTACACGGCGACGGCAACTGGTACTATGTCGAAAACGGCGCGGTGGATTTTACGCAAAGCGGTCTGTTCAATTACAGCGGTAAGTGGTGGCATCTGGTAAACGGTAAAGTAATCTTTGACACCACCTTGGTTTTGCATACCGATAAAAACTGGTATTATGTCGAAGGCGGTGCCGTCGACTTTACGCAAAACGGATTGTTTTACTATGGCGGCAAGTACTATCACCTTGTAAAAGGCAAGGTGGTGTTCGATACCACCTTAGTCCTACATACCGATAAAAATTGGTATTATGTCGAAAACGGTGCGGTAGATTTCACGCAAAGCGGTTTGTTTTATTACAGTGGTAAATGGTGGCACCTGGTAAAGGGTAAAGTGATATTCGACACCACCTTAGTGTTACACGGTGATGGCAACTGGTATTACGTGGAAGGCGGCGCTGTCGATTTTACGCAAAGCGGTCTGTTCTACTATAGTGGCAAGTATTATCACTTAGTCGGTGGTAAGGTTGTTTTCGATACTACCTTGGTCCTGCACACCGATAAAAACTGGTACTACGTCGAAAAAGGTGCGGTTGATTTCACGCAAAGTGGCTTGTATTATTACAGCGGCAAATGGTGGCATCTGGTAAAAGGAAAAGTGATATTCGATACCACCTTAGTGCAGCACGGCGACGGAAAATGGTATTACGTCGAAAACGGAGCAGTCGACTTTACACAAAATGGCAAAGTTCTTTACGTCGGCAAATACTATACCGTCAAAAACGGTGTGGTGGTTTAATTTTAAGAACAAGAGCAGAGGCGAAAGCCTCTGCTCTTGTTCTTGTTTACTTATAAAATATTTTGTGATATACTGTATTCGTAAAAAAATGTCTATACTAAAACGAAAGGAGTGAGAACGTGCCGGATAAGTTTATTTTACATTCTAAATACAAACCCACGGGCGACCAGCCGCAGGCGATTGCAGCGCTGGTAAACAGTGTACAAAGCGGCAAGCGGGAGCAAACGCTTTTGGGTGTTACCGGTTCGGGTAAGACCTTTACCATGGCAAATATTATCGAAAAAGTCAACCGACCGACACTCGTTCTCGCTCACAATAAAACCCTCGCCGCACAGCTGTGCTCGGAATTTAAAGAATTCTTCCCCGAAAATGCGGTGGAATATTTTGTTTCTTACTACGATTATTATCAGCCTGAAGCGTATATTCCGTCCACGGATACGTATATTGAAAAAGATTCGGCAATCAACGACGAAATTGACAAACTGCGCCATTCCGCCACCTGTGCGCTTTCGGAACGGCGGGACGTGATTATTGTTGCCAGTGTTTCGTGTATTTACAGCTTGGGTAATCCGATTGATTACCGCAACATGATTATCTCGTTGCGTCCGGGCATGACCAAAAAGCGGGACGAGCTGTTGGCAAAATTGGTGGACCTGCAATACGAGCGCAACGACGTCAATTTTGTGCGCAATAAGTTCCGTGTGCGCGGTGACGTGGTGGAAATTTTCCCCGCCTATGCCAACGACACGGTGATACGCGTGGAGTTTTTTGGGGATGAGATTGACCGCATCAGCGAAATCAACCCCCTAACGGGCGAGTTCAAAGGAGCCTTGGGTCATATTGGTATTTATCCTGCTTCGCACTATATTGTTCCACCCGAAAAATTGGAGATTGCGATTGCCGAAATCGAGCGGGAATTGGACGAGCGTTTATTACAGTTCAAAGCCGAAGACAAGTTGTTGGAAGCGCAACGCTTGTTGCAACGCACACGGTACGATATCGAGATGTTGCGCGAAATCGGCATTTGCAAAGGCATTGAAAACTATTCCCGTGTGTTATCGGGACGAGCCCCCGGTTCGTCACCGTTTACGTTGTTGGATTATTTCCCCGATGATTACTTGTTATTTGTGGATGAATCGCACGTAACCTTGCCGCAAGTGCGCGGCATGTACGGCGGTGATGTTGCCCGCAAAAAAAGTTTGGTGGATTACGGGTTTCGTTTACCCAGCGCATACGACAACCGTCCGCTCAATTTTGACGAGTTTTATGAGCGGGTAAACCAAGTCGTGTTTGTCAGCGCCACGCCCGGTGAACTGGAACGGCAAAAGGGCGGAAAACCCGTGGAGCAGATTATTCGCCCCACCGGCTTACCCGACCCGCAAGTGTTTGTCAAACCCATCGAGGGACAAATCGACGATTTAATTGGAGAAATTCGCGATTGCGCTTCTCGTGGTGAACGGGTGTTGGTGACAACGCTTACCAAAAAAATGGCAGAAGACTTGACCGCGTATTTTGAAAACGTGGGCATTCGGGTGCGATATATGCACCACGATATTGATACCATGGAACGGATGCAAATCATTCGCGATTTGCGTTTGGGCGAATTTGACGTACTGGTGGGTATCAACTTATTACGCGAAGGCTTGGATATTCCCGAAGTGTCGTTGGTAGCCATTTTGGATGCCGACAAAGAAGGCTTTTTGCGTTCTGAAACGTCGCTTATACAAACTATCGGCCGCGCGGCGCGTAACGCTAACGGTCGTGTGATTATGTATGCCGACGAAGTGACACCGTCGATGGAACGTGCGCTTAAAGAAACCAATCGCCGTCGTGAAATTCAGTTGACGTACAATGCAGAACATGGGATTGTGCCGCAAACCATTACCAAAGAAGTGCGTGATGTGTTGCAAATCACGCCGACTGACCGCGCCCGTGACGAAAACGGCAAAGCACTTTCGGCATTGGAACGTCGCGAACGCATTGAGCAACTGACCAAAGAGATGCGCCATGCCGCCAAGTTGTTAGAATTCGAACACGCCGCCTGGTTGCGTGACGAAATTGAAAAACTCAAAAAGCAAAAATAGCGGAGGAACGTTATGCTGGATAAAATCACCGTCAAAGGTGCCAGAGAACACAATTTAAAGAATATTACTGTCAGCATCCCGCGGGATAAGCTGGTGGTATTTACGGGACTTTCCGGTTCGGGCAAATCGTCGTTGGCATTCGATACCATTTACGCCGAGGGACAACGCCGTTACATGGAAAGCTTGTCGTCGTACGCGCGCATGTTTTTGGGACAAATGGAAAAGCCCGAGGTGGATTCCATCGACGGATTGTCGCCTGCTATTTCCATTGATCAAAAGACCACGTCACAAAATCCGCGTTCTACGGTGGGTACCGTAACGGAAATTTATGACTATTTGCGCTTGTTGTATGCTCGTATCGGTATTCCGCACTGTCCCAAGTGTGGCCGAGAGATTCGTCAACAAACGGTGGACGAAATTGTCGACCACATTATGGCATTGGAAAACGGCACACGAATTCAAGTGCTCGCGCCGCTGGCACGTGGTAAAAAAGGCGAGTTCCAAAAAGAATTGGATGCCGCGCGAAAATCAGGATACGTGCGTGTACGCGTTGATGGCATCATTTACGATTTATCGGAAACCATTACACTTGAAAAGAACAAAAAACACACCGTCGAAGTGGTGGTAGACCGCTTGGTGGTGGGTGACGATATTCGCTCACGCTTGGCGGATTCGGTGGAAACCGCCACCCAACTTTCGGGGGGGTTACTGTGTGTGAACATCCCCGACGGGGAAGATTTGTTGTTTTCGCAAAATTACGCGTGCCCCGAGCACGGGTTTAGTATGGAAGAACTAAAACCCCGTATGTTTTCTTTTAACAATCCGTTTGGCGCGTGCCCCAAATGCACGGGTATCGGCATTTTTATGTCAATTGACCCGCAGTTGGTGGTGGGGGATGCCTCGCTTTCTATCCGTGAGGGCGCCATTCGTGCCAGCGGGTGGAGTTATTTGGACGGTGGCACCATTGCGCAGATGTATTATGACGGCTTAGCGGCGCACTACGGATTTTCGTTGGACACACCGTGGGAACAACTGCCGAAAAACGTGCAAGACTTGTTGCTGTATGGCAACAACGGCGAAAAAATTCGCATGACACGCAAAATGGAATATGGTTCGGGCGAATATTTTACGGCATTTGAAGGAATTGCCAATAACCTAGACCGCCGCTACCGCGAAACAAGCAGCGATTGGATGCGCACCGAATTAGAATCATATATGAGCAAAATCCCGTGTCCCGATTGCCATGGCAAACGATTAAAGCCCGAAAGTCTGGCGGTCACGGTGGGTGGCGTTAATATTGCGGATTTGTGTGATAAATCCGTTACCGAGTTACTGGAATTTGTAGAAGAGTTGCAAGAAAAACTCACCGAGCGCGAACATCAAATTGCCGACCGTGTACTAAAAGAAATTCGTGAGCGATTAGGTTTCTTAAACAGTGTTGGTCTGGAATATTTAACCCTTTCGCGTTCAGCAGGAACGCTTTCGGGTGGTGAAAGTCAACGCATTCGCTTGGCAACGCAAATCGGCTCGTCGCTAATGGGTGTTTTGTATATTTTGGATGAGCCGAGTATCGGTTTGCACCAACGCGACAATCAAAAATTGTTGGACACGTTGTGCCGACTGCGCGATTTGGGGAACACCCTCATTGTGGTGGAACACGACGAGGATACCATGCGCGCTGCTGACTGGATTGTAGATATCGGACCGGGTGCGGGTGTGCACGGCGGCGAAGTGGTGTGCTCCGGTACAGTGGACGAAGTGTGCCGTTGCAAAGATTCGATTACGGGGCAGTATCTCAGCGGCAAACGCATCATACCCGTCCCCGAAAAACGCCGCGAAGGCAATGGAAAATGGTTGAAAGTTGTCGGCGCGGCAGCGAACAACCTTAAAAACATTGACGTATCGTTCAAACTGGGCGCATTCAACTGCGTAACAGGTGTTTCTGGTTCGGGAAAATCATCGCTTGTCAACGAAATCTTATACAAGAAATTGGCAAAAACGCTCAACCGCGCTCATACGCGTGCCGGCGCACACAAGCAAATTCTTGGCATGGAGGAACTGGACAAGGTTATCGATATTGACCAAGCTCCCATCGGGAGAACGCCGCGCTCCAATCCTGCCACTTACACAGGTGTGTTTAACGATATCCGCGAATTGTTCGCTTCTACCACCGATGCTAAAATGCACGGATATTCCGCGGGTCGATTTTCGTTCAACGTCAAAGGCGGTCGGTGCGAAGCGTGCCAAGGCGACGGTATTTTAAAAATTGAAATGCACTTTTTACCCGATATTTACGTGCCGTGCGAGGTGTGTAAAGGGCAACGCTACAACCGTGAAACGTTGGAAGTACGGTACAAAGGTAAAAACATTTACGATGTGCTGGAAATGACGGTGGAGGAAGCGTATAACTTTTTTGAAAGTGTACCCAAAATTGCCCGTCGGCTGAAAACGTTAATCGAAGTTGGACTGGGTTATGTTAAATTGGGGCAACCCGCCACCACACTGTCGGGCGGTGAGGCACAGCGAGTGAAGTTGGCAACCGAGCTTTCCAAGCGTTCTACGGGAAAAACCGTGTATATTTTGGATGAACCGACAACCGGTTTGCATACCGCTGACGTGGCACAATTAATTACCGTGTTACAGCGGTTGGTCGATGGTGGTAACACCGTCATTGTGATTGAGCACAATTTGGACGTGATAAAAAGTGCTGATTACGTGTTGGATTTAGGTCCCGAAGGCGGCAACCGCGGCGGCGCACTGGTCGCGGCGGGAACTCCCGAAGAAATTGCCGCAGTACCCGCGTCGTACACGGGACAATATCTGAAAAAACTATTGTAAAACAAAAAAGTTTGCACGGATAAGACTTGTAGCAGTGCAGCACGTGTGATATAATAGGAAAGTTAGAATTTTAAAAAGACAGGAAGATTGAATATGGGAACACGGGAAAATTTGAGAAACATTGCCATTATTGCGCACGTTGACCATGGCAAAACCACTTTGGTGGACCAAATGTTGCGGCAAAGCGGCATTTTCCGTGATAATGAACAAGTATCCGAACGGGTGATGGACTCCAACGATTTGGAAAAAGAACGCGGCATCACCATTTTGTCAAAGAACACCGCCGTCATGTATGGTAACACTAAAATCAACATTGTTGACACCCCCGGCCATGCGGATTTCGGCGGGGAAGTGGAACGCATTTTAATGATGGTCGACGGCGTTTTGCTGTTGGTCGATGCGTTCGAGGGGTGTATGCCCCAAACTCGCTTTGTGCTGAAAAAAGCGTTGGGTTTGGGCAAACGCCCCGTTGTAGTAATCAATAAAATTGACCGCGACGGTGCTCGTCCGGCAGAAGTGATTGATGAGCTGTTGGATTTGTTCATTGAACTCGGTGCCGACGAAGACCAGTTGGAATTCCCCGTGGTGTACGCGTCGGGGCGTGACGGGTATTCTTCGCTTGACCCGTCCGTGCGCGAGGGGAATATGCAACCGCTGTTCGAGGCAATTTTGCAGCACGTGCCCGCACCGCAAGGTGATTTGGACGGACCGTTACAAATTTTATTTTCCAATATCGATTATGATGATTACGTTGGCAGAATCGGTGTTGGCCGTGTCGAGCGCGGCACGGTGCGTAACGGTCAGGCGGTTACATTGTGCAAAACCGACGGTACCACCGTCAATGCACGTATCGGCAAATTGTATCAGTTCGAGGGTTTGCATCGCGTAGAGCATGAAACGGCGGCCTTGGGTGATTTGATAGCCGTGACAGGCATTACGGATTTAAATATCGGCGAGACGGCGTGCGACCCGTTAGCGGTGGAAGCGTTGCCGTTTGTTCGTATTGATGAACCCACCATCTCCATGTTGTTTATGGTTAATAACAGTCCTTTTGCAGGGCGCGAAGGCAAATTTGTCACTTCGCGTAATTTGCGCGACCGTTTGTTTAAAGAAGTGGAAACCAACGTCAGTATGCGTGTAAGAGAAACAGACTCCACCGATGCGTTTGAGGTTTCCGGTCGCGGTGAGTTGCACTTGTCGGTGTTAATTGAAACCATGCGTCGACAGGGGTACGAGTTTGCTGTCAGCCGTCCTCAAGTCATCTACAAGCACGACGAATCCGGCGCGTTGTTAGAGCCGATGGAACTACTCATGATTGAAGTGCCCGAAAATTATGTGGGTGTTGTCATGGAAAAACTCGGCACCCGCAAAGCGGAATTGCTCAACATGGTCACGCGGGAAACCGGTGCCAGCCATTTGGAGTTTCGCATTCCCTCGCGCGGACTCATGGGATATCGGCAACAATTTTTGACCGACACCAACGGCAACGGCATTATGAACAGCGTGTTCGATGGTTACGAACCGTTCAAAGGCGATATTCCGCAACGTGTGCAAGGCTCACTGGTGGTGTTTGAAACCGGTGAAACCAGCAGTTACGGCTTGTTCAATGCCCAAGACCGCGGCGCTTTGTTCGTAGGACCGTCAGTTGCGGTATACGAGGGAATGATTGTCGGACAATCGCCCAAAAGTGAAGATATTGCCGTAAATGTATGTAAGAAAAAACATGTTACCAACATGCGCGCCGCCGGTTCAGACGAAGCATTGCGCCTAACTCCGCCGGTCGTACTTTCCTTGGAACAATCGCTTGAATTTATCAATGACGATGAATTGGTGGAAGTTACTCCCGAAAGCATACGGTTGCGCAAACGTATTCTTTCCAAAGAACAACGCATGAAAGAATACGCCAAGAAAAAGGGATGAGAAGCCTCGCGGCCCGTCCTTTATGGGTGGCAGGGATTGTTGTTCTACTCCTTTGCCTTATTGCACCGTGGATATCTTTGGATACCGTACGGTGGTTGTTGTACGGCAGTGTTGTAGCATTGATTCCGTTTTTGGCAATACCGATTGTTCGGCGGTGGCGTATACCAACAATTCTTGCGTTGGCGTGTGTTGTTGCTTCGTCTTCGTACTTAACGGCACAAAATCGTTATTTGTCCACAGCCACACAAGTGGAAAAAACCGTTTCCTTGCAGGTGCAAGTCAGACCGCACAGCGGAGATTCTGTCCGCTTGAAAGTAACGGACGGGGATTTACCCAAGGGTGTAGGTTTGGTACTATATAATAATCCTTCCGATAAACCTTATGAGCCGTATGAAATTTTATCGGCTCGTTTTCGCTTGCTTTCTTTTGAAAACCAAGGTCTTTCGAACTTACAAACCAAAGCATCAGACGTTTGGTTTGCCGTAAAATTGGCAGACGAAGAAATCGTTCGCTCTGCGGGGAAAGTGCCGTGGACCGATGTTTTTTCCCGCATCCGTCGCACAGCGGTAGTAAACATTGAACGCGTACTTTCCAAAGGAACGGCAGCCGTGGTTTCGGGTATTTGTTTTGGAGAGGACAAAAACGTATCCTTGACCGCTGCCGACACGTTTCGCACATGCGGTGTCACACACTTGTTTGCCGTTTCCGGATTACATATGACCGTGTTGGCACAATGTGTTTTGTTTTTGTTCAAGAAATGCCGAATACCGCGTGTTGCGCAATGTTTGTTGGCGGTTAGTCTGTTATGGACTTTCATGATGATTGTGGGTTTGTCTGCCTCCGTTTTGCGCGCGGGCATACTATGTACCTTGGTGTTGCTGGGAAATTGTTTGCACCGTCAAGCAGACTCTCGTACGTCGCTCGGGTTGGCATTGCTGATTTTGCTTATCGACAACCCCTTTGCTGCGTATGATGTGGGATTGTTGCTTTCGTTTGTATCAACTTACGGTCTGTTGGTATGGGCAAAACCTCTGCAAGAGGTGTTGTTGCGCATTCCCTCTTCTTTTATGGGGAAAACGCTCGGTAAACTTTGGAAAACCATTGCAAGCGGCGCAGCACTTACTTTGGCGGCAACTTTTGCCACCGCTCCGGTACTGGTACTCTATTTTGGGGAAATATCTTTGGTGAGTGTTCTGTCAAATCTGCTGATTATGCTACCCGCAGAATGGATTTTGATTTTGGGTTGTATCGCCTCGTTGCTGGTACCGATACTTCCCTTTGTCGGTAACACCTTGGTGTTTTTCTGCGGCAAATTAGCAAACTATATTCTTTGGATATGCGATAAAGTGGCAAACATTCCGTTTTCCACCGTTTCACTTAAAGCTTTACCACGGCTGTTGTGGCTGGTTTCCTTGTACGTTTTATTAGCCGTGGGATGGCTTCTGTATCGCAAACGCGGCATCTTGTTTGGTGCTTTGGTTTCTGTCGTGATTTTGTGTGTACTTTTACTGTTTAACCTCTCTTTTTCAAAAAACCGCCTTATCGTTCAAACGATCCCGTCCGAAACGGATTTGGTCGCATACGTACAAGCTGATGGGCATCACACTTTAGTAATGTCTGTTTCTTCCTCGGATGTTTTGGAAACGACGGCGGAGCAACTCAACAAGCAAGGCATTTCTCGGTTAGATACGGTGGTGTTTATTAGCGGAAATACCACCGCGGCTGCCGTTTCACCGAGTGTTTTGGATGGGTTGGTAACCGAAAAAACACACTGTGTTTATGCGGAAATCAATGTTCCGTTTGTCGGTCATGATTTGTCAAAAGCTGCCGCCGAGTTCGGCAAAAACGGCAGGTTGATTTTCGAAAACGGTTTTTTGCAAATGACGGTGGGAGAAAACCGTGTTGTTTTTGCGGCAAACACCGCCCAAAGAGAACGGTTGCCGTTGAGTTTTGAAAACACACCGTTGTTGTTCTCGGCAGGGCAAGTGGAATTTGTAAGCGGGGAACCGGGATTACCGGAAGGTTCCGTTTTGCAACAACCGTTGCCGACGTTGGTAATACACAAAGGCGAAGTTTGGTATCGTCAAAGATAAAAGGAGATGAAAGAACATGCCGTCTACCGAAAAAGATTTAAAACAGCATTTAAAAAGCGAGGAAGTCAAACAAGTCTATTTACTGTACGGCGAAGAAAGTTATCTCACAACCCACTATGTGGAACAACTGGTGGGCAAATCCGGTGTGCGCGAAAACGATGAGTTAAGCGTGTTTAATTACCAACGCTTTGACGGGCAAGAAAGTTCGTTTGACGCCATTGAAGCAGCGGCAGAATCGTTGCCGCTGATGGCGGATGTCAAATGTGTCACGGTGAGTAACTGCGATGTTACCGCCACGGCAATCTTTGACCGCGCCATGGCTTTGGTGAACGACCCACCGGAGGGAACGGTACTGATTTTTTGGATGACCACGCTGCTTTCGGACGGCAAACTGAATGCTAAATGGAAACAATTTGCCGAAGTGGTGGAGAAAAACGGCATGTGCGTCGCATTCCCGCGCAAAAGCAACGAAGAAATTGCCCGTATTTTATGTGCCGGTGCCGGTCGTCGCGGTTGTTTGATGAAACCGCAAACCGCGCTTTTGCTGATAGAACAATGCGGAAACGATATGAACTTGTTACTCAACGAATTGGACAAACTGTGTGCTTTGGCGGCAAACGGTGAAATCACGGTTTCCATTTTGGAACAAGTTGCCACCAAAAACTTAAACGCGCAAGCGTATGAATTGTCGGGAGCCATTTTAAAAAACCAATACGACAAGGCATATGTTGTTTTACATCGCTTGTTTGCTTCCAAAACCGAGCCACTCATGATTTTGGCGGCACTGTCGAGCGCTTATACCGATATGTACCGTGCTAAACTGGCGGCTATCGACGGACGACAAGCCGAAACACTGGTGGAAGAATTTGACTATAAAGGGAAAGCTTTTCGTCTGCGTTACGCCTCGCGCGATTGCAGTCGGCTCTCTTTGGAAGCCCTGCGCGAAAGCTTGGAACTGTTAGCGCAGGCCGATCGCCGCTTAAAATCTTCTTCCGGCGACAAAAAGACCGTGTTGGAAGAATTGGCGGCAAAACTGATTATTACCGCCAAACTGGGACAAACACAATGAGTATAAAAATCAAAGAAGCTATTGTGGTGGAAGGCCGTTACGATGTTTCGCGACTACGCCAAGTGGTAGAAACCACGGTGGTGAAAACCGATGGTTTCGGTATTTTTCGCAACCCCGACACCCTGTCACTGTTGCGTAAATTGGCAGAAACAACGGGACTCATCGTATTGACCGATAGTGATTCGGCGGGTTTTGTTATTCGCGACCGCATCAGCAGTGCTTTGCCCAAAAAGGCGGTCAAACACGCCTATATACCCGAAATCAAAGGAAAAGAACGCCGCAAACAAACACCGTCTAAAGAAGGATTGTTGGGCGTGGAGGGGCAAGAAAACGATGTCATTCTCTCCGCTCTTTTGCGTGCAGGTGCCACTGTGGAGGGCGCAGAGTTTACGCCAAAACCCCCGTTTTTAACCAAGGCACGCGCGTATCAAGAGGGGCTCAGCGGCACACAAAACAGCGCCGCGCGGCGCAAACGGTTGTTGCAGCTTTTGCAACTCCCCCAAAAACTGTCGACAAATCGATTGTTGGAAGTATGCAATGCTTTGCTTACTGAAGAAGAATATGAAAAACTTTTGCAACAAATAGAACAAGAGGAAAAGGACTCCGTTTTATGAAACCAATTATTTTAGCTTCGGCATCTCCTCGCCGTCGCGAAATTTGTGATTTGCTGGGAATTAACTATACGGTAGAACCTGCCAAAACCGAACTGCCAACGCGCACCGACCTACCACCCGAGCAAGCGGTGTTGCAAGTGGCGCGCAGCAAAGCCGAAGAGGTTGCCGCGCATCACCCAAACGAAGTGGTGCTTGGTGCCGATACGGTGGTGGCTGTCGAAAACGAATTGTTGGGCAAACCCTGCAACAAAGAGGAAGCCGCTGCCATGTTGCGTCGCCTTTGCGACAAAAAACACCGCGTGATTACCGCGGTGTGGGTGTGTGACGGTGAAAAGAGCGAAGGGTTTTATGATACTGCCGAAGTGGAATTTATGCCGATGAGTGAGCAGGAAATTGCCGATTATGTGCAAAGCGGGGAGCCGATGGATAAAGCAGGTGCGTACGCCATACAAGGTAAAGGCATGCGTCACATCCGCGGCATAAACGGTGATTTTTATACCGTCATGGGACTGCCTTCGGGACGACTGTATGCTTTTTTGAAAAATCATATCTAAACAAAAACGCGCATCGGACACATTGTCCGATGCGCGTTTTTGTTTTATATGCTTATTGTGCGGGGTTAGCAATTTGACCGTTTAAGCCATCCAAAATCACGTTGGCATCCGAGCCGGCAACCTGCGGGAGTTTGCCGTCCCACTTTTCCAACCATTGTTGATATAACACATCGTCTGTCAACGAATTGGCAATGATTTCGTTCGCCTTGGCTTCCGCTTCAGCGGCAATCAATAACGCTTTGGCAGCAGCCTCGGCTTCAATTAATTTTTGCTCCGCTTCGGTTTCGGCTTTTAACTTGTTTTGTGCCGCCACTTGTTTTTCTTCCACAGCGTTGGTAAACGCATCGGTAAAGTCCATGTTTTCAATCGCCGTGCTGGTCACGTCGATATTGTATTTTTGCAGTTTTTCTGCCAAAGTTTGTTCCACTTCAACTGCCAGTTTGGCACGACTGCCGATTAAATTCTCAGCAGTATATTTGGCAGAAACGGTTTTAATCGCTTCTTGAATACAAGGTGTCACAACGGTGTTATAGTACTCTTTGCCAATTGTTCTGTATAACGTTTGAGCGTTGTTTTTTTGAATTTGGTAGTTGACGGTATACAGCACTTGTACTTCTTGAATATCGCTGGAAAAGCATACCATTTCCAACGAGCCTTTTTGCGTGCGGTTGTCCATGTTTACCACTTTGGAAAAAGGATTTTTAAAATGCAAGCCGGCTTCAAAGGTGTAATTTTCGACTTTGCCGAACGTTGTTACCACACCGGTATGTCCGGTGGGTACCGAAGCAATACAAGAAACCGCAACAACAATAATACCGAACGCACCAACTGCGGCAGCAGTGATTTTTGCGGCAATTGCTTTTTTGCCAACCAAAAACGTAATAACAGCAATGGCAATAAGAACAAGACCTGCAACTAACAACATAGCAACATACTTCCTTTCCTGCAATTTCAGTGGTTATTCTTCGTCAGGGCGTTCCCAGTTGTGCCAAACGTTTTGTACGTCATCGTTATCTTCGAGCGCATCAAGCAGTTTTTCCATTTTGGCGGCGGCTTCTTCGTCGTCAATGGAAGAGTACACGTCCGGCAGCATTTGCAATTCTGCGGAAACAAAGGAATAGCCCTTGGCTTCCAAATCGTCGCGCACGGCTGAAAAATCTTCCGGCTCGGTGGTAATTTCAAAAATCTCCTCGTCGGCGGCAAAGTCCGAAGCACCGGCTTCGAGCGCATCTTCCATGACTTTGTCTTCGTCTAACCCTTCAGCTTCAATCGCCAAGATTCCCTTTTGGTTAAACATAAAACTTACACAACCGCTTTGACCCAAATTACCGCCGAATTTATCAAAATAATGGCGCACGTCAGCGGCGGTGCGGTTGCGGTTGTCGGTCAACGTTTCCACAATCACGGCAATGCCGCACGGACCGTACCCCTCATATTGCAACGCTTCGTAATTATCGGTATTGCCTTCGCCTGCGGCTTTTTTGATAATACGGTCTATGTTGTCATTGGGCACGTTGTTGGCTTTGGCTTTGGCAATCGCATCTTTAAGGCGAGAGTTGGAAGCGGGGTCGGCACTGCCGCCTTCCCTTACCGCCACGGCGATTTCACGCCCCATTTTGGTAAAAATTTTTGCTTTTTGACCGTCGGTTTTTTCTTTTTTTCGTTTAATATTATTCCATTTGGAATGTCCGGACATTTTGTAAGAACTCCTTTTACTTTAAAATACAAAAAAAGTATACCATACTCTGCACTTTGTTGCAAGAATAAGTTGTAAAGACTACGTATAAATGCCGCAAAACATCTTGACAAAACCCAAACAAACAGTACAATAAAAGTGTAAAACTTTTTTGAAAAAAGGTGACAAAAGATGAATGAAGTTTTGAAAAAAATCGAAGCTATCGGCATTGTTCCCGTGGTAAAAATCGACCGCGCGGAAGATGCCGTACCGCTGGCACGCGCTTTGGTAAACGGCGGGTTGCCGTGTGCGGAAGTGACGTTCCGTACCGATGCGGCACAAGCCGCTATCGAAGCCATGGCAAAAGCATTTCCCGATATGTTGCTCGGTGCGGGTACCGTGCTCACCCCCGAACAAGCGGATGCCGCCGTGGCGGCAGGCGCTAAGTTCATTGTCAGTCCCGGTCTTAATCCCGCGGTTGTCAAACACTGTGTAGAAAAAGGCTACCCCGTTACCCCCGGCGTTTGCACACCGGGCGAGGTAGAAACGGCATTGTCCTTTGGCTTGGATGTTGTTAAGTTCTTTCCGGCGGAAGCGGCAGGCGGTTTGCCGATGATTAAAGCCATGTCTGCCCCGTACGGCAAACTTAAATTTATGCCGACGGGCGGTATCAATGCCAAAAATCTTAACACTTATTTAGCCAATCCCAAAATTTTGGCATGCGGCGGCAGTTGGATGGTATCGTCCGACTTAATCAACGCGGGTAAATTTGACGAAATCGAACGCCTGACTCGCGAAGCTGTTACCGAAATGCTGGGTTTCTCGCTCGCACACGTGGGCATCAATGCAACCGACATTCCCGAGGCTATGGATAACACCGATGCCTTGGCAAAATTGTTGGGTTTTGGTACCAAAAAAGGCGAAACCGGCGCGTTTGTCGGTTCCATTATTGAATTAATGGGTAAACCCAAATACGGTACCCATGGTCACATTGCCATTCGTACCAATTCGGTGCTTCGTGCCGTGCGGTATTTGGAATCGCAAGGCTACTCTTTTATCGAGGAATCCATCGGATACAACGATAAAGGCGTTATGAATGTGGCTTATTTGCAAGGCGAATACTGCGGTTTTGCCGTGCATCTCGTTCAAGCAAAATAAAGGAGGAAAAACATCATGTCGAGAATTGTTACATTCGGTGAAATCATGTTGCGTCTGGCTCCGGAAGGCTACACCCGTTTTGTCCAAGCGGAAACGTTCGGGGCAACCTACGGCGGCGGCGAAGCCAATGTGGCGGTTTCGCTTTCGAACTATGGCGAAGATGCCGCGTTTGTTACCAAACTTCCCAAACACGAAATCGGCCAAAGCGCCGTTAACTCTTTGCGCCGCTTTGGGGTAGATACCAAATTTATCGCTCGCGGTGGCGAACGCGTCGGCATTTACTTTTTGGAAAAAGGCGCTTCGCAACGCCCGTCCAAAGTCATTTATGACCGTGCCAATTCCGCCATTGCCAATGCCCACGTAGCGGATTTTGACTGGGATGCCATTTTTGAAGGTGCCGATTGGTTCCACTTTACCGGTATCACTCCGGCACTGGGCGACACGGTTGCCGATATTACTTTGTTGGCTTGTCAAAAAGCAAAAGAACGCGGCATCACCATTTCGTGCGATTTAAATTACCGCAAAAAATTATGGACGCGTGAAAAAGCCCGCGAAGTCATGACGGGACTTATGAAATACGTTGACGTTTGCATCGCCAACGAAGAAGATGCCGCAGACGTATTCGGTATCAAAGCCAGCAACACCGACGTTACCGCCGGCAAAGTCAACCACGAAGGCTACAAAGACGTTGCCAAGCAACTCAAAGACACCTTTGGTTTCTCCAAAGTAGCTATTACCTTGCGTGGCTCTGTTTCTGCCAACGATAACAACTGGGCAGCCATGTTGTATGACGGTAACGACTACTATTTCAGCAAAAATTATCTTATTCACATCGTTGACCGTGTGGGTGGCGGCGACAGTTTTGGTGCCGGCTTGATTTATGCTTGCTTGCATGACTATGCCCCGCAAGAAACCATCGAATTTGCGGTAGCGGCAAGTTGCCTCAAACACACCATCGAAGGTGACTTTAACCAAGTCAGCGTTTCCGAAGTGCAAACCCTTGCCGGCGGCGATGGCTCCGGCCGCGTACAACGTTAACTGTTCTCAAGGTCAAAAAAGCCGTTGGAGGTCAAAATCCTCCAACGGCTTTTTTAGGTTTTGTTTTAATTACCTTTTGCTTCTGCTAATTTGGCAGTTACGGTGAACTCTTCCACCCGTCGTCCGGTAGCACGTAACAGCGTTAGGGTTACCGTATCACCGACTTTGTGTTTTGCGAGTTCTGCACGTAACTCGGCATAACTTGTAATTTCCACCGAATCGATGGCGGTAATTAAATCGCCGCGTTTGGCTTCGGTGTTTTGCAACGAAGAATCTTTTTCAATCGAATAAATCAAAAACCCTTTGTAATACGTATCGGAATACGTTTGACCGGTAATGCCAAGCGAAACGCGTCCCGTAACGTACCCGTTTTTCAACAAATCGTCAATAATGACTTTGGCTTCGTTGATGGGAATGGAAAAGCCGATTCCTTCGTAGCCGCTCGCTACAATTTTGGCAGAGTTGACGGCAATGACCTGACCTGCGGCGTTGAACAACGGACCGCCGGAATTGCCGGGGTTGATAGCAGCATCCACTTGCAAACATTTTATCGAATAACCGGTATCTTCATACACGTCTCGTGCTAAGCCCGAAACAATCCCTTGCGTGGTGGACCAACCCATGCCGCCGGAATTGCCAAGTGCAACCACACGGTCACCCATTCGCAGTTGGTCCGAGTTGCCAAACGTGGCAGGTTGTAAATCGGTGGCATCTACTTTGATAACTGCCAAATCGGTGGAAGCGTCGTAACCAATCACTTGGGCATCCTTGTATACCGTTTCGTCATAGGTGGTTACGTCAATACGCGGATAAACGGTGTTGGTTTCTTCGTCTACCACACAGTGCCAGTTGGTAATGATATAGCCGTCGGCTGACATAACAATACCGCTGGCAACACCGGACTGTACTTCCTTTTCTTCATAATTTTGGCTAAACGGAAAGCCGCTGATGCCGGAGGTGTTGCTGTAAATAGTAAGCAGTACGGTGCTGTCAATGTTTTTCTGAACAATCTCTGCCGTGGAAAGCCCCTGTGTTGACTCGTCCAGTTCCGTAATCGTCACAGACGGCACGTTTTTATCCACCGGTGGGTTTTGAGTGTCGTCGGGGGGGAGAAACGGATTGATGTTTTGATAAGAAAGTGCCAGCAAAACCGATAGCGCGGCAATGATTACTGCGCAAAAAGACCCCAAAACCACCAAAGCAATTTTGGCACCGTTGCGCCTTTTGCGCACAGGTTGTGGCGCGGGGTATGTCGGGGTGTTCCATCCGTAAGGGTTATAGGAAGAAGACGGCGCCTCGGGTTTTGGTGTTTCTTGTGTTTCGGTTTCCTTTGGGGGTAAGTTTTGGTCCGGTTCTTCGGGTTGTGTGGGAAATTGATTCCATTCGTTCATGGTATCTTTCGCCCCTTTCTTTGTTCTATGCCTTTATAATACCGTGCTTTTGTGTCAGTTTCTTGAAAATTTGTGAATTTTTTTGTGAAATTTTTATTTTTCCGGCAATTTGGAGTCGGGAATCCGGAACGAAAACTCGCAATACTCGTTTTCGCGCGAGCGAACCGTGATTTCACCGTTGTGGGCGTTAATCAAACTTTTTACAATGTATAATCCCAATCCGGTACCGGTTTTATCCAACCCCCGTGAACGGTCACTTTTGTAAAATCGCTCGAAAACATGGGGGAGTTCCTCGGCGGGAATCCCCGCGCCGGTGTTGCGAATACAAAAACCTGCTGTTCCATGGTGTTTTATGGCGGCAAACGAAATGGTTCCGCCGTCTTGTGTAAATTTTACGGCATTATCTACCAAATTATACATAACCTGTTGCAACAAATCGTAGTCGGCGGTGACAAAAAGCGGAACGCATTGGTCAATGCCGTCAATGCTAATGTTTTTTTGCTCAATGCGTTCTTCAAAGAGTAATAACGTATTCAATAACAAAGCAGTTAAATCGAAGGAGGCAGGATTAATTTTGATTTCACCGCTGTCAATACGCGAAAGGTCCAGCATGGAACGCACCAAACGCGATAACCGTTTGGTTTCGTCCGAAACAATTTTCAAATAGTCTTTATGCTTTTCCGGTGGGATAGTGCCGTCCAAAATCCCGTCAATAAAACCGGAAATAGTGGTCATGGGCGTACGCAAATCATGCGAAACATTGGCAATAAAGCTGCGACGCATGTTTTCGAGCGAGGACAAAGAGAGTGCCATGCCGTTAAAAGCGTTGGCAAGTTCTGCCACCTCGTCCTTACCGGTTACCGCAATATGTGCCGAAAAATCACCGTGAGCAAATTGGCGTGCAGCCGCCGCCATTTGCCGCAACGGTTTTACCATGCGGTAAGTAAAAAGATAGGAAATAATAAAGGCAAACAGCAAAACCGAAATACCCGACAGCAAAAAGGCTTGCGTGTTATCCCATACGTATTTCACCAAAGCGTGTGCAGAGGACATAACCAAAACGTAACCGATGTGTTCTCCCGAAAAACTATATAGTTTTTCGCCGGCGCAATATTGATTTTCCGTATATAAATTTCCCAAGTGTGTTACCGCAAAAAACGAGCCGCGCTGCAGTCCGCCGTGAACCGAGGAAGGCAGTGTTTTCCCCATGTGAGGGCACGTCTCGCTGTCTGAGCACACCAGAATACGAAAAGAGGTATCCGTGACCAGCGTGCTGCTGTCCACAGAAGAACCCAACCGTTCCAACAAAGGGGAGAGAGATTCCGGAATATAATAATTCCCCTCTTGGTCTTCCAGTGTGCTTTCCGAAACAAAAGCGGCGACGTTGGAAACATGTTCCGAAAGCAGTACTTGCTTTTCGTCAATCCAGTGTTGGCGGGTAAACAGCACTTGTATACCGGCAAATAACACAAACGAAAACAAAATAATCAGAGCCGAAGCAGTAAAGTATTTTGAAAAAACGCTCTTAAACATTGTCTTGTTTTACCTCAAACTTGTACCCGACACCCCACACGGTTTTGAGCGTCCATTTTTCGGAAATGCCGTCCAATTTTTCGCGCAAGCGTTTGATATGCACGTCGACGGTACGGCTGTCGCCGTAGTATTCAAAACCCCACACTTCGTCTAACAACTGGTCGCGGGTATAAACGCGGTTGGGGTTACTGGCAAGGTGATAAATGAGTTCCATTTCTTTGGGTGGGGTATCGATTTGTTTGCCGTCAACGCGCAACTCATAATTTTCCATGTTGATATACAATTTGTCGTAGTTGACTTCTTTCGCTTTCCCTTTTTCGCTAATGCCGCAGCGGCGCAGCACCGCTTTGATACGCGCCATGACCTCTTTGGTTTCAAAAGGCTTGACAATGTAATCGTCAGCGCCCAATTCCAGTCCCAATACTTTATCAAACAATTCGCCTTTTGCGGTGAGCATGATGATGGGACATTGTGATTTTTTGCGAATTTTTCGGCACACTTGCCAACCGTCGAGTTGAGGCATCATAATGTCTAACAAAATCAAATCCGGTTTTTCGGTGTCGAATTTTTCCACCGCTTCTTTGCCGTCGTGTGCAAGGATGGGGGTGTAGCCCTCTTTGCCTAAATACAAGCGCAGCAACTCACAAATGTTGGTGTCATCATCAGCAATCATGATTTTTATGTTTTCCATTTTGGGTACCTCCTTTACACTTCCAAAAACAGTGTAACAAGTTTTTGTGCAGGGATTGTGAACAACTTTTTAACATATGTTACATACATTATAAGGTAAAAGAAAAAGAGCGTCAAGTTGCGGCTTTACGGATAGTTTGTAAAAAAGCGTAGACAAACCGAAAAAAGTATGTTAGAATGTGGACGATTATACATTTAGGGGGAATTTTCAACATCATGGATAGCGACAGTATACGAACGATTCTTATTTGCCTTTGTCTTTTGTTGTGTTCCGCTTGCATTTCGGCAACGGAAACTGCCTTTTCCAAATTCAGCCGTTCGCAGTTAAATGCGTTGGCAGAGGACGGAAAACGTCGTGCAAAGCGGGTGCTTCGTTTGGCGGAAAAAGCCGACAAAGCGGAGTGGACATTACTGACGGCAAACACACTTTCGAACGTTGCAATGGCAGCCGTAGCCGCCACGTGGGCAATGGCTCGTTTTAAAGCAGCGGGTGTGTGGGTTGCGTTAATCATTGTTACGGTACTGGTGTTGTTGTTTGGTGAGATTTTACCAAAAAGTGTGGCAAAAGAAGATCCGGAAACGACCGCCATGTTTACGGCGCGGTTGTTACAGTTTTTGATGATACTCTTTACGCCGCTTACCCTTGTTTTTTCGGGATGGAAATGGTTGATGATGCGCCTTTTCCGCACAACCGAAAAAACGTCGATTACGGAAGAAGAATTACTTACCTTTGTGGAAGAAGCAGCCCATGGCGGCAGTATTGATGCCGAAGAAAGTGAACTTATTCGCAGTGCCATTGAGTTTAATGACCTGCAAGCGGAAGATATTTTTACCCCGCGTGTGGATGTTTGCGGCGTGGAAAACGGTGCTTCGGCCGAGGAAATCGCGGCGTTATTTGACGAAACCGGTTTTTCGCGGTTGCCGGTGTACGAGGATTCGCTTGACAACATTGTGGGTGTGATACACCAAAAAGATTTTTACAACTTGGTGTATCGGCAAAACCATTCCTTGGATACGGTGATTAAACCGGCAGCGTTTGTGGCGCCGTCAATTAAAATCAGCGATTTGCTGCGTTTGCTGCAAAAAGAAAAATCGCACATGGCTGTTGTCACCGACGAATACGGCGGTACCGCCGGTATTATTACCATGGAAGATATTTTGGAAGAGTTGGTCGGCGAAATTTGGGACGAACACGATGAAATCGTGGAAGACTTCCAAAAAATCGGTGAGAATGAATATCGCGTGGTTTGCAGTGCGGATTTTGACAAGTTGTTCGACTTTTTCGACATGACAGGCGAAACCGATTCCACCACCGTTGGTGGGTGGGTAATGGAGCAGTTAGAAAAGATTCCGTCGGAAGGTGACAGCTTTGATTACGAGAATTTACACGTTACCGTCACCAAAGCCGAGGACCGTCGAGTGTTGGAAATTGTCGTGGTAGTTATGCCTGAAACCACACAAGAAGAGGAATAAAAAGGAACACGCATGAAATTTATCATGCGTGTCTTTTTTTGACAAATTTTTTGCTTTACGAACAAAACAAGGTATGGTATACTACTTTTTGACAAATTACGGGAAGGGAAGACGTCTTGTTATGGAAAAAGCCTCTCAACGCCATGCCAAAAAAGTGGAAAACACATGGAATTTAGCGTGGTTTTTACCGGTGGCTTTGGTTTTTATGGAATTGGTTTTTCGACTGGCAACGGTTAAAGGATTTTTTTCAAGCGGTTTATTTTTTATTTTACTGTTTTCTTTGCCTTTTTCGGTGTTGCTTTTTTTGCTGTGTACGCTTTCCAAAAACCAAAAAGTGAACTATGGTGTTACCATTGGGATTTTGTCGTTTCTGGCATTGGTTTTTTGTTCTCAAGTGGTTTACTTCGGGGTGTTTGACACCTTTTATATTTTGTACTCTGTGAAAAACACGGGGCAGATTTTGCAGTTTTGGAAAGATATTTTTCTTTCCATTGGGCGCAACTTGATTGCCTTGCTGTTTTTGTGGGTGCCGGTGGCGGTATATGCCGTGTTTGGCAAACGCTATTTTGCCGCTCGTCGTATTCCGTGGCGCGGTAAAGCGGTGTTGGTGATTTTGCTTGCTGTTTTACACTTGGTGGCAAGCGGCATAACTCTTCTTTGCAACAAAGGTGAGAGCAGTCCTGCTTATTTGTACCGCAGGGAATTTTCCGTCGATTCCTCGGTAAAACAATTTGGGTTAGTTACCACCGTACGTTTGGATGCCAAGTTTTTGTTGTTTGGCAACAGCCTTGACGAGGAACCCTTTGACGACAGTGACAGCGTGGATCAGCCTACGGTGCCGGACGTGCCGGCAGGTCCTACCGAGTATCCCCAAAATGTGATTGCTTCGTTGGATTTTGAAAAATTAATCGCCGAAGAAACCAATGCTACCACCAAAAAAATGCATCAATATTTTTCTTCGCTTACTCCCACCACGCAAAATGAATATACGGGGAAGTTTAAGGGAAAGAACCTAATTTTTATTGTGGCGGAAGGGTTTTCGCCGTACGCTGTCAGTGAAACGTTGACGCCGACGTTGTATAAACTTTCGCACGAAGGGATTCAGTGCACCAATTACTACACACCCGGCTGGGGCGTTTCGACTTCGGACGGGGAATATACCAGTTTGTTGGGACTTATGCCCGCGACCGGTGTGCACAGTATGGAATATTCCGCTAACCGTAACATGTATTTCTCGCTGGGGAAAATGCTGGGTCGCCAGAATTATAAAACCTACGCGTTTCATAACCACACCTACACCTATTACGGCAGGCACAAATCCCACCCCAATTTAGGGTACACCTATCAAGGTATCGGTAACGGCTTGGAACTTGATTATTCGGGATATTATCCGGGGAAAAACACAAAAACCCGTTGGCCCAATTCCGATTATCTCATGGCAAAAGCCACGGCAGATAAATATATGAACGAAGAACCGTTCCACACTTACTATTTGACGGTCAGCGGACATATGCTGTATACGTTTATGGGTAACAGCATGGCCTCGTATCATAAAGACAAGGTCAAAGATTTGCCGTATGAATCCGAACCGGTAAAAGCGTATTTGGCGTGTCAAATCGAACTGGATTTGATGTTGCAGCAACTGATTGCCGATTTGGAGGCACGCGGCATTGCGGAAGATACGGTGATTTGTGTTACGGCAGACCACTATCCGTACGGTTTGCAGCAAGCAAACGAAAAGGATTATTACAGCGAACTGGCAGGGCACGACACGAGTTCCGTATTCGAAAAATACCGCAATACGCTGATTTTGTGGCACAAAGGCTTGGAAAGCATTGTGATTGACGAGCCGACATACAGCATCGACTTGTTGCCGACCCTTTCCAACTTGTTTGGCTTGGAATACGACTCCCGTTTGATGATGGGGCGCGATTTCTTGTCCGATGCGCCGGCTTTGGTTTGTTTTTCCAACCGCAGTTGGATAACCGAATCGGGGAGGTATGATGCCGCAAAAAAACTGTTTACACCCAACGAAGGTGTGACGGTTTCGGAAACCTATGCCAAAGAAATTTCTTCGGCGGTCAGTAAAAAATTTACTTATTCCAACTTGATTTTAAAAGAAGATTACTACGATACTTTGTTTGGAAAACAATAAACGAACCCGCCCACGCAGTCTTATGTGAACTGCGTGGGCGGGTTCGTTTTAAAAGTATTTACGCAACAATACGGTTTTTGTCCAAAAACTCACTCCACAACGGATAATTTTTCCCGTAGTAGTGAACACCGTCTTTGGAATATTCCGCGTGCATGTTGCCGTTTGCATCGTCAAAAGCGGGGTTCGGGTCAATAAAAAACACGTGCTGGTTATCTGCCAAAGTTTTTAGGTGTTGATTCAAAGTGTTAATGCGTGTGTTGGTGAATGCCGAAGTATCGGATTTGTTTTTGGTAACGTGAAGGGTGGCTTGCACAACCACAACGGCATTCGGTTGCTTTTGGCGAACCAAGTCAATAATTTCTTGGTATTTGGCGGCAATATCTTCCGGCCTTTTATAAAGCTCGTTAATGCCAAGCATCACATATACTGATTCGAACTGCTTTTTGTCCAACAAGCCGGAAAGAGTTGTTTCTGCACCGTCAATTTTAAGTTTTGTGCTTAACATATTGAATGCTGTTAAGCTTTGCTTGCAAAAGAAGGTGGCATCTTGAATTTTGCCGTACAACCGTAACCCGTCGGTGCGGGAATCCCCTACAAACAACGTGTTCGGGAACGAACGTGCGACGGGTTTGGTTGTGGTAGCATCGGGCTTGGAGATGGTTGTCGGAAGGAAAGTTGTTGTCGACCGCGTGGTAGTAGAAGCACTGGAAGGGGAAACGGTTGTCCCACCGGCAATGGTGGTCGGCAAAGTTGTTGTGTGTGTTTGTTCGGTTTGCGTGTTTTCAGTGGTAACAGCATCAGCTGTCGGTGCTGTTGTTGTCACGTTGGTCGTGGTAGTAGTTGTCGTTGTTGGTAATGTGGTAGTGGTAGTGGCAGACGTGGTGGTTGCGGTATCCGGTAAATACGTTTGCAACAAGCAACCCGGTACCACGAGCAAGCAAGAAACAATTAACAAAATCAGAAAAGAAAAGTGAACCAGTTTTTTCATGGTGTTTGAGACCTCCTAAAATCGAAAATACATAAAGGGGTCGTTTAGTCCCCGATACAGACAATACACAGACAACCAAAAAATGGCTAACAATACCAGTGTGCCCGGCAATTTATTTTTAATACGCTCGTATATTTTGCGTGGCCATGTCGTGCAAAAAACCAAGCCGATAATCAACAGCCAGCCGTATTGCTCGGCATGAGCAAGATAATCACCGGGAGAAATGTTAATGGGCTCACCGGGCAAGAAGGGGAACAAGCGTTCAAAATAAATTCCCAATTGTGATATATCGCTGACGGCAAACACCAAAAAAGTTAACGGAATCAGCAAAAACATGTAGGTGTGCCCCAAAACGGGGTAGCGTTCCAATGTGGATTTGATAGCGTATTTTTCCAAAGCAATCAACGCAAACAAAATGAGTCCCCAAAGCAAAAAGTTCCAACTGGCGCCGTGCCAAAAACCGGTGGCGAGCCACACGATGAGCAAGTTAAAAACGTTGCGCCAAGCACGGCAGCGGTTGCCGCCAAGGGGGATGTACAAATAATCCTTAAACCAAGCACCGAGCGTGATATGCCAACGCCGCCAAAATTCTGTCATGGATAACGACATATAGGGGTGGCGAAAATTGCGGGGCAAACGAAAGCCTAACATTTTCCCCAAACCAATGGCCATAAGGGAATACCCGTAAAAATCGAAATACAGTTGCAATGAAAAGGAAAGAACACCCATCCAGGCCAAGGGGGTCGAAATGCTGTCAAATCCAATACCGCCGATATCGTTCCACAAACCGCCGATTTGATTGGCTAACAACACTTTGAGTCCCATACCAACGGTAAAATCCTTGATGCCGCTGTCAACGCGGGCAAGAGAAAGGCGCGGGTTATCCAACTTTTTGGATAACGAGGCATAACTGACCAGCGGACCGGAGAGCAGTTGCGGGAACATATACAAGTATGAAGCAAATTTAAACAACGATTTTTCTGCCGGTATGGTGCGGCGGTACACATCAATCAAATACGAAGTGACTTGGAACGTGTAAAAGCTGATAGCGAGGGGTAGTACCCACGTAATCTTCGGTAACTGTATGCCCAAGGAAGGAACCCAAGCATCCAACCCCAGTTGCAGGGAAGAAAAGATAAAACCGGCATATTTAAAAACAACCAACCAGCCAAAATTGTAGATAAGACCGAAAACCAAAGTTGCTTGACGATGACGGTTTTTTTCCATCAACAGACCAAAGCCCCAGTTGACAAGGGATGAGGCAAGTAACAGGATAATTTGAAACGGCTTGTCCCACGTCCCGTACACATAAAAAGCCAAGCTGAAAAGCAACAAGCAAAGGCGGCGAAAACGCGCGGGAACAATATAATACGCCGTAAAAGCCACGGGGGCAAACACAAACAAAAAATCTAAACTGCTAAAAACCAAAAAAAGTTTCCCCTTCCTTTTGCTGTCGGCGGTAATGACATAAAACGACAAATACATTATGTGTTATTAGCATAGCATATTTACAAAATAATAGCAATGGAATGGAAAAGAAAAACAACAAAACTTGCATAAAGAAAGATTGTGTGGTAAAATAAAACCGTATTATTCGCAAGGGGGTGGCATCGTGCCAAAAAAATCCATCGGCATTATCGGTGGCATGGGACCGGCGGCAACAGTGGACTTGTTCAAAAAAATTGTCGAAAACACCGCGGCGGAAAACGATGCCGGCCATGTGCGCGTGTATATGGATTGTCAACCCACCATTCCCGACCGCACCAAAGCTATTTTGGAAAACGGCGAATCACCGTTGCCGTATCTGGCAGAATCGGCAAAAAAACTAGCCTCCATCGGTGCGGATTTTTTGATTATGCCGTGTAACACCTCGCATTATTTTTATAAGGAATTGTCGAAACTTTCCCCCGTGCCGATAATGAATATGATTTACGAAACGGCAAAATTTTTGCATAGTCAAGGTGTGCGCAAAGTGGGGTTGCTTGCCACTGACGGCACCGTAAAAGCAGGGGTTTATCAAAAAGAGTTAGAAGCGTTCGGTATAGAGGCGGTGTGTCCTTCGGTCGAGGGACAACGCGAGGTGATGCGCCTTATCTATGATGGTGTCAAAGCCGATGCGCCGCGGTTTCCTGCCGAAAAGGTAAGCGAAGTGGTCAACGACTTGTTTAAACAAGGGGCCGAGGTGCTGGTGCTCGGTTGCAGCGAATTACCGCTGGGATTTGCGCGATACGGCATTTCGCTTGAAAATACGGTGGACGCGGTAGAGGTTTTGTCAAAAGCAGCTATTCGCGCCGCCGGCTATCCGGTAAAATGAAAAAGCAGAAAGGCGTGAGCCTTTCTGCTTTTTTTTTACGCTTCTTCAAATACGTCTTTGCCCAATCCGCAAACGGGGCAAACCCAATCTTCGGGAACATCTTCCCACGCAGTACCCGGTGCTACGCCGTTATCCGGGTCGCCGACAGCGGGGTCGTATTCATACCCGCAAGGGCAAATATACTTTTTCATACCAAAATCCTCCTTGTGTTAATTATTTGTTTTAATTTTATCATTAGTGTATGGCAAAGTCAAACAAATATACTTAAAATAAAGCGCTATCGCGCGAATAAAGCCCACGTAAAAGGCGGATTTTACAAAGAAATTATAGAAAATGCAATTTGTATAACACAAAACGCTATATACTTATCGTTTTATGAAATATATAATAGCATTAGCGGGATAGTTGCAGTAAAAAGAATCGTCGTTTGCAACACCGTATTTTTCAACTGGGAGGGGCAGTACTATGGAAAAATTAAATTTGGCCATTATCGGGCAAGGACGAAGCGGAAAAGACATTCACGGCGTGTACTATCGCAGCCAAGATAATGTGTTTTACAATGTAAAATACGTTGTGGATGCCGACGATTTTCGTCGTGAACGGGCACTCAATGAGTATCCCGGTTGTGCCGTGTTTGCGGATTACCGCGATTTGTTTGACAGGGATGATCTTGATGTTGTCGTCAATTCCACTTATTCGGACATGCACTATTCCATCACCAAAGATTTGTTGGAACACGGATTCAACGTGTTGGTGGAAAAACCGTTTGCACGCACGCGTTACGAATGTGATGATTTAATTCGACTTGCCAAAGAAAAAGGTGTTGTGTTAGCGGTGTTCCAACAAACGTTCTTCAATCCGTTTTATCCTTTTGCCAAAGAGGTGATTGCTTCCGGCAAACTTGGCGAAATCAAGGAAGTCAAGTTGCGCTATAACGGATTTAGCAGACGTTGGGACTGGCAAGCGTTGCAAAAACGTTGTGCGGGTAACCTTTACAATACTGGTCCTCACCCGATTGGTTTGGCACTCGGCTTTATGGATTTTGACCCGAATATTCGCGTGGCATACAGCAAATTGGATTTGGTCATCTCCAGCGGTGACGCGGATGACTTTTCCAAAATTATTTTGGATGCGCACGGCAAACCGTTTGTGGACATTGAAATCAGCCAAAACGATGCGTATTCGCCCTATAACTTAAAGGTTATGGGTACGAACGGCACCTTGCAATGCACACCGTTTGCTTACAAAATGAAATACGCCATCCCCGGCGAAAACCCTGAACAACCGGTGCACGAAACTTTCTTGGAAGACGAAAACCACAACCCCATCTATTGCAATGAAGATTTTATCACGCACGAAGAGGAAGGTTCCTTCCCTCCGGCCGCGTTTTCCATTGCTTCTGCAGATTTTTACAAGCAATTGTACTATGCCATTGCCGAAGGAAAACCGTTGATTGTTACGCCAGAAATGGCGGCACAAACCATTAGCGTCATCGAAACGGCTCACGCTCAAAATCCGATGCCGGTAAAATATTAAGGTGGATGTGAGGAAAATCTTATGAAGAAGAAAGTTGTTATTCTCGGTTGCGAAAACAGCCATGCCAACATATTTATAAATTACACCAAGCAAAACGAAGAGTTTTCTCACGTCGAAGTGGTGGGCGTATACAGTGACGAGCCCGAAACCGCTCAAAAACTGCAAGAAGACCTTGGCGTTCCCGCACTGAAAAGCTACGACGAACTTGTCGGACAAGTTGACGGTGTTATCGTTACCGCTCGTCATGGGGACAGACACTATGAATATGTCAAACCGTATTTGGCAGCAGGCGTGCCGTTGTTCCTCGACAAGCCTTTAATGATTAACGAGAAAGACGCTGCCGAATTTAAATCGTTCTTGCAACAAAACAACATCAAGGCCACCGGCGGTTCTTGTTTGCGTTTTGCACCGACGGTGCAGGAAGTCAAACAAGCTCAAGCGGAACAAACTGCCGGCCGTACCGTTAGCGGTTTGGTACGCGCTCCGTTGCAAACCGACCCGCAATACGGTGGTTTCTACTACTATGCTCAGCATATGGTGGAAATGGTTATGGAAGTGTTTGGTCGTCACCCGAACTCTGTGCAAGTCAGTGTGGATAAACAAGGTGCTCAAACCGTAGTGTTCCATTACGATGACTTTAACGTGATTGGTTTGTATACCGAAGAAGGCAGCGCCGAATACTATGCTGCTCGTTTCTCGGTTTCCGGCAGTCAAGGCGGTCAAGTGCCGCTTTCGCAACTGGGAACGTGCTTTTACCAAGAGTTTAAAGACTTTGTCGACTTACTCGACGGCGGCGAAATGCAAGAATCGTATGAAGATTTGTTTGCTGCCGTGTTTGTCATGAACGCAATTGAACGTTCTGCCCAAAACGGAAAAATTGAACCCGTTTGTTACGCCTAAATTACACAAAAAAGAATAGCCGCCCTTGCCCAAATGTTCGGGCAAGGGCGGCTTTGCTGTATAGACAAGATTATCCGTTTTCAAAATCGACAAACAACGCTTCCATCGGCACACCCAATATTTTGGCAATCACAAATACTTCTTTGTCGGTTGCCAAGCGCAACTGCCCTTCTAATTTGGAATAACTGGTGGGGTTGATATCCAACCCCGCCGTTTGCATTTTGGCAATAAAATCCTTTTGCTTGATTCTTTTTTCTTTTCGCAGTCGCTCCACGGTTTGTCCCACCACGTTTGCCGTGCCGTACTCCTTTGTTCGCAGCTTCATCCAAAACCGCCTCCTATCAATCGTCCTTTCTTAAAAGTATATGAAAAAGGGGTTGACATAATTCCATATTAGAATTATAATAAAAAATAATTCCGAAACGGAATTATAAAACCAAGGAGGTAGAAAAAATGAAGATCTACAAAGGTGTATTCACAGCAGCGCTTTTGTCGGCAGTTTTGCTGGCAGGTTGCGGCGAAAAACCGCAAGACGCGCCGGTTGTGAATGTGGAGACAACTACCACTACGGTGGCAACGACGACGGAGACTCCCACTACCGTGGTGACCACGACCGAAGCCCCTACCACAACCACCAAAAAGAAAGCAACCACCACCAAAAAGAAAACAACCACCACCAAAAAGAAAACAACCACTACCAAAAAAGTAACGACTACCACTAAAAAGGTAACGACCACAACGTCGAAGCCGACGACTACCAAAAAAGTGACTACAACGCAAAATATAGAAGACAATCAAGAAATCAATGTATCGTACCAAAAAATAAATTACGATAACAAAGGTTATCGCAATAGCGCAGAGATCGTAAAAATTGATATCAACAAGGATAAAATGTTTATCACTTTCAAAATTTTGGAGCACAACGGTGATGGTTATGACAATTTTGCAACCGATGCAGTTTTTTACGATGCCAATGACAACATCATCGATGTGCGTCAAGTGATGTATGCAACAAACATTGGGACGGCAATTGGCAACAACTATGTGGATGATTTTTACATTCCCGAAGGTACAAAAAATGTTTTGATTAATAGTGGAACCAAAAATATCGAGTATAAAGTTTCTAAGAATCATGGTACTTCAAATGTTAAGTTTGATATCCCCGAAATTTGTTATGATGATAATGGATATGGCAATGCGGTTGAAGTTAAGAGTTATAATGTACATGAGAATAAAATGTTTTTAACATATGCGGCTAAAAACTACTATGGCGGGGGTTACAATTCTTTTGCCACACAAATGGTTTTTTATAATATGTCGGGCAGTATTATAGATACCAGGCAAGTAATGTATGTAGGACAACTTGATGCTAGTTCAATCGGGATGGTCTATTTTGATGATTTTTATCTACCGGAAGGCACCGCCAGAGTAGAAGTGAAAGAAAACAAACCGAACCCGGCAACTACGACAACAACCACCTTGGCAGCAACTACGACAACAACAAGCACCTTGGCAGCAACTACGACAACTAAGGATAATACAAAGTGGTCGTATTCGGAAGCCAAGCAGTTGGACACGTACATTGAATATGCCGAATCACAGCTTAAAACAGCAACACAAAACAGCAACAAGGGCGGTGCCTATTTAGGCGTTGCTATAAACTCAGTGGGGTTTGCCGATGATTGGATCGAAAAAGCAATAGCTTTGATTGAGAGCAAGTCGGATATTACCATGACCAACGGAAGTTCTTTGTTTGCGATGTGTAAAGAAGCCCACGAGATTCTTTCACAGTTTGACGATGTCACGGTTACAATGGATTATATAAACGAAAATAAAAACGATATCGTCGATACCTGTCTTGATGGGCAGCTCAAAGTGAGTTTAATTCGCATTGTAACTTCGAAATTGTTGCTTGAATTCTATTAAGCATAAAAACGGCGTGAATTTTCACGCCGTTTTTATTTTATCCAAGCGTATTGCACAACAAAAATTCAAAAAACTCTTGACAGTCTTGTTTTTGGAGAGTAGAATATAAAAAAATACATTTATAAAGGCTGTGACGAAGAATGGTCACGGAGAAAAGCAGTCCAGAGAACTGATGGTTGGTGTGAATCAGTGTGTGAAGTATCCTTGTCCTCTCGCTTCCGAGCCGGGAGCTTGAAGCAATCGTGTGTAGGGCGCCCCGTGTTGGCTACGTCAGTGCATAGAAGTTATTTGACTTCGAAGAGTGGTGGACTTTGTGTCTGCAATTTGAGTGGTACCGCGAGTGAAACTGTTTGTTTACACCCGTCTCAAAGCAAGGAAACGTTTTGAGACGGGTTTATTTTTTCTCAAAACGAATGCCTTTGAAAGGAGTTTTCAATATGAAAAAAATCAACATTACCGACATTACGCTCAAAAAACTTTCGGAGGATAGGGCGGTATCGTTGCTGTTCCGTGAAAAATCTGCAGTTGCCAACTGTGCAGACACCATTGGTGTAGATGCGGTGGAATTACCGGCGGTAAAATCCGTTCGCGAAGATACCATTATTTACAAAACCATTTCGCAAAACGTGCAAAACGCGGTGGTGGCGATTCCTGTTGGGTTTACTGCCGAAGATGTTGCCGTCGCTTGGGAATGTGTGAAAGAGGCAAAAAATTCTCGTTTGCAAATTGAAGTGCCGGTATCTACCATTCAAATGGAATATACCTATCATGTAAAGCAAGAAAAAATGCTCCAAAAAATTGCCGAACTTGTCAAAACGGCAAAAGCCCTTTGCAGTGATGTGGAGTTTTCGGCGTTGGATGCCACCCGTGCCGACGAAGATTTCTTGATTGCTGCGGCAAAAGAAGCCGCGGCAAATGGTGCGAACATCATCACCCTCTGCGACGATGCGGGCGTTTCCACTCCCGATGACATCGCGGTTTTGGTAGCAAAAGTAAAAGAGGCGGTAACCGTTCCCGTTTACGTTCAAGTTTCCGACCGTATCAACATGGCAGTGGCTGCCGCGTTTGCTGCTGTTAAAAACGGTGCCGATGGTCTTAAATGTGCAATGGCTGGCAAAAATGCGTTACTCACGGGCGAAATTTCGGATGCGGTCAACACCTGCGGTGCACAAATTGATGCCGAAATCAAACTAAACAACACCAAAATTCATGCCTCTATCGAGGATATGGTATCGAACATTCGTCATGATGCGTATGAATCGCAAGATACCGTGAGCGAAAAAAACAAAATCTTGTTGGATACCGATTCCACCGTGGGGCAAGTGGCTGCGGCCGCTGCTTTGTTGGGTTACGAACTTTCGGATTCCGATATCGGCAACGTGTATAAAACACTCATGCAAGTCTGCGACAAAAAAAGCACTGTGGGTGCCAAAGAATTGGAAGCGGTGATTGCGAGTTCCGCCATGCAAGCACCGTCTACCTATCATTTTGAAAGCTATACCACCACCAGCAGTAACGTTGCCAGTTCCATGTCTCAAGTGACCTTAAAATGCAACGATGAAATCATCTGCGGTGTCAGCAACGGTGATGGACCGATTGATTCCGCTTTTCGCGCTATTGAACAATGTGTCGGCCATCACTACGAACTGGATGATTTCCAAGTACAATCCGTTACCGAGGGTAAAGAAGCCTTGGGTTCCGCTTTGGTGAGGTTGCGCAACAACGGCAAATTATATTCCGGCAACGGTACTTCTACCGATATTGTGGCGGCAAGTATACGCGCGTATATTAATGCGCTGAACAAAATCGTATTTGAGGAGGCATAACATGAAAATTGCATTTTCGACCAAAAATGTCAATCGCGCTTCTTTTCTTGACATTTGTCGTTATGCCTATGATTACGGTTTTGAGGGCTTTGAGATATACGACGCTGTCAAAGAACGGGGTTCCCATCACGACAGTATTTTGCGGCGTGACCGTTTGGCGGAAGCCAAACGGAAATTAGTTAATCGCAACCTTTCCGTTTGTGCTTTGCGCATGCCCCAACCGTTGGAAAACGAGGAAACAACGGCAGAACTTGTCCAAAAATACGTAGATATGGCGGCAACGGCGGGTGTCGAGAACGTAATTGTTCGTTTGGAACAAGAAGTTTTGCTTGATACGTTGGATGAAAAACTGGTTGTCGCCATCAAGCAAGCCGAAGCGAAAGACGTTAACTTGTTGTTCGAAACGGTGGGTTACCTTGCTAACACCGAAAACGTTTTGGGCATCATTAACCATTTTGCCTCGGCGGCTATCGGCGCTTCGTGGAACGTTCGCGGCACGTATTTTGCCGCAGGCGAAACAGCGGAAACCACCATCAAAAATCTGGGTGCTTATATCAAATATGTGCGCTTGGGGGATATCAAAGACGGTAAAACCGTTTTGATTGGCGAAGGCGATTTGGACGTGGAAAAATTGCTGGGCGCCCTTTCTTCGCTGAATTACGAAGGATACATTTGCGCCGCGTGGAACGAAGAAATTTGCGATGCCGATATTGTTCTTACCCATTTTACCAACTATATCTCCGCACTTAACCGCGAAAAAAGGACCTTTGACCACGCCTACTATAACCGTGCCAAAACCGGCACCTTTGTTTGGAAAAAATACGACGTTGTCGAAGCCACGTTTTCGCAAGTGCTGGATACGATGGCAGAAACCTATCCCGACCAATATGCCTTTAAATACCCCACGCTGGATTATACCCGCACGTATGAGCAATTCCGCCGTGACGTGGACGAATGTGCGGCGGCGCTTATCTCGTTGGGTGTTAAAGCGGGAGACCACGTGGCGGTGTGGGCGACCAATGTTCCGCAATGGTTTGTCACGTTTTGGGCAACTACCAAAATCGGTGCGGTACTGGTGACAGTGAATACCGCCTATAAAATTCACGAAATTGAATATCTGCTTCGCCAATCCGATACCCACACGTTGGTAATGATTGAGGATTGCAAAGATATTAACTACAAAGAGATTATCGAAGAACTGTGCCCCGAACTGAAAACTCTTCAACCGGGCAAGCCACTGTATTCCAAGAACTTGCCGTTTTTGCGCAACGTGGTAACCGTTGGCTTTTCCATGGACGGGTGTCTCACATGGGAACAAATGCTTTCCCGTTCTTCGCTCGTCCCGCGTGAAGAAGTGCGCCGCCGTGCTTCGCTCGTCAAACCCGACGACGTGTGTAATATGCAGTATACGTCGGGTACCACGGGATTCCCCAAAGGGGTTATGCTGACGCACCGTAACATCGTCAACAACGGCAAGGTTATCGGTGACAGAATGGACTTGTCCACCGCCGACCGCATGATGATTCAAGTACCGATGTTCCATTGTTTCGGCATGGTTCTTTCCATGACTTCTATGATGACGCACGGTGGCACGTTGTGTCCGATTCCGTATTTTTCGCCCAAATCCTCGCTGGCTTGTGTCAACGACGAACGCATCACTTGCTTTAATGGTGTTCCTACCATGTTCATTGCTATGTTTAATCATCCCGATTTTGCCAAAACCGATTTTTCGTATATGCGCACAGGGATTATGGCGGGCGCCAACTGTCCGGCGGATTTGATGCGCCGCGCGAGTGTGGAAATGAACATGCGCGAAATCATCTCGGTTTACGGTCAAACGGAAGCTTCCCCCGGTTGTACCATGGGTGAGGTGAATGAAGACCTCGACCACCGTGTCGAAACAGTGGGCAGTGCGTTTCCCGGCGTGGAGTGTAAAATCATCGACCCCGAAACGGGTGATGAACTTCCCGACGGCGAAAGCGGCGAATTTGTTGCCCGTGGTTTCAATATCATGAAAGGGTATTACAAAATGCCCGAAGCCACCGCACAAGCGATTGATGCCGACGGATGGCTCCATTCAGGGGATATTTGTATGCGTACCCCCGACGGTTACTACAAGGTGACCGGTCGCTTAAAAGATATGATTATCCGCGGCGGTGAAAACCTGTATCCCCGCGAAATCGAGGAATTCTATTTGACCAACCCCAAGGTGCGCGACGTGCAAGTGGTGGGTGTCCCCGACGAAAAATACGGTGAGGAATGTTGCGCGTGGATCATTCTTCACAAGGGAACCACCGCCGACGAAGCGGAAATGCGCGAATTTGGCAACGCCTCCATTGCGCGCCACAAAGTCCCCAAATACTTCCTTTTTGTCGACGAATTCCCGATGAACGCTGCGGGTAAAATCCTCAAATACAAAATGCGCGACGAATCGGCAGAAAAACTGGGACTCAAAAAATAAAAACACAAAAAACAGGCACGGAACGAAAGTAAACCGCCCCAATTTGTGCGGACAGCACAAATTGGGGCGGTTTAAAAACTCCCATACACCTTTTATTATACGGTTTTTCGCTTGTTTGAAATAGCGGTTTAAAGTCCCTCGAATGTTTTGCCGTGTCGAGGAGGCTCGTCTTGAAACTACCTCCGAAAACCGCTTGAATAAAGGGCTTTGCTATTGAATTTTCAAAAATCCAACTTTTGTTGTCACCCCAAATTCAAGTTTCGTTTTCCGTGTCATTTTCTTCGTGTTTACGAGAAATTAGTCGCCAAAATAACGGAAATACACTCCAAAACAACACCCAAAGTATAAAGTAGATAACAATTCTTGTTTCGCCTTGCAAATTAAAAGGCAAAACATGAGCCACTATAATTAACAGAAAATTGTAAGCGCAAAATAAAGACTTTAATTTCTCGTCAACAATTATTTTGCTATATCTTATGCAATAAATTGGTAGTGCAACTATAAGCCAAGCAAATAGAATTAACATTGCTAAACCAAGACCGCCATAGCCCTCCCCAGTGGAAGTGACATTGATTATTTTTACAAGTGCTACCCAAAAAGCAATGAACCCAAAAGAAAAAACAAGCGGGTAAATATATTTTTTTAGTTTTCTCACAAAATTACCCCCAAAGTTCTTTGCCGGTGGTCAAAATGTAAAAGCTCATATAAAACAGTATGTCTGATAACACCAACAACAGTGCTCCTATATTTATCGGAGAAATATCGGTTGGAACACTTTGTAAATATGCAAAACCACCGACGAGGACAAAATTAACGATAACGGTGGCAAGGGATATTATTGCACAGCCGAGCGCACCAACTTGTAGCAAGTAAATGTATTTGAAAGAAAGTGTGCCTATAGCCGCAAGTATAAGTGCGACAACCATTAAAAACGGACACACAAACAGCAAGATATGTTTGGGGCGATAAATGAGTAACGGGAGAATGGAAAAGATTGATGAAAGAGAAATACAAGAACGAAGAGCAGCTATCCCAAAGGCAAGGGGTAATAACCAGCGTTTCAAGCGATATTCTTTCTTGTAGGTAAGAAAAAACACAAGCGCAAGAATCGGTGGAATGAGCGGCATAAGGTAGACAAACAGATAGTCTGCGGTGTATTCGAAGTTTTGAAAAAGAACCACAAGAAGAGGCCCAAAATGAGAAAACAGCATGATTGTGTTAAATACGGAAAAGCAAACGACAACAATGCGTTTTCTCTTGTTGTGCAAAATGCGTTCCATGAAATCACCCCAAAACAAAAGATAAGTCACCTAAATGATAGCATATCCTTGTTACTTTTACAATGCTTTATTATTTGAAGGGTTGCTCAACAGATGTTTCAATTAATTTTATCACCTCCCCTGACAAGTGGAGGCTATGTGTTGCAAAATCCTCAAATACAAAATGCGCGACGAATCGGCAGAAAAACTGGGACTCAAAAAATAAATAAACCCGAGGGCGCGGAACGAAAGTTCCGTGCCCTCGGGTTTTTCTTTTATGCGTATTGGTTAAACAAATCGTGATAGGGGCGAATTTCGAAGTTTTCATCCAAAAAGCCCATGTATAAACCTTTGCCGGTGCCATAGGTATCCACGGGATGTAAATCTGCCACAGGAGAGGTGCAAAGTGCGTGGACTAAATAGCCAACGCCATATTTGTTGTAAGTGGCAAGTTCCGTTTCGAGGAAGTATTTGCGCGTTTCTGCGGTGGGGGTGCCCCAAATGCATTCGGTGATGATATACGGTTTCCCAAAAGATTCCACGGCATCAATGCGAGCTTTGAAGGCTGTGTCAAATTCTTCCGGTGACAAATGTTGCTCGTTGTATGGATGCAAACTAAACACGTCAACGTACGGTGCCAACAGGGCAACATCGCAAATGGAGGGGTTACCTTTGTTCGGAAAACTTTGTGTGCCGACGGTGATTTTTCTGTTATCAATCTCGCGAACGGCAAAAATCATTTCTTTTAAAAAGTTTGTAACCTTTTCATAACCGGCCGCGTTGCCACGACCCATAACCAAATTATACGGTTCGTTGGAAATATCGTGCATCAAAATGTTTTGCGTATGAGCAATAGCCTTTACCGAATCTTGAATAAATTTTTTGTAAATTGGCATAAATTGGTCGGTAAGACTTGCGGGAACAAACCCACCAAAAGAGGGGACACCAAACCAACCGTTAAAGTAGGTGGGGATAATCCAAAGCCCTGTTTCGGTCAAAATATCAACTGCTTCCTTAATGGCGCTCAAATAACGCGTTTTATCGGCTAAATAGGCATCCAAAGAAAACCAAATGCGGATAGTGTTCATGCCCGGGAATTTTTCTTGCCCTTTTTTAACCATAAAACGGTAATGTTCCGGGTCAAAGTTCAACCATTCTGTCAGACCGGTGCTGCACCAGTCGCCGTGCAGATTAAAACCACGAATATGTGCATACGGTTTATTGTATTCCATGTAAAGCCACTCCTTTTTTGTCAACAGGATAAAGTGCCTTTTTTTCAATTTATACCACAAAAAGCGAAACAAGGCAATATTTTCACCAAATTTTACAAATGATTTATTTAAAGCCAAGAAAGCACGGATAAAATCCGTGCTTTCTTGGCTTTAACTTATAAAACAAGGCTGGGTGCAGTGTATACACGTGCGGCCAATTCTTGGTCTAACAAGTACAAACTCTTGGGGTCGTCACCAAACAGTTGATATTTATTCACCAATTTATCCGCATTTTCCTCTTCTTCCAACTGTTCTTTAACAAACCAGTCTAAGAATTGCATGGTGCGGAAATCTTTTACGTCATAGGCGGCTTCGTAGATGTTGTGAATGAGCGACGTAACGTAGCGCTCGTGTTTTGCACCGGCAAGCAGCGGGTCCAGGTGCTTTTCAAAGACTTCGGCAGGTTTGTCAATAGCCTCCAAAGTCACTTTTACGCCATTGCTTTGCAAATAACGCAAGAATAACAACGCGTGGTCGCGTTCTTCTTGTGCTTGAATGGTGTACCAGTTGCCAAAACCGTCTAAATCGTTGTCAATATAATAATTGGCAATGTCTAAATACAGATAGGCACTGTAAAATTCTTTGTTGATTTGGTCGTTAAGTAGGGCGATTACTTTTTCGTTTAACATATAAAAACCTCCTTGTACCATAAGATAAAAAAGGGGAGCCGTTTTGCGACTCCCAAAGAAAGTTGCTTATTTGAAGTATCTGTTGAGGAGTCCTTCAAAAGCTTTGCCGTGACGAGCCTCGTCTTTTGCCATTTCGTGGACGGTGTCATGGATAGCATCATAGCCGAGTTCTTTGGCTTTGCGAGCCAAGACCATTTTACCTTCGGTGGCGCCGCATTCGGCATCTACGCGCATAGCCAAATTCTTTTTGGTGCTGTCGGTGACAACTTCGCCCAACAGTTCCGCAAATTTGGCAGCGTGCTCGGCTTCTTCATAAGCCGCTTTTTCCCAGTACAAACCGATTTCCGGATATCCTTCACGATGAGCCACGCGAGCCATTGCCAAATACATGCCGACTTCCGAACATTCACCGTTAAAGTTGTCGCGCAACATTTGTACTACTTCGGCGTCTACGCCTTGGGCAATGCCCACGCGATGTTCGTCTGCCCAAGTGCGGGGGCCGTTGGCAACTTCGGCTGCCGGCGCGGGCGCGCTTTCTTTAAACTTGGATGCATCGGCGTTGCAGATGGGGCATTTTGCCGGTGCCTCATCACCGTTGTGAACATAGCCGCAAACTAAACAAACATACTTTTTCATAATAAAATTCCTCCTACAAATTGTTTTTTAAGATGGGGTTTGACAGGTGGGGCAGATGCCGGTGGCATACACGTCGGAGGTTTTAACTACAAAACCGTCGGACGTTAATTCACTTGCCGTATCGGCAGATAGCGAAAAATCAAACAACTTCCCGCATTGTGCGCACCGGAAATGCCCATGGTCCTCCACAAAAGCATCAAAACGTTGTTCCTCTGCGTCAATCGTAATCACACGAATGAGGCCGGCTTTGGCAAGCACGTGTACCGTGTTGTAAACCGTGGTGCGGGAAAACGAAGGGTTTTCTTTGACCAAGGCTTGGTACAACGTATCCGCCGTGGGATGTGTGCGGTGGGTGAGCAAATACTCATAAACCGCCATCCGCTGTGCCGTGGGACAGATGCCTTTCTGGCGGAGCGTTTCGGTCATTTTCTGCGGTGTCATAGCGCTCCTCCTTTTGTAACCGATACAAATTTGTAATGATTACAAATTCATTATAACGTTTTTTGAAATATTGTCAAGAGGTTTTTTAAAATTTTTTTATTTTTTTGAAAAAATATTTTTGGAGAATAAAAAAGGGTTGACAATAAAAATAAAATATGGTAAAGTAAATGACGTTGCAGATGCAATATGGGGGTATAGCTCAGCTGGGAGCGCGATGCACGGGAAGTTGAACCCCACCACATAATTTCATAAATAAAAACTTGACGAACCCCAATATGGGGGTATAGCTCAGCTGGGAGAGCGCTTGAATGGCATTCAAGAGGTCAGCGGTTCGATCCCGCTTATCTCCACCATCTGGTTCGTCAAGTTTTATTTTTTTTGCCCGCTCAAATCGAGTGGGTATTTTTTGTATGCGTTGAAAAGTATGGATCTCTGTGGTATAATATCATTGACAGTATACTCAAAAGCATCAGTTTATTTTGTAGGAGTAAGAAATATGATTAAATATGATACTTGTATTCGTTGCGGAAGTCAGAATGTTGATAAGCTTAAGGTCAACACAAGAGTCAGTATGAATTATCCCGAACAAAAATATTATGGCGTCACAGGCCAAAGAGTGATCACCCCAACAGATTCTTTGGTATGTAAAGATTGCGGACATATTGAGTTGTTCATTGATTGGACAGAATGAAAGCGTTAACCATTAGTATATTCCTTGGTTTTTTAGCTCGAGTTTATTTCACGTCTAGCGGAAGATGGGAATATTCAAGAGAAACCGCAAGCAAAAAAGTTACTATCACGATTCTGTTTATGGTTGCAGTATCGCTATTTTTTAACGCGCATTTACTAGATATTCCGGCTAACATTAAAGATACAATTACGGGGATCTGCGCAGCAATATATTTTGTTATAGCACTATTTGATTCTGTTGTAGGTTTTGAAAGCGATAGTACTTGGATGCCATTTATTAAACTGTGTCTGCTATTCTTGGTTTCGGTTTCAAAAGAAATATGTATGATTTTTGTTTCTATCGTTTTTTTAGTGGGTTCAATTTATCTGTACAAAAAACGATGCATTGTTAAAGATGAGGATAAAATCATCTTTGCTGAAATAATACTTCTCTGTGTCGAAAATATAATAATAGCCCTAACAGCACTATTTTTTCTTGGAGGGGAAAGTATATTATCTATACTTTTGCTGGTATCTTTTGAAGAAACGGTTCTATACTCGATAAATTACACCATTATATTTGCGGTAAAAGAAAAAATATATTCATTTAAATATTAGATTGAAAAAGCATATACCAGGCGGAGAGTATTTGACTCTCCGCCTGGTTTGCTCTTTTACGCCGCGCGGTCTAAGCCGTTTGTAAACTGCTCAAAGTCAAAGTTAAAATCAATCTTCACTTTATAATCCCTCGAAACCCCAATGCGGTTGATCAGCGCATTCACCACCATCTTCTTTTTCTCCAAGGAGGCCTCCTCATAAAGCTCTGCCCAAGAAATGAGTTCGTCGAAATTGTCGCTGAGCTGACGGAGAAGGTTTTCGGTGTCTTTCACCTCGCGTTTGGCATCGTCGCATTGCTCGCGCAGCCGCGCACATTCGCCCTCCGCTTCCGCAATGAGTTCCGACAGCATCTCGGTGGAAAAGGAACTCTCGCCCCGAATGGCTTTTACCACCTCAGATTTGAGCAAGGTGAGATTGTCGTCCGCCTTGCCGTAATCGGCATTCAGCATAATCAGCCGCGCCTTGCGCAGTTCCAGCTCATTCGAATATTTCGCGCTGATAACCTCGCTTTTGGAAACACCTTTCATCTTAGCGAAAATGTCCTTGAGGATGGTATCCACAACATCGTCCAGAATGTGCAGGGTATAACCGGTCTGCCCGTCGCATTCGGTCTGCTTGCGTGTCTTGCCGTAACAGATATACCGAATGCGCTTGGTCATATCCAGCGTACCGTTGGTACGTTTACGGTAGCGCCCGTTGGTGCTGAGAATGAGCCGCGACCCGCAATG
>JAZNKF010000017.1:0-7290 GCA_045578425.1 Acutalibacteraceae bacterium
GGCGGACAACATTTATACCTATACTTTTGCAGGCTGGGATAAGACCGTGGTTAACTGCGTTGGTGATGCAACCTACACCGCGACCTATACACCTACCTATATCGACTATACCGTAGTATTCAAGAATTATGACGGTACGGTATTGTCAAGCAAGACGTATCACTATGGTGATACTGTTATAGTGCCTAGTACTCCGACTAAGTCTGAAGACGAAGAATATATATACACGTTTGCCGGTTGGGATAGCAGTGTAGTGGCGTGTAACGGAAATAAAATTTACATTGCAACATTTAATGCTATTAGACAATACACCACCTTGGTGTTACACGGCGACGGCAACTGGTACTATGTAGAAAACGGTGTGGTTGACTTTACCAAAAACGGCCTGTTCTATTATGGTGGTAAATGGTATCACCTGGTTGGTGGTAAAGTGGTTTTCGATACCACCTTGGTGCTACATGGCGATGGTAACTGGTACTACGTGGAAAACGGTGCTGTCGATTTTACGCAAAATGGTTTATTCAATTACGACGGCAAGTGGTGGCACCTTGTGAATGGTAAAGTCATATTCGATACCACCTTAGTTTTGCACACCGACAAAAACTGGTATTATGTCGAAGGCGGTGCCGTCGACTTTACGCAAAATGGTTTATTCAATTACGACGGCAAGTGGTGGCACCTGGTAAAGGGCAAAGTTATTTTTGATACCACCTTAGTATTGCATACGGATAAAAACTGGTACTATGTCGAAGGCGGTGCTGTCGACTTTACGCAAAATGGTTTGTTCAACTACGACGGAAAGTGGTGGCACCTGGTAAAGGGTAAAGTTATTTTTGATACCACCTTAGTGCTGCATACCGATAAAAACTGGTACTATGTAGAAGGCGGTGCTGTCGACTTTACGCAAAAGGGTTTGTTCTATTATGACGGAAAGTGGTGGCACCTGGTCGGTGGTAAAGTGATATTCGATACCACCTTAGTGCTACACGGTGACGGCAACTGGTACTACGTTGAAGGTGGTGCGGTAGACTTTACGCAAAGTGGTTTGTTCTACTATGGCGGGAAATGGTATCACCTAGTCGGTGGCAAGGTGATATTTGATACCACCTTAGTGCAACATAGCGATGGAAAATGGTATTACGTCGAAAACGGAGCCGTGGACTTTACGCAAAACAGCAAAGTTCTTTACTCCGGCAAATACTACACCGTTAAAAATGGTGTAGTGGTATAAAAATTCTATTATTTTCCCAATATAAAGCGAACCGCCCCGCCGTGGCTACGGCGGGGCGGTTTTCGCATACAAAAAAGCGGGCATCCGAGAGGGATGTCCGCTTAAAATTTTTGTCAACTTATTTTAAGTTGTTTTTGAGGGTTTCGAATTCGGCTTGCAAAGTAGCGGGGAGTTTGTCACCAAACTTGGCATAGAATTCGGTGATGCCGTCGATTTCGGCGCGCCACAAATCTTTGTCGACTTCCAAAATGGTTTTGAGCGTTTCGATATCGAAATCTTTCAAGCCGTTTAAGTTGATATCCTTGGCGAACGGAACGTAACCGATAGCGGTTTCTTTGGCGTCGGCTTTGCCTTCGCAGCGGCTGACAATCCATTCCAACACGCGCAGGTTATCACCAAAACCGGGCCAAATGAAGTTGCCTTCGTCGTCGGTTCGGAACCAGTTGACGTTGAAGATTTTGGGAGCTTTATCGCCGAGCTTTTTGCCCATTTCAATCCAGTGAGCAAAGTAGTCGCCCATGTGATAACCGCAGAACGGCAACATGGCCATGGGGTCACGACGGACAACACCGACAGCGCCGGTGGCGGCAGCGGTGGTTTCGGATGCCATGATGGAGCCGACAAACACACCGTGATTCCAGTCGCGGGATTGGTAAACCAGCGGAGCGGTTTTGGCACGACGGCCGCCGAACACGATTGCCGAAATCGGCACGCCTGCGGGGGAATCAAATTCCGAAGAAACGCAGGGGCAGTTTTTGGCAGGAGCGGTGAAGCGGGAGTTCGGATGAGCACCTTTGGAGCCGTCGGTGCAATCCCATTTTTCGCCTTTCCAGTTTTCGGCGTTTTTGGGCGGGTTCTTATCCATGCTTTCCCACCACACCGTGTTATCGTCCAAGTTATGCACAACGTTGGTGAAAATGGTGTTCTTTTGGGTGGAAATCAACGCGTTGGGGTTGGATTTCATGTTGGTGCCGGGGGCAACGCCAAAGAAGCCGTTTTCGGGGTTGCATGCCCACAAACGACCGTCGGCACCGATGCGCATCCAGGCGATATCGTCGCCCACGCACCAGACTTTGTAGCCTTTTTCGCGGTAGATTTCCGGCGGAATCAGCATGGCCAAGTTGGTTTTACCGCAAGCCGACGGGAAAGCGGCAGCAATATAGGTGGTTTCGCCTTGCGGATTTTCCAAACCGAGGATGAGCATGTGTTCTGCCAACCAGCCTTCTTGGCGACCTAAGTTGGAAGCAATGCGCAAAGCAAAGCATTTTTTACCGAGCAACACGTTGCCGCCGTAACCGGAGTTAACCGAGATGATAGTGTTATCTTGCGGGAAGTGGCAGATATAGCGTTTTTCTTCATCAATATCGCATTTGCAGTGCAAGCCGCGAACCCAGTCGTTGCTGTTGCCCAAGGCTTCGTACACTTCTTTGCCCATGCGAGTCATGATAGCCATGCTGAGTACTACGTAGATAGAGTCGGTCAGTTCAATGCCGTATTTGGCAAAGGGAGAGCCGACAGGGCCCATGGAGTAGGGGATGATATACATAGTGCGGCCTTTGTACGCGCCGCGCGCAATGTTATAGAGCAAAGAATAGGCTTCGGCGGGGGCCATCCAGTGGTTGGTGGGGCCGGCATCTTCTTCTTTTTCCGAGCAGATAAAGGTGCGGCCTTCCACACGTGCCACGTCGTTGAGCGCAGACAAGTGAAGGTAGCAACCGGGCAATTTTTCTTCGTTTAGTTTTTGCAGTTCGCCGGTGCTGCAACCTTCGGCACGCAAAGCTTCGAGTTGTTCTTCGGAACCGTCAATCCAAAGGATATTATCGGGTTGGGTCAGTTCAACCTTTTCTTGAATCCATTGGAGGACAGAAGGATTGGTTGTCAAAGCGTTTTTCATTGTATTAAACTCTCCTTTCAAGCAGAAAAAACCATAATTTCCACTAATTAACATTATACCCAAAAAAGATTGTGAATTCAATAACAAATTATAAAAAGATTAAAAAATTGGCAGAAAAGACAAAAAAAAGAAAACGCCACCTCTTTTAAGGCGGCGTTTTAAACACAAAAAGGTTACTCTTCGATAGGTAAAGTGGCATACGCGTTCAAAGAATCGTCGGCAACGTGACCTGCCAAATACTCGTAATACGCTTGTGCCCCGACCATGGCGGCGTTATCACCGCACAGCGAAAGCGGGGGGTAGTAGAGTTTGAGGTTGTTTTGACGGCAAACCTCTTCCATGCGGCTGCGCAAACCGGAGTTGGCGGAAACGCCGCCGGCAAGAACAACGGTATCGTCACCCGTTTGGGAAACAATGTCTAAAACATGAGAAGAGAGAATATCGCAGACCGTATGTTGAAAGGAAGCGGCAAGGTCGGCGATGTTCACCGTCTGACCGCGTTGTTCGGCGGTGTGCAATAAGTTGATAACCGCAGTTTTGAGCCCCGAAAAACTGAAATCGTGAGGGCAGCCTTCGATTTGCGGACGGGGTAAGGAGAAGGCGTGAGGATTGCCGGTTTGCGCCAAGCGGTCCAAGTGAACACCGCCGGGGTACGGCAAGCCCATGGCGCGGGCAGCTTTGTCGAAACATTCGCCGGCGGCGTCATCGCGGGTGCGACCGTAGACGGTGAAGTGGGTATAGTCTTCTACGCGCACAATGTGGCTGTGACCGCCCGAAACAACCAAGCACAAAAACGGCGGTTTTAGGTCGGGATGTGCCAAATAATTAGCGGCAATGTGCGAACGCAAGTGGTGCACGGGAATGAGTGGCAAACCCGCAGCGGATGCCAGACTTTTGGCAAAATTGACACCAACCAACAAAGCGCCGATTAAGCCCGGTGCGTAGGTGACGGCTACCGCGTCGATTTGCGAAAGGGTCATACCTGCTTGTTCCAGCGCGGCCTTGGTGAGACCGCTGATGGCTTCGGTGTGGCGGCGGCTGGCAATTTCGGGGACAACGCCGCCGTACAATTTGTGTTCCTCCACTTGTGAGGCAATGCAGTTGGACAAGGCAATGCGGCCATCTTGCACTACCGCTACGGCGGTTTCGTCACAAGAGGATTCAAAGGCCAAAATGTTCATGGGTTTATCACTCCGATTTGGGATAATAATAACTGTAAATACAGGCATCTTCGGTAGGGTGTGTATAAAAGCGGGGACGAACGCCGTCTTTTGTAAAACCGAGAGATTCGTACAGTGAAACGGCGGCGGTGTTGGATTGGCGTACTTCCAGCGTGAGGCGGGAAAGCCCCGCACCTTGCTCGATAGCACGGCGCAATAACGCATGAGCAACGCCGTGACGGCGTTCGGACGGGAACACAGCAACGTTGGCGATAAAGCCTTCGTCGGCAATGTGATGGCACCCGAGGTAACCCACCACGCGTGAATCAATCAGTGCGGTTAAAAAGCGGGAACAAGGATTATTGAGTTCTTCTTTTAAAGAGGTTTCGCTCCACGGTTCGGCAAAACACAGTGCTTCCAACTGTGCGAGCGCCGTAACGTGAGAAGCGTTCATCGAAACGACCGTTATGTTCATAATGCCCCCAAATCGTCAATCAGTTGAGGCATGGCTTCTACCAGCAAGGACAGACATGTGCGATACGTTGCCAAGTTTCTGCCGTAGGGGTCGGGGATGCCGGCACCGACAATCAAAATTTTTTCGGGGTCAACACCATATTGAAAAGCCAAGGTAACACCGTGTTCGGGAGAAAGTGCAACAAAAGCATCCGTGCTTTGTACGATTTCGGAAGTGAGTTGACGGGAGCGGTGTGCGGTGATGTCAAATCCCAATTCTTTCATGGCGGTGACGGCGTGCTCGGAGGCGGGGGCGCCGTCGTACGTGCCGGTGCCGGCGCTGGAAACGGTATGGTCTGCTATGCCGCGCTTGCTAAGTTCTTGACGCAACAATTCTTCCAACATAGGGCTACGGCATATATTACCGGTACAAACACATAATATTTTCATGGGAATCCCCCTTTTTTGTGTGTATAGTTTTATTATACCTAAAAACAATAGAAAGTACAACCATTTTAATTTAAGAAAGGTGTCTAATATGATGTTGTTTTTTTCTCGCAACGAAACGTATAGAAATCCGATTGGCGCAGTACCCCAAGGAACAAAAGTGGCTTTTCGCATTTGTCTTCCCAGGGAATGGGGGTGTTCCGCAGCGTTTTTTGTTCACCATATCGGGGGTGAGCCTGCTCGGTGGGATGGTATGTTTTGGGCGGGAGAAGACGGAACGGGCAACGAGTGGTGGGAGTGTCATTATACGCCGACAGAAATGGGTGTGTATTGGTACCGCTTTGTGATTGACACCAAAAAAGGACGACGGTTTTTAGTGCGTAACGCCGATGCGACGGCAGCTGTTTTGGAAAACGAGGGGGACGAGTGGCAACTGACGTGTTATGACAAAGAATTTACCACGCCGAATTGGTTGGCGGGTGGGGTGATGTATCAAATTTTTCCCGACCGATTTGCCAAAGCGGAAATTTTGACACAAAAAATGCCAACCGACCGTGTTTTGCGGAAAGACTGGGGAGGACAGCCGGAATGGCGACCGGATAACAGTGGGGTGGTACGCAACAACGATTTCTTTGGCGGCAATTTGCGGGGAATACAAGAGAAGTTATCGTATCTTAAACGCTTGGGGGTGACGTGCTTATATCTTAACCCCATTTTTGAGGCGCATTCCAATCACCGTTATGACACGGCGCATTACGGGCGCATTGACCCGTTGTTGGGAACGCAAAAAGATTTTGAAGAACTGGCAAAGAAAGCAAAAGAAATGGGAATGCGTGTGATTTTGGATGGAGTGTTCAGTCATACGGGCGCGGATAGCGTGTATTTTAACAAACACGGGCGCTATGATGTGATTGGTGCTTATCAGTCACAGCAAGCACCCTTTTCTTCGTGGTATCGTTTTTCAAATTGGCCGACAGCGTATGCTTCATGGTGGGGGTTTGAGACCTTGCCGGAAGTGGACGAATTAAGTCCATCGTTTGTGGACTATATTTTGGGGAAAGAGGGCGTTGTTCGAAAGTGGATAACTGCCGGTGCTGCCGGTTGGCGTTTGGATGTTGCCGACGAATTACCGGATGCGTTTTTGGAACAGTTGCGAACGGCGGTAAAGCAAAGCGATGCCGAAGCAATCGTTATTGGTGAAGTGTGGGAGGATGCCAGCAACAAATACAGTTACGGCGAGCATCGGCGGTTTTTGTTGGGTAAAGAACTGGACAGTGTGATGAACTATCCGTTTCGTGGGGCTATTTTGGATTATCTGCGCGGCGGAGAAGCAACGGATTTTTTCAATTCGGTGGAAAACATTTTGGAAAACTATCCGCCGCAGACGGTTCGGCTTTTGATGAACTCTTTGGGAACACACGATACGGAGCGTGCTATTACTCTGTTGGCTGGAGAACCGAGCTGCGGACGAGGACGGGATTGGCAAGCAAAAACAACCTTGACTGCCGAACAACGGGATTATGGTATGAAGCAGATGAAGCTTGCTTCGTTATTACAATACACGTTGCCGGGAGTGCCGTGCCTTTATTACGGCGATGAGCGGGGAATGGAAGGGTACAAAGACCCTCTTAATCGCGGATGTTTTCCGTGGCAAGAGGACGAAGGTGAGTTGGTTTTGTGGTTTGAGCGGTTAGGCGCTGTGCGAGCACAGTGTGAGGCGTTGCGCGAAGGTAAGTTCCGATGTTTATATAAGGATAATCGTGTAGTGATGTTTGAGCGGCGTACAAAAGGAAACGTGATTTGTTGCGCTGTGAATCCGACAAAAGAAAGCAAAACCATACCGTTACGCCCAGAAGGTTGGGAAATCTTAGCCGGAGAGGCGAATTTTGACAGTCAAAATCTCTATTTAAAGGCGCTTTCGGGAGTGATTTTAGAGGCAAAACCAACAAAATGAAAAAAATCATAAAAAACCCTAAAAAAAGTGTTGACAAAGGGAAAAAGGAGTGGTATGATAGCAAAGCTGTCCGCGAAAAGCGGGTAGCAAAAAGGACCTTGAAAATTAAACAATGTGAAAGAAAGAACGAACACACAACCCGTAATTTCTT
>JAZNKF010000018.1:0-24814 GCA_045578425.1 Acutalibacteraceae bacterium
CACCGTATGTTATCCAAAGACGTGCGTTTTCGCGATTTGGGGTTGTTCATTGTGGACGAGGAACAACGGTTTGGTGTTTCGCAAAAAGAACGGATTAAAGAGTTGGCGCCCCACGTGGACGTGCTGACGTTATCGGCCACACCGATTCCGCGTACACTGAACATGGCGATGAGCGGGATTCGGGATATGTCGATTATTGAAGAAGCGCCGCAAGACCGCCGCCCTGTGCAAACGTATGTGTTGGAACACGATAACGCGTTGCTGACCGAGGCGATTCGCAAGGAATTGCGCCGTGGTGGACAGGTGTATTATATCCACAATCAAATTGAGACGATTGAACGGTGCGCGGCAGGTGTGCAGATGCGTATTCCCGAAGCGCGGGTGGCGTTTGCGCACGGCAAAATGTCGGAAGACGAAATGGCGGAGATTTGGCGTGGGGTGATGGACCACGAAATCGACGTGTTGGTATGTACCACCATTATTGAAACGGGTGTGGACGTTTCCAACGTGAACACATTGATTATTGAAAATGCTGACCGTTTTGGCTTGTCGCAGTTGCACCAACTGCGCGGTCGCGTGGGACGGTCTTCGCGGCGCGCGTTTGCGTATTTGACGTTTGTGCGCGGAAAAGTGTTGACCGAGGTGGCGGCAAAACGGTTGGAAGCGATTCGGGAGTTTACCGAATTTGGCGCAGGTTTTCGCATCGCGATGCGCGACATGGAAATTCGCGGCGCGGGCAACTTGTTGGGGGCGCAACAACATGGGCACATGGAAGCCGTGGGGTATGATTTGTACCTAAAATTGCTGGAAGAGGCGGTCAGCGAAGAAAAGGGTATTAACAAAGGGCGCCGCGAAGCGGAATGTTTGATTGATTTGCCGGTGTCGGCACACATTCCCGAAAGTTATATTGCCGCCAATTCGCAGCGGTTGGATATTTATAGGCGGATTGCGGATATTCGCACCGAGGAAGATTCGCTCGATGTATACGACGAGTTGATTGACCGTTTTGGCGAACCGCCCGAGGCAGTACAGGGCTTGGTGGAAGTGGCATTGCTTCGTAATATGGCCGCCAATGCGGGTATTTATGAAATTAAGCAAAACGGAGACACGTTGCTTTTGTATCAACGCACGTTGGATTTACAGCTTGGCGCACAGTTATCGACGGCGCTGAAAGGCCGAGTGATGATTAGCGCGGGGAGCAAACCGTATCTGGCAGTCAAAACCAAAGCGGGACTTACTTCATTGGAAACCTTGCGCGAAGTGTTGCAAGTAATGGAAAACATTTTTACTGAACCAAACGACGCAGAATAACAAAAAGTCCTACTGCGAGAGGGCGCTAAGAAAAGCGAACCAAATACAACAAAAACTCTCTGCTGAACAAATTTCAGCAGAGAGTTTTTGTTACTTTCGAGTCGGTTTTACGTTTGATGCAGGAGTAATATTGCCATCAATAGCGCCATTGACATCTTCAAAAGCTTTAATATTTTCTCTTATTAAAACAAGCACTTGACTGTTAACACTTCTACCTTCGTAATCAGCAATGTGTGCGATTTTATTCAACATTTCTTCTTCGATTCTTATTGACACACTCTTGACAGCCATAACTTCACCTCAAAATAAATATATTGTATATTTATTTTAGACGTATTATGTGTTATAATGTTAAAAACAGATATACTGTATATCTACTATATTTCAAGGAGAATGTGATGAAAGAAAAAACCTGTTGCTTTTTCGGTCACAGAACGATAAACGAAACCGCGGAACGAAAAGCAAAACTTACTGAGATAATTGAAAATTTGATTGTTAAGAAACAAGTTGACACGTTTCTTTTTGGGAGTAAGAGTCGTTTTAATAGCCTGTGTTTGGAAGTCGTAACCGAAATAAAAGAAAAGTACCCGCACATAAAACGAGTTTATGTACGGGCAGAATATCCTTATATAAGCGAGCATTATAAAAACTACTTGCTTGAAAACTATGAAGATACCTATTACCCCGAAAAGATATTGAACTCAGGCAGAGCATCTTATGTCGAGCGTAACTATGAGATGATAGATAACAGCCATTATTGCATTGTCTACTACGATGAAGCTAATGCCCCAACCACACGTAAAAGCGGCACCAAAATCGCCCTTGATTACGCTATAAAGCAATGTAAAAGAATTATTAGAGTATGATAAGGTTTTAGGTTTTTCTAACACGTAGAATTTGATATACCAGACGACAAAAGAAAAAGATGCACGAAAATTCGTGCATCTTTTTTGCTGTTCTTAGCAACTTTACGTCTGTTGCCGTAGAGTTTTTGTTTGTGGGTTATTCTTCTTCGGCGAGTTCTTCCGCCTCGGCTTCCGGTTCGGCATCGTCGAGCATGCTGCGCAGTGCTGCAACATACGGGTCGTTGCTGGAAGCGTGGGTGTTGACAACATCCACGTTGTTGTATACCGGCATACCGGTACCGGCGGGGATGAGTTTACCGATGATGACGTTTTCTTTGAGACCGAGCAGCGGGTCGACTTTGCCTTTGATGGCGGCGTCGGTCAACACGCGCGTGGTTTCTTGGAAGGAGGCCGCCGACAAGAAGGAGTCGGTTGCGAGCGATGCTTTGGTAATACCAAGCAGCACCGGCGAGCAAGTCGCTTCTTTGAGGTGGATTTCTCCTGCGTCGATGCGGGCACGTACACGAGCGTTTTCTTCGTCGAATTGGCTGCGGTCAATCATGGCGCCTGCGAGCAAGTAGGTGTCGCCGGCTTCGTCAACCTTGACCTTGCGCATCATTTGACGGACAATGACTTCCACGTGTTTGTCGTTGATATCAACACCTTGCATGCGGTAGGTGCGTTGTACTTCTTGAATGAGGTAGTTTTGCACCGCTTCTACGCCGCAAACCGCCAAAACGTCGTGCGGGTTAACAGAACCTTCGGTTAAGCGGTCGCCTTTTTTGACAACGTCGCCGTCGTGCACACGAATGCGGAAGTTGAAGGGAATCGGATAGCTGCGTTCATCAACGTTTTCGGCATCTTGCGATGTGACGTAAATGACACGTTTTTTCTTTTCTTCACCCAAACGCACCACACCGTCGATTTCGGAGATGATGGCAAGGGATTTCGGTTTGCGGCTTTCGAACAATTCTTCAACACGCGGCAAACCTTGGGTGATATCTTCTGCCGAAGCAACACCACCGGTGTGGAAAGTACGCATGGTAAGCTGGGTACCGGGTTCACCAATGGATTGAGCGGCGATGATACCAACGGCTTCACCCACCGTGACAGGGTCAACCGTTGCCAAGTTGGAGCCGTAGCATTTGGCGCAAACGCCTTGACCGGCTTTACAAGCGAGCACGGAACGAACTTTGATGTGAACTTTGGTTTCGTCCACTTCGCCGGTTTCTTTGTCGGTAGCGGCTTCACGCAACACGGAATCAATGTGTTTGGCGTCGGCATCGGTCATCATTTTGGTGCACGGGAAGACGAGTTCGCCGGTGAGCGGATGATAGAAATCTTCCGTTAAATAACGGCCGACCAAACGCTCGGTTAACGGCTCAATCATTTCTTTGCCGTCTTTGATGTCGCGCACTTCGATACCTTCGGTGGTGCCGCAATCGTGTTCGCGGATGATGACGTCTTGTGCAACGTCGACCAAACGGCGGGTCAAATAACCCGAGTCGGCGGTACGCAATGCGGTATCGGCCAAACCTTTACGAGCACCACGGGACGAAATGAAGTATTCCAAAATGTTCAAACCTTCACGGTAGTTGGCACGAATCGGAACTTCGATGGTACGGCCGGAGGTGTTGGCAATCAAGCCACGCATACCGGCGAGCTGACGAATCTGACTCATGGAACCACGAGCGCCGGAATCCGCCATCATGTGGATGGGGTTGAACGGATCGAGATTATCTTTCAAAGCGTCGGTTACTTTGTCGGTGGTAGTGTTCCACGTTTTGATAACTTCTTGATAGCGTTCCTCGTTGGAAAGCAAACCTTGGTTATACAATTCGGTGACTTGTTCGACCTTTTCTTCCGCTTCGGCGATTAATTGCTTTTTCTCCGGCGGGATAGAAGCATCGACAACCGCCACGGTCAAAGCGCCGCGGGTGGAATATTTGTAACCTTGGGCTTTGATGGCATCCAGCACTTCGGAAGTGCGGGCGGGACCGTGAACTTTGATACATTTGTCAATAATTTGCGATAATTGTTTTTTCTTGACAATACCGTTGACTTCATATTGGAACATATCGTCGTCGGTTTTGCGTTCCACCAACCCCAAATCTTGCGGGATGGGTTGGTTAAAGATAATGCGGCCGACGGTGGTTTCTACCAAACGGGATTGTTCTTCACCGCGGATGGTCATGGTGCGGCGCACACGGATTTTAGCGTGCAAGGACACGGCGTTGCAACCGTAGGCCATTAACGCTTCGTTCACGTCGCGGAACACCTTGCCTTCGCCCAATGCACCCGGTTTTTCCACCGTGAGGTAATAAGAACCCAAGACCATGTCTTGCGTGGGTACTGCCACGGGACGTCCGTCGGACGGTTTGAGCAAGTTGCCGGCAGCGAGCATCAAAAAGCGAGCTTCGGCTTGTGCTTCGGCAGACAACGGTACGTGAACGGCCATTTGGTCACCGTCGAAGTCGGCGTTGAAAGCGGTACAAACCAGCGGATGCAGTTTGATGGCTCGGCCTTCGACCAGCACCGGTTCGAACGCTTGAATACCCAAGCGGTGCAACGTAGGAGCACGGTTGAGCATGACCGGATGGTCTTTAATGACGATTTCCAGCGCATCCCACACTTCGGGTCGGACGCGGTCAACCATCTTGCGTGCGGTTTTGATGTTGCCGGCGGCGCCTGTTTCCACCAAGCGTTTCATGACAAAGGGTTTAAACAATTCGAGCGCCATTTCCTTGGGCAAACCGCATTGATACATTTTGAGTTCGGGACCGACAACGATAACCGAACGGCCCGAGTAGTCAACACGTTTACCGAGCAGATTTTGACGGAAACGACCTTGTTTACCTTTGAGCATGTCGGAAAGCGACTTGAGCGAACGGTTGTTGGGGCCCGTGACAGGACGGCCGCGGCGGCCGTTGTCGATAAGAGCGTCAACCGCTTCTTGCAACATACGTTTTTCATTGCGAACGATGATATCGGGTGCGCCGAGTTCCAACAAGCGTTTTAAACGGTTGTTACGGTTGATGACGCGGCGATACAAGTCGTTTAAGTCGGAGGTGGCAAAACGGCCGCCGTCCAATTGAACCATGGGGCGGATGTCCGGCGGAATGACCGGAATAACATCTAAAATCATCCATTCGGGGCGGTTGCCCGACAAACGGAAAGATTCCACCACTTCCAAGCGTTTTAACAAACGGGCGCGTTTTTGACCGCTGGCACCTTCCAATTCTTCCTTGAGCTCGCTTGAGAGTTTTTCAAGGTCGATATCTGCAAGCAGTTTTTTGACGTATTCGGCACCCATGCCGGCATCGAAATCGTCTTCGTATTTTTCGCGCATGTCGCGGTAGTCTTTTTCGTTCAAGACTTGCTTGGTTTGTAAGGGGGTGTCGCCGGGGTCGGTGACAATGTAGGAAGCAAAGTACAGCACTTGTTCCAACAAGCGGGGCGACACGTCGAGCAATAAGCCGATGCGGGAGGGAATACCTTTGAAATACCAAATGTGCGAAACAGGGGCCGCCAGTTCAATGTGGCCCATGCGTTCACGACGCACTTTGGCACGGGTGACTTCCACGCCGCAACGGTCGCAGATTTTACCTTTGAAACGGATGCGTTTGTATTTTCCGCAGTGGCATTCCCAGTCCTTGGTGGGCCCGAAAATGCGTTCGCAGAACAAACCGTCGCGTTCCGGTTTTAAGGTGCGGTAATTGATGGTTTCCGGCTTTTTCACCTCGCCGTACGACCATTCGCGGATTTGTTCGGGGGATGCAAGACCGATTTTAATTGAGTCAAATACATTAAAGTCCATCATAACGTTCTGCCCCCTTTCTTATATTTCGTCGGAATCGTCGTACGATTCCTCATCATCAGAGCCAAACAAATCAACACCAAAGTAATCGTCCGTTTCTGCCTCTTCCACGGCGTAGCCGGAAAGTTCGCTTTCGTCAGTGACGGTGCTGAACGCTTCGTCATCAGCGGGGTCAACGGCGACCATGGTGAGTTCTTCATCTTCCTCGAAGGTTTGTTTTAAGTCAATTTCTTCTTTATCGGCGTTGAGCACCTTGATGTCTAAGCCAAGAGATTGCAATTCCTTAACAAGAACCTTAAAGGATTCCGGAACACCGGATTTGGGCACGTTTTGACCTTTGACGATGGCTTCGTACGTTTTGACACGGCCGACTACGTCGTCGGATTTGACGGTCAAGATTTCTTGCAAGGTGTAGGCGGCACCGTAGGCTTCCAGTGCCCACACTTCCATTTCACCAAAACGTTGACCGCCGAATTGTGCTTTACCGCCGAGCGGTTGTTGCGTAACCAGCGAGTACGGACCGGTGGAGCGAGCGTGAATCTTATCGTCAACCAGATGGTGTAATTTGAGGTAATACATGTAACCGACGGTAACCGGATTGTCGAATTGTTCACCGGTACGACCATCGTACAAAATGGTTTTGCCGTTGGGGTTTTTGCCCGCTTGCTCAAGCATTTCTTGAATATCGCTTTCGTGAGCGCCGTCAAAAATCGGGGTCATGACGTTGATACCAAGCGCTTTGGCGGCATAACCCAAGTGCACTTCCAGCACCTGACCGATGTTCATACGTGACGGAACGCCCAAGGGGTTAAGCACGATGTCCAGCGGGGTGCCATCCGGCAAGAACGGCATGTCTTCACTGGGGAGAATACGGGAAACAACACCTTTGTTACCGTGGCGGCCCGCCATTTTATCGCCCACGCTGATTTTGCGTTTTTGAGCAATGTAGCAGCGAACGACCATGTTCACGCCGGGGCTGAGTTCATCACAGTTTTCGCGGGTGAACACTTTGACGTCGACGATGATACCGTATTCGCCATGCGGTACGCGAAGCGAAGTGTCGCGGACTTCGCGCGCTTTTTCACCGAAGATGGCGCGCAACAAGCGTTCTTCGGCAGTGAGTTCGGTTTCGCCCTTCGGGGTGACTTTGCCCACCAAGATGTCGCCGGAGCGAACTTCTGCGCCAATGCGGATGATGCCGCGTTCGTCCAAATCTTTGAGCGCGTCGTCGCCCACGTTGGGAATGTCGCGGGTGATTTCTTCCGGCCCTAATTTGGTGTCGCGGGATTCAATTTCGTATTCTTCGATATGAATGGAAGTAAAGACATCGTCGCGCACGATTTTTTCGTTGATCAAGACGGCGTCTTCGTAGTTGTAGCCTTCCCATGTCATAAAGCCAATCAGTGCGTTTTTGCCCAACGCAATTTCACCGTTGCAGGTGGCGGGGCCATCGGCAATGACGTCGTGTTCTGCCAAATGTTGACCCAGTTCCACCACGGGGCGTTGGTTAATGCAGGTGCCTTGGTTGGAACGTGAGAATTTTATTAATTGATACGTATCGATTTCGCCGGTATCGTCGCGGCGCACACACACACGGTCCGCCGAAACGAAAGTGACGGTACCCGCGGCTTTGGCAAGCACGCACACGCCCGAGTCAACACCGGCTTTGTATTCCATACCGGTACCGACCACGGGAGATTCGGTTTTGAGCAGCGGAACGGCTTGACGTTGCATGTTGGAACCCATCAACGCACGGTTGGCGTCGTCATTTTCCAAGAACGGAATCATGGCAGTTGCCACCGAAACAACCATTTTCGGCGAAACGTCCATGTAGTCAATCTTATCGCTTTCGATTTCCAAAAACTCGCTGCGGAAACGCGCGTTGACGCGGTTACGGGCAAAGCGGCCTTGCTCGTCAAGCGGTTCGTTGGCTTGGGCGACGATGAAATCGTCTTCCATGTCGGCGGGCATATATACCACTTCGTCAGTGACGATGCCGGTTTCTTTGTCCACACGGCGGAACGGCGCTTCAATAAAGCCGTATTGGTTGATGCGGGCAAAGGTCGCCAAATACGAAATCAAACCGATGTTGGGACCTTCGGGCGTTTCAATCGGGCACATACGGCCATAGTGGCTGTAATGCACGTCACGCACTTCAAATCCGGCGCGGTCACGCGACAAACCACCGGGGCCCAAAGCGGACAAGCGGCGTTTGTGGGTGAGTTCTGCCAAGGGGTTGTTTTGGTCCATAAACTGCGAAAGCGGCGAAGAACCAAAGAATTCTTTGATGGCGGCAACCACCGGACGGATGTTGATGAGTGCTTGGGGAGTGACCGTTTCCAAATCTTGTGCTTGCAAGGTCATGCGTTCGCGAATCACGCGTTCCATACGCGAAAAGCCGATGCGGAATTGGTTTTGCAACAATTCGCCCACCGAACGAATGCGGCGGTTGCCCAAGTGGTCAATATCGTCTGTGGTGCCAATGTCGTGGCCCAAGCAGTTAACGTAGTTGATAGATGCCAAAATGTCATCCACAATAATGTGGTTGGGAATCAAATCCGCGGCGCGGGCGAGCAAGGCTTCAATCAATGCTTCGTCGTTTTCGGCTGCTTCCAAAATTTCTTGCAGCACCGAGAAACGAACGCGTTCGTTGATGACTTTTTTGACCGCTTCGTATACGGATTCGCTGATGAAATTGGTGATATCTACCATGCCGTTGGAAATGATTTTTACTTCACGCGTTTCGCCGTGTTCTTCCACGGTGACGTAGGCAACGGTAACACCGGCATTTTCCATAGCCATGGCCATGTCGCGGCGAACAAGTTCACCGGCTTCCGCCATGAGTTCACCCGTGGCGGGGTTGACCACCGGACGGCTCAAACGGCAGCCTGCCAGGCGGTTGGAAATGCCGAGCTTTTTATTGTATTTATAGCGGCCGACGCGGGACAAATCGTAACGGCGGGGGTCAAAGAACAAGTTTTCCAAATGCTGTTGCGAGTTTTCCAGCGTAAGCGGTTCACCGGGACGCAATTTGCGATACACTTCGAGCAACGCTTCCTCGGTGTTTTTGGTAATGTCTTTTTCCATGGTTGCCAAAATGCGTTCGTCTTCGCCGAAGAAGTCGAGCAATTCGGCATCCGAGCCCAAACCGAGAGCGCGAGCAAACACCGTGATGGGGAGTTTGCGGTTTTTGTCGATGCGGACATAGAACACGTCGGAAGAGTCCGTTTCGTATTCCAACCAAGCACCGCGGTTGGGAATGACGGTGGACGAGAACAGTTTTTTACCCGTTCCGTCGTAACTTAAACCATAGTACACGCCGGGGGAGCGCACCAATTGCGAAACAATGACACGTTCGGCACCGTTGATAACAAAGGTGCCGCTTTCGGTCATTAACGGGAAATCACCCATGAAAACTTCGGATTCTTTGATTTCGCCGGTTTCTTTGTTGATTAAACGGGCGCGAACACGCAAAGGCGCCGCGTAGGTGACGTCGCGTTCTTTGCATTCCTCCACCGTGTATTTGGGTGTTTCGTCCAAACGGTAATCCAAAAATTCCAACGAAAGATTACCCGAATAGTCCGTGATGGCGGTAGTGTCGTTGAAGACATCCTTTAAGCCTTCCTCCAAAAACCATTGGTAGGAATTTTTTTGAATTTCAATGAGGTTGGGCATGTCCAAAACCTCGTTGATTTTGGAAAAGCTCATACGCGTTGTTTTGCCTAACTGTACCGGTTTGATATTAACCATCGGCTTCCATCACTCCTATTTTTGTAATTTGCCTTGCTGCCCGAAAGCAGCGGAGAAACAGTTCGTAAAACCGTGAGAACCGCTTGTTCGCTTTTGCAAAAAAACACTTGCATTTTGAAGCGAATTGTGGTACACTATATTCGGTGTTCGCGTGGGTACCCACGATAGTGCAGTATACTATAATACATGATTTGTCTGCCGTTGTCAATGTTTTTTTGGAAATTGGCAGCTTTTTTTATAACTTTTTTTCATTTTTGAAAAAAGAGAGCAAAAAAAGTTTTTCCGAGAGAAAAATTTGTAAAAAAAACAAACAAGAAACACGTGGAGGAGTTGGTTGTTTTTGAAAAGAGCAGAAGCAAAACAGACGAAAAAAGCGAAAACGATGTGGTGCCGCATAGGGTGCTTAGTCTTGTGCGCCGCACTGTTATGTACCGGTTGCGGGCGCGGCGGTGACAAAGAGCAAACTACTACAACCGTGCCGACTACGACGACTATTCCTACCACGACGACTACGCGTGTGCCGACCACCACGCAAAAAGCCGAGGCGGCAACCGATATTTTGGTGAACTGTCCCGACGGCAAAGCGGCAGATGCGGAATTGATTGCCCGTATTTCCGGATTGTGCCGTCAACAGGGAACAAACATCTCCTTATATTATAAGGATTTAAAGACAGGGTACACGGTGGAATACCGCGCGGACGCGGATTATCAAACCGCGAGTGTGATTAAAGCCCCATACGTGAAATATTTGTTGGCGTCGGGTGCGGACCGTACCGAAAAACTTAAAAGCAACAGCAAACAAGGTGGTTCGGGTAAAGTGGACGATTCGCCGCTGGGTACCGAGTTTACGGTGGGCGAGTTGATGGAATATGCTATTCGGTACAGCGACAACACGGCGTATTATATGCTCAACGAACGGTTTGGGTTTGAGGGGTTTATGCAATACGCCCAGTCGATTGGTGTGGAGCTTAGCTTGAAACTGACGTTCCCCCGCCCGCGGTTTGGCTATTTGTCGGCACGGCATGCAGGATTGTATTTTGAGGATATTGCAAAGTACATTGAAACCGGCAGTGAGGAAGCGCTGTTGTTAAAATCGTGGTTGACGGGAACGGAAGAAACCCGCCAGTTGCCCGCGGCATTCCCGCAATACACGGTGGCGCACAAATATGGTGAACAAGGTAACCAAGCGTATCACGATGCCGCGATAGTGTATGCCAAGCAACCGTATGTGCTGACGATATTATCGACCTTGCCGCCGTATACAGAAGAATCGATTGAAACGTTCCATGAACTGGCGCGATTGGTAGACGCATTGCAAGCTGCTTTCTATGCACAATAAAAAAAGACCGGAAGTTTAACGAAACTTCCGGTCTTTTTAAACGTTAATTAGTCGTTGACAAACGGCATCAACGCAATTTGACGAGCGCGTTTGATAGCAACCGTCAATTCCCGTTGGTGACGAGCACAAGTGCCGGTCACACGGCGGGGGAGAATTTTGGCGCGTTCGGAAACAAAACGGCGCAGACGGGCAACGTCTTTATAGTCGATGCTTTCCACACGGTCGACACAAAAGCTGCAAACTTTGCGGCGGCCTTTGCGCATACCGCCGTGAGGACGGTCAAACTTTTCATTTTTTTCCATTTTATCGGACATGAGAAATTCCTCCTTTTTTCAGATTGATGATTCTCAAAACGGAAGGTCGTCGGCACCGACAATTTCTTCAAAATCCGTAGCAGATGCCGTGGAAAATGCAGGTGCGGCCTCGTTGTATGTGGGAATCTGGGAATCGGTTTGGGGAGCAGCCGTGCTGCCCGACTTGGATTCCGCGAAGAAAGCGTTATCGACCACTACTTCAAAAACAGTGCGGTTGACACCGTTTTTGTCGGTGTAGGAACGGCTTTGCAACGAACCTTGCAAAGCAATACGTTGACCTTTTTGGAAATAGCGGCAAATAAACTCTGCCGTGCCACGCCAGGCGACACAGTTGATAAAGTCGGTTTGGCGTTCAGCACCTTTGGGTTGATAGGCACGGTCCACGGCAACCGAAAAGCTGGTTACCGAAACACCGTTTTGCGTGGTTTTTTGTTCGGGGGTGGCGGTTAAGCGACCCAAAAGGCATACGACGTTCATACGTTTGCCTCCTTACTTGTCCTTGCGAACAACCATAGAACGCAGCACACCTTCGGTGATTTTGCTGATACGTTCCAGTTCGGCAGGGAATTCGGGTGCGCTGACAAAGTTGTACAGCACGTAGTAGCCTTCGGTCTCGTCGTTAATCGGGTATGCCAAACGGCGTTTACCCCATTCGTCAACTTCGCCGATTTCGGCATTTTTTTCAACCAAGGTCTTGAATTTTTCGACCATGGCGGCGACGGCTTCTTCTTCTGCCTTGACGGAGAAGATGAAGACGGCTTCATAGGAACCTTTTACTGTGGGCATAATTGCACCTCCTCTTGGTCTTTCGGCCCTCTCGTCCATGGAAAGGGCAAGGATAGAATGAATACTTGCGTACAGAAACGCTGTATTATTATAGCAGTGAAAAAAATGCTCGTCAAGCCTTTTTTAAAAAATTTTCTTTACAAGCGGCGGTTTGTGGCATATAATAATATAGGCTGGCGGGAGTCGAACTCTTTACGCCTGCAAAAGAAAATTTCCGGTGATAGTTTGCCTCAAAACTCGAAATACGTTAGTATTCCTTCGTTTTTCGGCTTTCTCTCACACAAAAATTTTCACTTTTGCAGGTCGGCAGAGTTTCTGCCGCCGGATTTTTTGTGCGGGGAAGTGCGAGTTTGCCGCAAGGCTGTCGCCTTGCAAAAACGAACACAAACCCGCGCGTGTAAAGCCGGCGAGCGAAACCGCAAAGAGTCCGACTCTCGGCAGCCTAACGGAAAGGATTGGGACTATGCTTCAATTTGAAGAATTGCGATTACGGCTGGAAAACAGCCTGCCTGAAATAGAAAAATTATCGGACGCTATCGGACTTGCCGCCATGAAAAAGGAATTGGCGGAATTGGATATGCGTGCGGCGGCACTCGGCTTTTGGGACAATATGGAAAAAGCCCAAGAAGTTACGCAACGTGCCGCCAAAATCAAAGATGCGATTGAACGCTATGAGCGATTAGTTTCGGATTACCACGATACGCTGACGTTGATTGAACTGGCAGATGAAGAAGGCGATTTATCGCTTCTTTCGGAATGCGCTGACGGAGTCGCTCATGTGGAAAGTGAAACCGAAACGCAACGTCTTGCTACATTGCTGACGGGAGAATACGATGCCAAAAATGCGATTTTGACGTTCCATGCGGGGTCGGGCGGTACCGAAGCGCAGGACTGGGCGGAAATGCTGTACCGTATGTATACCCGCTGGGCGGAAAAACACGGGTTTTCTTACAAAATTTTGGATTATCTCGACGGCGACGAAGCGGGACTCAAAAGCGCTTGTATTCAAGTGGAGGGTGAAAACGCTTACGGATATTTAAAAGGAGAAGCGGGCGTGCACCGTTTGGTGCGTGTTTCTCCGTTTGACGCCGCCGGTCGGCGGCACACCTCGTTTTCCGCTTTGGAAGTGTTACCCGAATTGGATGACAGCGTGCAGATTGACATTCGGCCCGAGGATATTAAAATGGACGTGTTCCGTTCCAGCGGTGCCGGCGGTCAGCATATCAATAAAACTTCTTCGGCGGTGCGGCTGACGCATATCCCCACCGGTATTGTGGTGGCGTGCCAAACGGAACGAAGTCAGTTTCAAAACCGCGATACTGCCATGAGTATGCTCAAAGCCAAGTTGATGGAAATTAAAGAACGCGAACATTTGGACCGCATTGAAGATATCAAAGGTGTGCAGGCGCAAATTGCGTGGGGCAACCAAATTCGTTCGTACGTGTTCATGCCGTACACGCTTGCCAAAGACCACCGCACCGGTTACGAAATGGGCAACATAGGCGCCGTCATGGATGGGGATTTGGACGGGTTTATTAACGCGTATCTTTCCGCACTCTCCAACGGAAACCTTTCGTAAAACACAGCAAAAGTTACAAAAACGACGAAACAGTTGACTTTTTCGTCGTTTTTGTTTATACTCACAAATAGGGACATTGAAAAGAAAGAGGGATGACATGGATTTTCAGGAAATTGCCTCGCATTTTGGGATTACGGATCCTATTTTGTCGGCAGAAGAAATCCATTCCGGAAACATTAACCGCACGTATTTGGTAACGGTGAAGCATCCGGAGGAGGAACGGGAATACATTTTCCAACGCATTAACACCTTTGTCTTTACACAACCGGAACTGGTGATGAGTAATATTTTGAAAGTCACCGAACATATTAAGCAAAAATTGATGGCGGCAGACGGCACGTATGCTCGTCGTGTATTATCGTTTTTAACCACGCCGGACGGCATTCCTTTCTATTACACCGCCAGCACCAAACACGTTTGGCGCGCATACGATTACATTGCCAACGCAACGGCATACAACATGGTGCAAACCCCCGAACAATTTTACGAAGCGGGACATTCTTTCGGCGAGTTCCAAGGTTGGCTTTCGGATTTTCCGGCGCAAACATTGGCAGAAATTATTCCGAATTTCCACCATACTCCCAAGCGGTTCCAAACCTTTCGCGAGGCGGTAACAGCAGACAAAGCCGGCCGTCGTGCCGAAGTGGCGGAGGAAATTGAGTTTTTGCTCAACCACGAAAAAGAATGCGGTACGTTGATTGAAGCGTTGGAATCCGGTGAAATTCCGTATCGTGTGACGCACAACGATACCAAAATTAACAACATTTTGTTTGATGAAGAAACAAACAAAGGCATTTGCGTGATCGATTTGGATACCGTTATGCCGGGGTCTTCGTTGTTCGATTTTGGCGATGCGGTACGGTACGGTGCTTCTACGGCGCTGGAAGATGAACGTGACCTTTCGAAAGTTTCTATCAGTTTGCCGCTTTACGAGCAGTTTACCAAAGGTTTTTTGGAAGGTGCCGGCGGATTACTGACTGAAAAAGAAGTGGAATTGTTGCCGTACAGTGTTAAAATCATGGCGTTGGAACTGGCCTCTCGCTTTTTGGCAGACTATTTGGACGGCGACGTGTATTTCAAAACCACTTGCGCTGACCACAACTTGGTACGGGCGCGCACGCAAATTCAGTTGGCAAAAGACATTGAAGCCAAGTGGGATAAATTGTGTGAAATTACGGCGGCTTGCCGATAACAAAACAGACAAAGTAGGCACAGGAAATCCTGTGCCTACTTTTTTGCCCCCTTTACAGAAAACCATAAAAAAGGTATAATGCAAAAGACCTTTATTACTAAGGAGAATGGTATGAACGCCTATTTTTACACCATGGGTTGTAAAGTGAATCAATATGAAACGAGGGCAATGCGCCAAGCGCTGGAAGCCGAGGGGTTTGGGACGTTTGAATTGTCGGCAAACCAAGCCGATGTCGGCGAAGCTGCCATTGTTATCAATTCCTGCACCGTCACGGGCGAAAGCGACCGCAAATTGCGTAAATTGTTGCGCCGTTTACGGCGCCAACACCCACAAGCGGTGATGGTACTGACAGGGTGTTTGCCGCAAGCGTTTCCCGAACAAGCAAAGGGATTGTCCGAAGCGGATATTGTACTGGGTAACGCCAATCGTGCCGACTTGCCGAGTCGGCTGCGTGGATTTTATACAAATCGTCAGCGCGTGGTGGAAGTGGTACCACACGACACACGGTATGACACGCCTGTTATTCACGATTTTGAGGGGCGCACGCGCGCGTTTGTGAAAATTGAAGACGGGTGTAATCGCTTTTGCTCATATTGCATTATTCCGTATGCTCGCGGACGGGTGCGGTCAAAACCGTTAGAGGTTTTAAAAAAAGAGGTAAGCGAACTTGCCCAAAAGGGATACCGTGAAGTGGTGTTGGTGGGCATTAACTTGACCGCATATGGACAAGATTGCGGATTGTGTATTGCGGATGCGGTGGAATGCGTATGCAATGTTGAGGGGGTTTATCGCGTGAGATTGGGCTCGATTGAGCCGGACCATCTGACCGATGCGCTCATTGCGCGTCTAGCGGCGTGCGAAAAATTGTGCCCGCAATTCCACGTGGCCTTGCAAAGCGGGTGCGATGCTACGTTAAAGCGCATGAACCGCCACTATACCACCGCCGAATTCCGTGAAGTGTGTGAGAAACTGCGGCAAGCGTTCCCGTGTGCGGCGCTGACTACCGACATTATGGTGGGATTCCCCGGTGAAACCAACGAAGAATTTGAACAGTCGCTTAATTTTGCTGAAAGTGTTGGGTTTTCACGTATTCATTGTTTTCCCTATTCCCCGCGTGAGGGGACACCCGCGGCAAAGGTGGGGGGACAAGTGCCGCAAGGCGAAAAAAACCGTCGCAACCGGTTGATGATTGAAATGGGCGAGCGCTGCCGCGATGCGTATGCGCAAGCCTTGGTGGGCAAAACGGTGGAAGTGTTACCGGAAAGCGTTTGCGAAAACGGCCGGCGCGAAGGGTATACCGATACATACGTGCCGGTACTTTCGAATGCCACCGAGGAAGGGGTACCCGTGAAAGTATATATCGACTGTCAAAAAGATGGTGTGTGTTACGGAAAAGTGCAATAAATCAAAAACGCGGGAATCGAATTTTCGATTCCCGCGTAGTTTTATTTGTTAAGGGCTTCTTGTAAAGCTTTTGCCAGTTGGTCGGGACAAGAGGTGGGTTTGAACCCGCAACGAATGCCCGCAAGACGGCGAACTGCCTCGGCGGCGTCCATGCCCTCGACCAAGGCAGCAATGCCTTTGGTGTTGCCATTACAACCGCCTTCAAAGCGCACGTTGTGAACGGTGTTGTCGATGATTTCAAAAGTGATGGAGCGTGAGCAAACCCCACGCGTTTGATAGCGGTGTTCCATGGTGTTAACCCTTTCCTGTGCGAGCGGCACGCGCTTTGCGTTCTTTGTAGGCAATTAAATTATCGGCGCAGTCATCGGGTACAGCAACCGAACCGAGAGGCCGAATGGTTGAGCCGTACATGCCGTGAAAATCCGAGCCGCCCGTGGTGACCAAGGCGTTATCTTTGGCAAACTGCAACAATTTTTCGGTTTGTTCCTCGGTGTGTTTGGGATGCCAAACTTCCACACCGTCCAAACCGAGTGCAACAAGTTCTTCTAACAGTTCTTCGCTATGGTAAACGGGGGGATGTGCGAGCACGGCAATGCCGCCCGCTTCGTGAATGGCGGCGAGCACGTCGCGTGTGTCGGGGTAGTCAATCTCCACCCTGGCACAACCGCCGTCGCGGGAAAACAGTTTTTGGTAAACGTCGCCGTAAAAGGAGTCGGCATAGCCCGCATCAATCAGTGCGTGCATGATATGTTGTTTGTAAATGTTATTGCTGCCTGTAGAACATTTGACAACCAGTTCCGAGGTGATAGGATAATACCGCATGACTTTGCGCACCATTTCGAGCCCCGCAGCACGGCGCTTTTCGCCGATGCGATGGCACAAGCCCTCCAAACGGTCGGGAAAATCGCACAAATAGCAAAGCAAATGAGCGCGCCTGCCGCGAGCGGTATCGATGGTGGAAAGCTCCACCCCATGAATCACACGAATGTCGTGGCGTTTGCCGACAATCACAGCGCGGGTGGCGCCGGCAGTGGTGTCGTGGTCGGTAACGGATATGGCAGAAAGGCCGCGCCGCTTGGCGATGCCGATAAGTTCTTCAATGCCTAATGAGCCGTCGGAAATTTTGGTGTGACAGTGTAAATCGCTTGCCAAGACTGAGCCCTCCTATGGATACAAAAGCCGAAAAAAACACGTTTCTAACGTGTTTAGTATACTACTTTTTGGCAAAAAACGCAAGGCGTTTTGACAAAAAATACGCAAAAAAACAGGAGATTCCCTTAGCTTGATGAGTTTTTCTTGTAAAAAGGAGAGCGGTGTGCTACAATCAAAAAGAAACGGTTACTCTTGAAAGAATGGGAACTCTATTTTCAAGAAAAGGAGGTTGCTGTATGATTCACGCATGGGAAGAGCAAAAAGAAATACTAAAAGATTTGCTGAACGAGCGTCGGTTTCAAGCGGCACGGGGTGTCTTGCTGGAAATGAATGCGGTGGATATTGCCGCCTTGTTGGATGCGTTGGAAGAGGAACAGCAACCGCTTGCGTATCGGTTATTGCCCAAAGAAACGGCTGCCGATGCGTTTGCCGAGTTGGAAAGTGAAACGCAAGAAACCTTGATTCAGGCGTTTACCGAACGCGAAATCAAGGCAATTATGGAAGATTTATATACCGATGACGTGGCGGATTTGTTGGAAGAAATGCCTGCCAGCGTAACAAAACGATTGTTGCGTGCGGCTTCTGCCGAAAAGCGCAGCGAGATAAATCAATTGTTACAATATCCCGAAGACAGTGCCGGCAGTGTGATGGCGACCGAGTTGGTTGACCTGAAAGCGGGGATGACGGTTGCCGAAGCGTTTGCATATATTCGCAAACACGGTCCCGACACCGAAGCGATTTACACCTGCTACGTTACCGACGACCGACGGCAGTTGCGCGGTGTTGTTTCGGTTAAAGAATTGTTGTTGGCACGGGAAAAAGACAGTGTCGGCGATTTGATGGATACCCATGTGTTATCGGTTTCTACGTTGGAGGACCAAGAAAACGTGGCGCAAGTGTTTGCGCGGTACGATTTGTTGGCGTTGCCCGTGGTGGACAGTGAGCAGCGTCTGGTAGGTGTGATAACGGTTGACGACGTGGTGGATATTTTGCAAGAAGAAGCCACCGAAACGGTGGAAAAAATGGCGGCTATCACCCCGACTGACAAGCCATATTTGCGCACGGGCGTGTGGGCAACGTTTGGCAAACGGATTCCGTGGCTTTTGCTGCTGATGCTTTCTTCTACGTTTACCGGTGTGGTGATGACGGCGTTTGAAAGCACGTTGATGGCATCGGTGGTGCTGACGGCGTTTATTCCCATGTTGATGGGTACCGGTGGTAACAGCGGCAGTCAGGCGTCGGTTACGATTATTCGCGGTTTGGCGCTGGGGGACATTCGGTTTCGCGATGCGCTTCGGGTGCTTTCCAAAGAACTGCGCGTGGCTTTTTTATGTGGTGTGGTGTTGGCGGCGGTAAACTTCTTGAAAATGCTGCTGGTGGACCGCCTGCTGATGGGTTTAGCAGTCAGTACCGGAGAAGCACTGGTTATTGCCGCCACCCTTTTGGCAACAGTGATGATTGCCAAAGCGGTGGGCGGATTGTTGCCGTTGTTGGCAAAGCGTGTCGGGTTTGACCCTGCCGTGATGGCAAGCCCGTTTATTACCACCATTGTTGACGTGTTATCGCTTTTGGTCTATTTTGGGTTTGCGAATTGGATTTTGTATTGACAAGACGATGTAATCTTTTTATAATGATGAAAGAATCTTCGGGGCGGGGTGAAATTCCCCACCGGCGGTGAAAGCCCGCGAGCGCTACGGCGCTGATTTGGTGAAATTCCAAAGCCGACGGTACAGTCCGGATGCGAGAAGATGGTTTTAGGAACTGATAAACCGCCCCACAAGAAAACCTTGTGGGGCGGTTCTTTTTTTGAGGAGGATGTTACATGACCAAGCAAAAAAAAATTGACACAAAACAACTGGTGGTGTTGGCTTTGATGGCGGCGCTCGCCTATGCGGCGGTGGCGTTGTTTCGTATTCCGGTGGTGCAGTTTTTAAAATACGAGCCAAAAGACTGTATTCTGGCGATTGCCGGTATGTTGTACGGCCCGTTGCCTGCACTTTTAGTGACGGTGGTGGTGTCGCTTGTTGAAATGGTTACCATCAGCACCACCGGTATTATCGGTTTGGTCATGAACATAGTATCTTCCGGCTTATTTGTGTGTACGGCGGCGTGGATATATCAAAAAAACCGCACACTTCGCGGGGCGCTTTGGGGTTTAATCCTCGGTGCACTGCTCATGACGGGTGGAATGGTGCTGTGGAACTGGTTGATTACCCCTTTGTATATGAGCGTGCCGCGCCAGGCGGTGGTGGAAATGCTGCTTCCCGTTTTTTTGCCGTTTAACGCACTCAAATCCGGACTGAATGCGGCACTGACTGTTTTGCTGTATAAATCGGTGGTTACCGTGCTGCGCAAAGCACATTTAACTCCCGCGCGCGAGACGGCCGCGCCGCAACAAAACCAGCGGCACAGTTGGGTTATCGGTGCGGTGGTACTGGTGGTTCTGGCGACGGTGTTGGTGCTGTGGCGGGTGTTGTAGTCTTTGGCGGGGATACAGCAGTTTGGCGATTGTCCGGATAAATTTTTGTGGGGCGTTTATCTTTTTTAGGCATCATACGACCTCCTTTTTTCATAGTATCCGACAGATATGCCGAGAATATGCAAAAAAGCATTGACAAAAGGGACTTTTCAATGCGATAATTATGACAATAAATTAAGGTTGTTTAAAGAAAAGAGGGTTTCCCATGAGCAAGTATACCGCGGCAGATATTGCCCGCATTGTGGAAGAAGAACACGTAGAATTTATTCGGTTGCAATTTACCGATATTTTCGGCACGTTTAAAAATGTTGCGATTACTGCCAGTCAGTTACAAAAAGCTTTGAACAACCAATGTATGTTCGACGGTTCTTCTATTGAAGGGTTCGTGCGGATTGAGGAATCGGATATGTTATTGTATCCCGATTACGACAGTTTTTTGATTTTTCCGTGGTATGATTCCGCTTGCAAAGAAGCGCGCCTGATTTGTGATGTTTGCAAACCCGATGGCACACCGTTTTCCGGTGACCCGCGCAGTTTGCTCAAAAAAGTGTTGGCAGAAGCCAAAGAAATGGGTTTTACCGCGTTTAACGTTGGCCCCGAATGCGAATTTTTCTTGTTTAACACGGACGAAGACGGTCATCCCACCACCATCACCAAAGACCGCGGCGCGTATTTTGAACTTGGCCCAACCGACCGTGGCGAAAGTATCCGCCGCGAGATTTGTTTGGCGCTCGAGGACATGGGGTACGAAATTGAGGCTTCGCACCACGAAAATGCCAACGGACAACATGAAATTGATTTTAAGTATACCGATGCGTTAAGAGCGGCAGACAACATTGCCACGTTTAAATTGGCGGTGAAAACCATTGCCGACAAGCACGGCATGTATGCCACCTTTATGCCCAAGCCTGTTTACGGCAAAGAGGGCAGCGGTATGCACATTAATATGTCGCTGATGAAAGACGGCGAAAACGCGTTTTATGATGTAAGCGACCCGTGCGGGCTCAGCAAAACGGCATATCATTTTATTGCCGGTTTGTTGGAGCATGCGCGCGGTTTGAGCGCGATTACCAATCCGCTTGTCAATTCCTACAAACGGTTGGTATCGGGTTATGAAGCACCGGTGTATATTGCGTGGTCGGCAAGTAATCGCAGTCCGCTTGTTCGCGTTCCTGCCAGCCGTGGCATGGCCACGCGCTTGGAATTGCGCAACCCTGACCCGTCTGCCAACCCGTATTTGGCGTTAGCGGTCTGCTTGGCCGCCGGGCTTGACGGTATTCGTCGCGAACTGATGCCGCCCGAAGCGGTGACAAACAATCTTTACAAGATGACGGAAGAAGAATTGGAAGAAAAAGGTATTGCACAGTTGCCTGCCGATTTGGAAGAGGCGGTGTCTGCCATGAAAAAGGATGCCTTGATAAAAGATACTTTGGGTAAACATATTTTTTCCCGTTACGTATTACATAAAACCAAGGAATGGGAAGAATACAAAATGCAAGTTACCCGTTGGGAAATTGAACGTTATCTCGCACGATATTAATTTGGATTTTAGGAGGAACTGTAATGATTATTACCATTGCCCGCCAATTTGGCAGCGGCGGAAGAGAAATCGGCAAAAAATTAGCGGCTAAGTTGAACATCCCGTTTTACGATAACGAGTTGCTGCTGCATGCCGCCGAAATGAGCGGTTTATCCGAAGAAATCGTTTCGCACTTTGACGAGCAGCCTACCAACAGTTTGTTATATTCCTTGTCCACGGGCGTGTATTCGCTCAACGATGCCGGTGTGGTCAACTTTGCACAACCGGTAAATCAACGCGTGTTCCAAGCGCAGTTTGATGCCATTCGCGCTCTGGCAGAAAAAGGCCCCTGCGTGATTGTGGGACGGTGTGCGGATTACGTGCTTGAAAATCACGAAAACGTGGTTCGCGTGTTTTTGCATGCCGATTTGGAAGAGCGTATTCATCGCGTGGCGGAATACGATGGCATTTCGGCGGCAGAAGCCAAAACGCGCATTACCAAAAGCGATAAAAAACGTGCCAACTATTACAACTTCTATTCCGGCAAAAAATGGGGCGTGGCTTCTTCGTACGACTTGTGTATCAACACCAGTGTGTTAGGCTATGAACAAACCGTTGATTTTATCGCCGAGTATGCCCAAAAAATGAAAACAAAATAATACTGCTGAAAAGAGCCGTCCGGTGACGGCTCTTTTTTTACAAATTTTTCCTTGTAAATTTTTGTCTTGCGGTGAAACACTAGTGACAAAAACAAAGAGGAGAGATGAACATGTCAACACGAGGAATGAAATTTGTTAAAGGAATGGGTATCGGTTTGGCGGTAGGATGCATGGTGGGTGCCGTGGGCAGTCACTGTATGCGAAACGGAAAACGCGGGCTTAGAAAAAACGTCGGCAAAGCGCTCAAAGATATGAGCGAACTCGTCGAGCAAGTGGGAGAATTGTTTTAACAAAGCGGGCAGAAAGATTTTTCTTTCTGCCCGCTTTTTAAGGTTATTCGGTTGATATTGCTCCAAGTTTTGTTACGACTTTTTTGCGAACAATAATGGCACAGACGGTGTGTGCAAAAAAGGTAACCGCCCATGTGACAGGGTAAGATAAAAACAAAACGGAGAAGGAGGGGAAAGCTTTGAAAACCGTGAAAATCCACACAATCCGCAAACCGCAAGCCCCAACCAGTGAAACAAGCATCGGCATAATGGAAAAGCCCATGCCGCGAATGTGGCCGGTCATCGCTTCCATTAAACCGCAGAAGAAATACGGAATGCCGGTAACCGCTATGCGCATGGTACCGTACCGAATCGCTTCGGGGCTGTCGGTGTAAATTCTGAGCAATGGTTCGGAGAACAGCACAAGTAATCCGCCGATGATAATGCCGATGATGGCGACCAGCAACAGCGAATATCGACAAGAGCGTACCATGCGGTCAATTTTTTTGGCGCCAAAATTTTGTGCCGTAAAATTGAGAGAGGCGTGGTAAAAAGCGTTCATGGCGGTGTAGGCAAAACTTTCGATGTTGCCGGCGGCGCCGCCGCCTGCCATGGCAAAACTGCCGAAACTGTTAACCGACGATTGGATAAGAACGTTGGAAATGGCAAACAAAGAACTTTGTATACCCGACGGTAAGCCGAGTCGCAAAATTTCCCGAGCCATTTTGAGGTTCAGACGCAGATGGGATGGCACCAAACGTATCAAGCTTTTTTCTCGCAACAAGCAGCGAACCAGTAAAATAGCGGAAAGCAGTTGCGAAACCGTGGTGGCAATGGCAACCCCCGCCACACCCAAGTGAAACACAATAACCAAAATGAGATTGAGAAAAACGTTGACCAGACCGGAAACCGCCAAAAAAATCAGCGGGCGGCGGGTGTCGCCGTTGGCGCGTAAAACAGCGGCACCGAAATTGTAAACCAAAAAGAAAGGCATCCCCAAAAAGTAAATGCGCACATAGAGAGAGGCTTGTTCCAAAACACTGGCCCCTGTTTCGTCCGGAACGCCCATTAAGCGTAACATCGGCTCTGCTAAAAACAAACCGACAAACAACAAAAGCACGCCGCCGATGATTCCCAAAATAATCGCCGTATGCACGCTTTGGTGCACTTTTTTGGAATGGCGGGCGCCAAGGTGAAGGGCAACAACAGCGGAAACGCCGGTGGACATCCCCAAAAACAGGTTCACCATCAAGCTGATAAGCGAGGAGGTAGAGGTGACTGCCGCCAAGGCATCGTCACCCGCAAATTTGCCAACCACGATAATGTCGGCGGCGTTGTAAAACACCTGCAATAAACCGGTGGCAATCAGCGGCAGGGCAAACATAATCAGTTTGGGGAGTAACGGGCCGTTACACATGTCGATGCCGGGTTTTTTCACTATACATCACCTCGTGTCAAGATAACTATAACATCATATATAGAAAAGTCAATAGATGTTGCCAAAAAACGTAGTCTTCACGCTTTTTCTTGACTCACCGCAAAGGTTTTTGTATAATAGAAAGGCAACATCGCAAAAGGAGTGATTGACGATGGCAAAAAAGAAAATCGTACAAGAAGATATTTCTATTTTAAATACCAATAGTACCGAAGTGGGTTTAGAACAAGAAGAACAGGCATTATCCAAAAAACAAATTTTGAAACTGGTAGCCGTGGTGGCGGCAGTGGTTGTCTTTGTAGCGACTTTATTGGTGGTTGGCGGCATTGTGTCGGAAAATATACACCAAAAAGAATTGCTGCGCCAGCCCGATGAGTCCATGAGCGCATTTTATAGTGAAGAAACAGAAGCACCTATAACAGCCGACAAAGTAGAAACCATTGTTACGCAGGCTTATTATACCAATGAAAAGGGATTACAGGTTTTTTTGAATTTTAGTAATGGTTTGAAAGAAAACCAACGGATTAAAAAGATTTACATCACTATTCGCGATAAGAGCGAACAAGGAAAAGTGATTGCCAAGGGCAACACCGATAAAATCAGTAAAAAAACTATCATCCCTGCCGAAGGAAACCTTGATTTTGAATTGTATATTCCGCCGCGTTTTGTAGCAATAAAAGATAATTCTTTAGAAAAAATATCTTATGACGTCACGTTGGAATATTTTTCCGTAAAATAAGAGCGTACAAACATTTGCCGCGTGCTGATACTGTCATTTTGGGGATATTAGCACGCGGCTTTTTTAACTTTTTAAAATTTTTTCAAAAAACCCTAAAAAAAGTGTTGACAAAGGGAAAAAGGAGTGGTATGATAGCAAAGCTGTCCGCGAAAAGCGGGTAGCAAAAAGGACCTTGAAAATTAAACAATGTGAAAGAAAGAACGAACACACAACCCGTAATTTCTT
>JAZNKF010000019.1:0-30122 GCA_045578425.1 Acutalibacteraceae bacterium
CTGGCAATCGAACTGGCGGAACGCGGTATGGAGTTAATTGTTCTGGACCGCGACGAAAACAAAATCCGCGAATTTCGCGAAATCACCGAACACGCGGTACTTGTCAAAAATTTAAGCAAAAAAACACTCGAAAGCAGCGGCATCGGCAACTGTGACGTTGCGGTGGTGTGCATCGGCGAACAACTGGATACGTCCGTTTTAGCGACTTTGCACTTGGTAGGAATGGGCATTCCGCTGGTACTTGCCAAAGCCCAAAGCGGTGAACACGGCGAAATTTTGGAAAAAATCGGCGCCGAAGTCATCTACCCGGAACGCGATATGGCCATTCGTTTGGCAAGCCGTCTGCGCACCGCCAAAGTGGTGGATTTCATAAAACTCAGCGAAAAACTCAATATTTCCAAAATTCCCGTTCCCGCTTGCTTGTGGGGTAAAAGCGTGTTAGAAGTCAATCTTCGCCGCCGTTTCGGTCAAAACATTATCGCGCTGGAAAATAACGGTGAAGTGCTGGAAATGCTACACCCCGAATACGTGTTCCGCCAAGGTGACGTGTTGTTTGTTTCGGGCAGTCAAGAAGGACTGTTGCAAATGACCGACTGGCTGGAACAAGAATAGGGTGAACAATTAAACCCGAACCCCACGAAAGGAGCGCTTTTTATGCGTATCGTCATTAAAATCGGCACCTCCACCCTCACCCACGCCAACGGGTGCCTGAATGTGCGTTGCACCGAAACGTTGTGCAAAATCATCAGCGATATCAAAAACGAAGGTCACGAACTGATTTTGGTCAGTTCGGGCGCTATCGGCATGGGTGTCGGCAAAATGTCACTCAAAGAACGCCCGACCGATATGCCCACCAAACAAGCGGCTGCTGCCGTCGGTCAATGCGAACTTATGTATACGTACGATAAAATGTTTGCGGATTACAACCATACCATCGCGCAAATTTTAATTACGGGTGATGACTTTTCACACGAAGACCGCCATCAAAACTTTGTCAACACCGTCAATCGTTTGTTGGAGTTCAAAGTTCTCCCCATCATTAACGAAAACGACTCTATCTCCACCAACGAAATCAAAGTGGGCGATAACGATACCTTGTCCGCACTGGTCGCCAAAAGTGTGTCTGCCGACTTGCTCGTTATTTTGTCCGACATCGACGGTCTGTACACCGCCGACCCGCACAATGACCCGTCGGCAACACTCATTTCCAAGGTAGACAAACTTACTCCCGCCATTTTCGCGTTGGGCGAAGGTGCGGGTTCCACCCTTGGCACCGGCGGTATGAAAACCAAACTCGACGCCGCCAAAATCTGTGTCGATGCCGGTTGCGAAATGGTAATTATGAACGGTAAAAACCCGTCACTGTTGTATGATTTGTTTGAAGGGAAAAGTGTGGGAACACGCTTTACGGTGGAAAAATGAACGACCAACTCGCCTTGTTACAACAAGCCAAAACACATACCACCCGTGCATCACTGCTCAGCAGTGACGAAAAAGATCACGCGTTGGAATTGATGGCAGACCAGCTGGTAGCCGATACTTCTGCCATTCTTGCCGCCAACCAAAAAGATATGGAAGCGGCAACGCATTTATCTTCGGTAATGTCCGACCGCTTACTGCTCACCGCCGACCGCATTGTCGGTATGGCCAACGGCATTCGCCAAATCGCCAAACTTCCCGACCCCGTCGGTAGAGTGTTGGAAACACGTGAACATCCCAACGGTATGCAGATTGCCAAAACATCGGTTCCGTTCGGTGTGGTCGCTGTCATTTTCGAAAGCCGTCCCAACGTCGCCGCCGATACCGCTGCTTTGGCGCTCAAAAGCGGTAACGTGTGCGTGCTGCGCGGCGGCAAAGAAAGCTTTGAATCGTGCAACGCCATTGTCACTTCGCTCAAAACCGCCTTGCGCGCGGCAGGCTTGCCCGACGGCTTGGTCAATTTGGTTTCGGACCGTTCGCGTGAAGGTGCTCACCAACTGATGACCGCGACAGGTCTTGTCGACTTGCTCATCCCGCGCGGCGGCGCAGGACTTATCAAAGCGTGTGTCGAGAACGCCACTGTCCCGTGCATCGAAACCGGCACCGGCATTTGCCACCTTTTTGTCGACGCTTCTGCCGACATCGAAAAGGCACTGAATATCATCGAAAACGCCAAAACCAGCCGCCCGTCGGTGTGCAACGCCGCCGAAGTCTGCTTGGTGGATGCGTCGATTGCCCCCACCTTTTTACCCTTGCTCAAAAAACGGTTGGCAGACGACCGCCTCGACCATCCGGTGGAACTGCGCTTGTGTGAAAAAGCGGCGGCAATCATCAACGGCACTCCCGCCGCCGACACCGATTTTTCTACCGAATTTTTGGATTATATCTTGGCGGTCAAAGTGGTAAACGGCGTGGACGAAGCGATTGCTCACATTGCCGCCCACTCCACGCATCATAGCGAGGCCATCCTCACCGAAACAGAAGAACACGCCAACCGTTTTGTTCGCTCGGTGGACAGCGCTGCCGTTTACGTCAACGCTTCCACCCGCTTTACCGACGGCGGCGAATTTGGCAACGGTGCGGAAATCGGCATTTCCACGCAAAAACTTCACGCCCGCGGTCCCATGGGGCTAAATGAACTGAACACATACAAATATATTGTCCGCGGTAACGGACAGGTAAGGTGAAAGATATGAGTTATACCGTTGGTTTTATTGGTTGCGGCAACATGGGCGGTGCCCTGCTTAATGCCGTTTTGCAGCGTATTGACGCTGCCAACTGCTGTGTATGCGAAACGTTGCCCGAAAAAGCGGCCCCGTTTGTAAAAAAAGGCGTAACCCTGCTGCCCACCGCGGCTGACGTCGTCGCCAAGTCGCAAATGGTCTTTTTGGCGGTCAAACCGCAAGTGCTTGGTGACGTCATCGACACGTTTAGCGCTGCTCTCACGGCCGAAAATGCGCCCGTGTTCGTCACCATGGCGGCAGGCACCACCATTGCCACGTTGCAAAGCTTTTTGGGTGTTACCGCCCCTGTCATTCGCATCATGCCCAACCTGCCTTGCTCGGTCGGTAAAGGTGTGGTATTGTACTGCACAAACCCCGCTGTTTCGGCAACGCAAAAAGAACAGTTTTTATCCTTGCTGTCCCCCGCCGGCTTGCTCGACGAAATTCCCGAGGGCGATATCGATGCCGCCAGCGTGGTTTCGGGCTGCGGTCCTGCGTTTGTGTTTGCGTTTGCCGAAGCCCTGGCAAACGGCGCCGCCGCTTGCGGTCTTGACAAACAGCGCGCTCTGCTGTATGCCGCCCGCACGCTGGAAGGCGCGGCAACGCTTATGGAGCGAAGCGACAAAGATGCCGCCGCGCTCATCAAAGCAGTGTGCAGTCCCAAGGGTACTACCATCGAGGGTGTCGAATCCTTGGAGAAAAACGGCTTTGCCGACATCGTTGCCAAAGCGGTCGATGCCTCCTACCGCCGCACGGTAGAACTGAGCAAACAATAATTTTTCAAAACATAAAAATCGCCCGACGAGAGTTTCTCGTCGGACGATTTTCCTTTGGGTTTATACTTCTCGTTCAAAGAATCCTTCAAACTTAACAGGGCTCTTGCCCACGGCTTTGATGTCACCCACCAACAACTTTGCCAAAGCGCGTTGTGTGGCAGGGCAATGCGAATACGCGTTGATATACGTTTTCAAATACGGATAATCGTACAGTTTGTACGGATCACCCAACGATGCAAAAATCAAACGCGGATGTTGCAAAATGTAAGCACGCCACATCGTCATTGCTTGCGGCCAACCAATGCGGTTGCTGCCGCCGTTGTTATTCAGCGAGTGGAAGCACGAGGTCAACAACACGGCATCATAATCCTTCAAAATCTTGTTAAGCTCATAGTGACCGGGGTTAACCACCGCCGTTACTTGCACTCCGTGCTTTTCGAGTTCCTCGGTCAACGCGGGATATTCTTTTTCTTTCACAAAGCGGTTTTCGGGCACCGAAATCACGTGCAACACTTTGTCGCCCGCTTTCAGCGCCGTGTTTTCAATAATCCCTTGCGTATCGCGAATCACAGTGAGCGATTTGTCGGTAAGTTCTTGCGCCAACTCTTCAATATCATAGGGCGGAGTGAGCATTTCTTCGGTCGGAGCATCGGCTTTGTCAAACAAGCCAAGGCTGTTTTTGAGTCTCCAAATACGAAGCACGGCGTCTTTCAGACGTTCCATGGTAATTTCGCCGCTTTCCACCGCCGCTTTAATGTAATCAAAGTCGGTCGGCAGCGGGAACAACACCATATCACCGCCTGCTTTTAAGTACTCCACCGCCAAGCGTTCGGCAGGAGCCATGGCACAAGCACCCACCATGCACATCGCATCCGAAACAATACAACCGTCGTAACCGAGTTCACCTTTGAGCAAACCGGTCATCAAGTTTTTGCTGAGCGTTGCGGGCGGATAACCCATAATATCGTCAATTTTTTCGTCAAACGCAGGCAAGGCAATGTGCGCCACCATAATGGCCATAGTACCCGCTTTAATCATTTCGCGGTATACTCTGCCGTAGGTGTTCATCCACTCCTCGCGCGACATGGTGTTAATCGTGGTCATAAAGTGTTGGTTACGGTCATCCATACCGTCGCCGGGGAAGTGTTTACAGCAAGCCGCCATCAAGTTGTCTTGTTGGAAACCCTCCACCATCGCTTTGCCGATTTTGATCACTTGGTCAGGATCATCCGAAGCGGCACGCGCATTCAGCACACTGTTTTGGAAATTGTAATTGATATCCACCACCGGCGCGAGCGCGAGCGAAATATCCTCTTTGCGATACGCTTGCGCGGTCAGGTGATACAGCTTTTTAATGAGTTCGGGGTCGTTGGCTGCACTGCACGCCATCACGTTGGGCAAGCGCAAACCGCCAAACAAGTTGGCAGGACCTTCCTCGACGTCAGCCGCATAAATGGTGGGAGTGCGGCAATATTTCTTTTGCACTTCGGCAATTGCCAAACGGCGTTCTGTTTTTACCGAGTTGTAAAAAATACCGCCCGGCATGGTCTTTTTGGCAATTTCTTCGTATTCTTCCACCGAATAAGAATTCAGTTCATAGCACAGCACTTGTCCGACCAATTCGTCCAACGACAAATCGTTAATGCCGTCAAGCAGTTGTTGTTCCGTCCACATACTTTTCCCCTCCTCAAATCGTTTCGCGCTCAAAGAATCCTTTAAGCGCCACCGGGCTCTTGCCGGTAGCTTCAATCTCACCTGTCAACAACTTCACCAAGGCACGTTGCGAAGAGGGTGCTTTGGAATAGCAGTTGACATAGGTTTTCACATACGGATAATCGTACAGTTTGTAGGGGTCACCAAGCGAAGCCACAATCAAACGCGGATGTTGCAAAATGTAAGCGCGCCACATAATCATCGCTTGTTCCCAACCAATGCGCAACGTACCGCCGCCATTGTTTTGCGTATCGCACGAAAGGCTCAACAACACGTAATCGCAGCCTTCCATGGCCGCTTTCACTTCGTTGTGGCCGGGGTTAACCAAAGTCGTTACTTCAATGCCGCGTTTTTTGAGTTCTTCTTCCACAATCGGCAATGCCGTTTTTTGCGAATGACGGTTTTCGGGTTTTGCCAGCACGTGCAACACTTTGGCACCCGCTTTCAACCCTTTGCCCGCAATCAAACCGTCCACGTCACGAATCACGGTCAGCGACTTGTCTGCCAACTCTTGGGAAATCTCTTCCAACGGTGTTTCAAGGGTAAGTTGCTTAGCAGTCGGGGCATCTTTTTCGTCAAACAATCCCACCGAGTTTTTCAAACGCCAAATGCGGGTAACGGCATCTTTCACGCGTTCCATGGACAGTTCGCCGCTTTCGAGCGCCGCTTTAATGTAATCAAAATCCGTCGGCAGCGGGAACAACAACATATCGCCGCCCGCTTTCAAATATTCCACTGCCAAACGCTCGGCAGGTGCCATGGCGCAAGCGCCCACCATGCTCAAAGCATCCGAAACGATACATCCGTCAAACCCAAGTTCGCCTTTGAGCAAGCCGGTCATCAAGTTTTTGCTCAAAGTGGCGGGCGGATACCCCAAAATATCGTCAATCTTCTCATCAAACGCAGGCAAGGCAATGTGTGCCACCATAATTGCCATAGTACCCGCTTTAATCATTTCGCGGTATACTCTGCCGTAGGTGTTCATCCACTCCTCGCGCGACATGGAGTTAATGGTCGTCATAAAGTGTTGGTTGCGGTCATCCATACCGTCACCGGGGAAGTGTTTGCAGCAAGCCGCCATCAAGTTGTCTTGTTGGAAACCCTCTACCATCGCTTTGCCCATTTTAATCACTTGGTCAGGGCTGTCCGAAGCCGCGCGCACGTTCAACACACTGCTTTTGGAATTGTAGTTAATATCCACCACGGGGGCAAGCGCCAACGTAATATCGTTTTGACGTTCCACTTGAGCCGTAGCGTGGTATGCTTTTTTCAAAAGCTCCTCATCGTCAGCGGCACTACATCCCATCACGGTGGGGAAAAGCACCCCATCACAAAGATTGTTAGGGCCTTCCTCTACGTCTGCCACATACATGCTGGGCACTTTGCAATATTTGCTGTGCGAAGCGCGCAACGCTTCCCATCTTTCGGGTTGTGCTCTGTGAAAATACGCGCTGCCGGGCTTTACCTTTTTAACCAAAGCATCGTATTCTTCTTCCGAAAACGAACCGGTTTCATAGCACAACAATTGACCTACCAATTCGTCCAGTGTCAACTCTTCAATGCCGGCACGAATTTGTTCTTCTGTCCACATAATCGTTTCCCCCTTTAACGACGCATTTTTCGCCGCTTCTACTGCTGTTATTTTATCATACCGTCCTCTTAAAAATCAAGGAAAGAATATATTTTTACACAAAGAGACACAAAAAAAAGCCGTTTTTCCAAAAAACAAAGTCGAGCGGTGTTTTTCACCGCTCGACTGTTGTTTTACGCGTTATTCTTTTTCTTTTTTCGGCACACTGCCACAACAACAGCTGCCACTGCGGCAATCAACACCACGGCTGCCACCGCAATCATCCACGGTTTAACGGGTGAAGCCGGCACTTTTTCCCGTGCCGCCGACAACAACTCGTCATAAGTGGAACCGCCGTTCAAATACACGTGATTGTTAATAGCTTCTTTGAGTTCCGCACTCATTTCTTTCCATTTTTTCTCGCCGCCGACAATCACTTTGCACGCATCCATCGACTCGATATCGAGCAGAGCGCCTTCGCTGTCAACGGCAAAAGCCGCCGCAAAAGATTCCATGTCCGCTTTAAACTGTTTGGCATCTTCCAAAACTTCCGCCATGGTTTTACCGACTTCGCGTTTGGCTATACGGTCGAGTTCTTTTTGTTTTTCGGCAGAAAGTTCCTCAAAAGCCGCTTGTGTATCTATGAGCGTTTCATAGTTTTCAAAATCAGCAACCAAGTTAATTTGTCCGTCGCCGTCGCGCAAATACATATCCACAAACTGCGCCGTTTCCACGCTTTCGCCCAGGCTCGCTTCGGCTCCGCCTTCCCACACGTGGATATAGTCAATTTCCAACGGCCAACCCTCGTTACCGTTAATCACCAGCGGTGTCAATTGGTCATCAAAAATAGCAAACGCATCCAAGCCATCGGTGTTTCCCTTCATGCTCATTGCTTCCGGATAAGAAGTACCGTTGTCTTTCCAACACAAGGTCATATATTCCTTGCCGTCCAAATAGCTTGTAATCGAACCGTTACGCCACACAAAACCCATGGTGTGCCATTCGCCGTCGCGCATACCAAGGTGCTTGTAGTTTTGGTTTTTATAATGGTGGATATATTCGGTTTGATTGGCATCGGTAAACGATAAATCGTGCAACGTGGTGGTAAAAGAATCATCGTTTAAAAATTCCAAAAAGTCCATTTCTACATACCGATTGGCATCCGGATAGCTCAACATTTTTTCGGGCGGCAACGACCACACCGAGGGTTGACCTTTGTCACCCGAAATGCGGTTGGCAGGCGTGCGCACGCGCATTTCCATATACCCGTGAGTATATCCCCATCCCGCACCGGTAGCACAGTCAAACGTACTTAACGTCCAACCGGCCCAACCGGGATCTTTCACCGTACGTATTAAACGAATCCCCTCTTCGGTCAATTCATAATCCGTCGGCTCGGAATCCGAAGAACCATACGGCATGTTGGCATACCATTTGTAACCGTAAGCGCCGGTGCACTCTTTGTCCACCAAATCAAGCGTGGTAAAATCATCGCTGAATGTAAGGGAAGTCATACCGAATTTTTCGGCAATCGAGGGCACTTCCAACGCTTCTTTTGCCACACGAATGTTGGCAACAAGGTGTTGTTTGTCCACCCAGTTTTCGCGATCTGCTTTACACTCATTGAGCACCGCCGTTACCACGTGTTCCCCCGCAACGGCTTCCCATTTCGGGAACTTCACTTGCACGGTTTGTCCCGCGGCAATGCCTTTGTCGTAGGTTTCGGTAAATACTTTTTCTTGGTTTACATACAAATCCACTTTCACAGCGGTGCCTTTTGCCAAGTCACCACCATTGTTTTTTAAATGCGCACTAAACACAACCTTTGCGCCGGGCTTCGGTTGCTCTGCGCCATCCCATGTAATATCCGCCACCGTCACGGCGGCTTCCCCTTCGGCCGCCACACCAAAGGCACAGCAGCCAAGCAACAAACAAAAAGTCAACAAACAAACCAATACTCGTTTCACCGTAATTCCTCCTTGAAACAATCTCTTGTTGCCATTTTATCATATTCTCTACGGAGAATCAAGATTTTCACACAAAAAAGGCCGAGAGTGAACTCTCGGCCTTTACGCTTTATTCTTCCGTGATTTTCTTGGTACGCTTTTTGCAAAAAATAACAAGTAACACCACTGCGGCAACAACCACTGCCGTCACCACAATCATCCACGGTTTAATCGGCGAAACGGGCACTTTTTCGCGTGCCGTCACCAACAGCTCGTCATAGGTGGAACCACCGTTCAAATACACTTGGGTGTTAATGGCTTCTTTGAGTTCGGCACTCACCTTTTTCCACTGTTTTTCACCTTTGACAATCACTTTGCAGGCATCAACCGACTCGACATCCAGCAGAGCACCCTCACTGTCGATGGCATACGCCGCCACAAACGATTCCATATCGTCTTTAAACTGTTTGGCATCGCTTATTACTTGCGCCATGGTTTTACCGCTTTCGCGTTTGGCAACGGTGTCGAGTTCTGCTTGCCGCTCGGCAGAAAGTTCTGCAAAAGCCGTTTCTACATCAATAAGCGTTTCATAGTTTTCAAAATCCGGAGTCAAATTAATTTGTCCTTCATCGTCGCGCAAATGAGCATCCACAAATTGTGCCGTATCCATGCTTTCGCCTTGGTTGGCTTCTTTGCCACCTTCCCACACCGTAATATAATCCACTTCCAACGGCCAACCTTCGGCACCGCTGAGAACAATCGGCGTCAACTGATTATCAACTTGTACAAAGGCACTCGTACCGTCACCGTCCTTCAACAAGGTCGCTTCGGGATACGCTTTTTTGCCGTCTTCCCAATACAAGGCCATGTATTCTTTGCCGTCCAAATAACTGCGCATCAAGCCCTTTTGGCGCACAAACCCCATGGTATGCCATTCGTCGTCACGCAAACCCACGTGTTCATTGTTGCTGTTTTTGTACCAGTGCACGTACTCTCGGGTATCGGTATATTTCAAGTCATGCAACGTCGTCGAAAAAATATCTTCACCAAAAAACTCCAAAAAATCCGTTTCAATATAATGGTCCGCATTGCCCCGTAAGAACATAATGGTTTCGGGCGGCAACGACCACACGGCAGGCTTGCCGGACGTGCCCGACAGCCGATGCCCGGGCGTACGAAAACGTATTTCCATATACCCGTGAACATAACCCCAACCCGCGCCGGTGGTACAGTCAAACGTACACAACGCCCAGTTAAACAACGTAGGAACACGTTGCACCGACATACCGTCTTCCGTCAACACGTAATCGGTCGGCAACGCATCTGCGGCGCCATACGGAACATTCGCATACCACTTGTAGCCATACGCGCCGGTACACGCTTGGTCCACCGTATCCAACGTGGTAAAATCATCGCTGAAAGTCAGTTTGGTCATGCCGTATTTTTTGGCAATTTCGGGTACTTCCAACGCATTCTCCGCCACACGGATATTCACCGGCAAATGTTGTTTATCCACCCAGTTAAACCGTTCCGGTTGTGTGTCGTTAATCGCAACCGTAATAACGTGCTCACCGGCAACCGCTTCCCATTTGGGGAACTTCACTTGTACCGTCGCACCGGCAGCAATGCCTTTTTCGTAGCTTTGAGTAAACACTTTTTCTTGGTTTACATACAAAGCAACCGAAACAGCCTCTGTCACAGCGGCAGCACCGTTGTTCTTCAAATGCGCACTAAACACAACCTTTGCGCCCGGTTTGGGTTGGTTGGCACCGTCCCACGTAACGTCAGTCACTATCACGGCGACTTTGTCGGCATCCTCTGCCGCCACGCCAAGCACACAGCACCCCAGCAACAAACAAACTGCCAGAAAACACGCAAATGCTCGTTTCATAGTAAATCCTCCTTATTTTTGCCAAATGTTCAAATACGCCACTTCCATCGGGAACTCTTCCCCGCCGCAAATGGTAACCGGTAATAGTTGTTTATCCAGCAGGTCAAAAATACCGGGTTTGTGTTCGCCTACCGCCAACTTGAACGCGGGTGCGGGGTCACCGTCTTCCGACCACGTTTGCGTAAACAATTCCTTACCATCAAGGTACGTCGTCAGCAACCCTTTTTCCCATAACCACCCCATCGTGTGCCACTCTTCGTCCCCCAAACCATACTGATGGTTTGCGGGGAAATTATTTGCGTGAAACACAATTTTTTGCGGCTCATTGGGCGGTGTTTCCGTCTTGATTTGGTGTATTGTCACGGTATATAAATATTCGGGACAAAACTTGGTTCCCCAATATTCCAAAAAATCCAATTCCACATACTCGGGTTGCTTACACCACATCATTTCGGGCGAAAGCGCCCAAATGGAAGGATGATGCTTGGTGGTTTCCACCGCGCGGTCTTTCGGCACGCGGAATCGCGCTTCCATATACCCGTGGGTATATCCCCAACCTGCACCGGTTTTAATGTCCATCATACCCAAACCGTAATTAAACACAATATTCTTTTTCTTAAGCAAAATACCGTCTTTGGTGAGCTCCATGTCTTCGGGTTTGGTATCCGGTGCGCCAAACGGCAAAGTGAGATACCACTTATATCCCACATCCCCCGTGGCATCCCAGTCAATCGTTTTCGCATCGGTAAAATCGTCACTAAACGTTAGCGTGTTCATTCCCACTGCCGCTGCGGGTGCAGGAATCGGTAAAGCCTCCTCTGCCACACGCATGTTTTTGGTCACAATCACACCCGTCCCAAAATTCTCGGGACAAGGCTTTACACCGCTTATTGCAGCGGTAATCACGTGATTACCGGGGATTGCTTCCCAAGCCGTGCTTTCAAACACGTGTGTTTCACCCACTGCCACAGCCGTGTTACATGTTATTTCAGGCAACGCAACACGGTCAACAAACACCACAACCGCTGCTTGTTCGGCTTGTGCCCCGTCGTTTTTCACCGTCACCGAAAAGGTAATGGGGGTGCCGGGCTTCGGTTGATTTTCTGCATTCCAAGTAAGCTCGGTAATACTTAAATTTGCCATCATTAGAAACTCCTTTGGCCTATTTTGCTTGCCAAATGTTCAAATACTCGATTTCCAACGGCCACGACTCGGCACCGCTGATGGTAATCGGCATCACTTGGCTATCAAACACCGAAAATGCGCCACAAAGCGTTTCGCCCAATCTTTGGAACCCCTCCGGTGCGGGAACCCCGTCTTTCGACCATGTTTGGGTCATAATTTCTTTGCCGTCAACATAGGTGGTAAGGTATCTTTCTTCCCATAACCAACCCATCGTGTGCCACTGCCCGTCACAAAGCCCAAAATGGTGCGAGGTTCCACGGTTGATAGCATGATAATGCAAATGATTGTTGCAGTCGTCTTGTTGATGGTGCATGGTCACGGTATACAGCAAATCCTCACCGAACATATCGCCCCAATATTCCAAATAATCCATCTCGACCCAGTCGTTGCACCACGACCACAATTTTTCAGGCGGCAACGCCCAAATGGCGGGGATTCCCTGCTCCCCTTCCACCAAACGCTTGGGCGGCATACGGAACTTAGTTTCCATGTACCCGTGGGTATACCCCCAACCCGCGCCGGTGCGGATATCCAACATACCTAACCCGTAATTAAACGTGTTCACTTTGTGCTTTAAAAGAAGCCCGTTTTCGGTCAACTCATAATCCGTCGGCTCCAACGTCGGCTCACCGTACGGACGTGTCGGGTACCATTTGTATCCCATGTTGCCCGTCGCGTTCACGTCAACGGTATCCAAGGTGGTAAAATCATCGCTGAACGTCAGCGTGTTCATGCCTTTTTCGGCGGCAACGGCGGGAACTTCCAACGCTTCTTGCGCTACGCGCAAGTTTTTGGTCACAATCACACCCGTACCGTAGTTATTGGGACTCGGCACGGCAAAATCCACCGCCGCAGTAATCACATGGTTACCCTCGACCGCTTCCCACACAGTGCTTTCAAACACTTTGCTTTCCCCCACAGCAAGCGCGCCGTTGTATTTTATTTGGGGCAACGCCGTTCGGTCAATAAACACCGTCACCACGCTTTGTTTGACATCGGCGGGCAACACTTCGGGCCCTTCGTTTTTGACCGTCACCGAAAAGGTAATCGGCACACCGGGTTTCGGTTGGTCCCCCGCATTCCACGTCAAATCGGTAATGGCTAATTTTGCATTTGCTTTCATTGCGAAACCCTCCGTCTCACTGCTTTTCATCATTCTATCACAAAAAAAGCCAAAGGGCAATAAAACCCTTTGACTTTTTACTGTTTTTATTACTTTTGCCAAATGTTCAGGTATTCCACTTCCATCGGCCACGTTTCGGCACCGCTGATGGTCACGGGCATCACTTGGTTGTCCAAAACGGCAAGCGCGCCGTCCAACGTTTCACCCAAAACAAGGTTACCTTCGGGCGAAGGAACACCCGCTTTGGACCATTTTTGTGTCATGATTTCGACACCGTCAACGTACGTGGTCAAAATGCCTTCATCCCACATCCAACCCATCACGTGCCAATCGCCGTCATCCAAACCAAAATGGTGCGAGGTGTTGCGGTTGTTCACGTGATAATGGCAACGGTTTTGTCCATCGTCTTTTTGGTGGTGCAACGTAACGGTGTATAACATTCGGCCTTCTTCGTTGATACCGAACTTGTCGCCCCAATATTCCAAGTGGTCAAACTCCACCCAGTCGTTGCAACGGCACCACAATTTGTCAGGCGGCAACGCCCAAATGGCGGGGCTGCCCTTGCCTTCTTCGGTCACACGCAAGGGCGGCATACGGAACTTTACTTCCATGTAACCGTGGGTGTACCCCCAACCCGCACCGGTGCGGATATCCAACATGCAAAGACCATAGTTAAAGGTGCTTTTTTCTTCCTTTAACAAAATACCGTTTTCGGTAATTTCGTAATCCGTCGGTTTCAAAGTAGTTGCGCCGTACGGACGGGTCGGATACCACTTGTACCCAATATTACCCGTGGCATCCACGTCAATCGTATCCAGTGTGGTAAAATCATCGCTGAACGTCAACGTATTCATGCCGACAGCCGCCGCAACAGCAGGAACTTCCAACGCCTGCTCGGCCACGCGCAAATTTTTGGTAAACGTCACTCCGGTACCGTAGTTGTCGGGGCTGGGCACGGCAAAATCCACCGTCGCGGTAATCACGTGGTTACCGGGCGTTGCTTCCCAAACCACACTTTCAAACACTTTGGTTTCACCCACCGCCAACGCTTCGTTGTCCTTCATTTCCGGCAATTCAGTACGGTCAATAAACAACTTAATCGTCGTTTGCTTGACGTCTGCGGGCAACACTTCGGGTCCCTCGTTCTTCACCGTCACCGAAAAAGTAATCGGTGTGCCGGGTTTGGGTTGGTCACCGGCATTCCATGTCAAATCGGTAATCACTAATTTTGCATTGGCTATCATAACAATTCCCTCCGTTTATTGTTTTTCCCACACGTTCAAATAGGCAATTTCCAACGGGAAATTTGAACCGCCCGAGATAATCAGCGGCAGATAATGCTCATCCAAAACGCTAAACGCCCCCTTGGCTTCACCCAACTTCATTTCGGGTGCGGGATCAGGCTCGCCGTCTTTGGACCATTTTTGCGTCATAATTTCTTTGCCGTCAAAATAAGTGGTTAGGTAACCTTCTTCCCACAACCAACCCATCGTGTGCCACTGTTCATCGCCCATACCAAAATGGTGCGACGTAGCACGGTTAACGGCATTGTATTTCAAGGTTGTACCGCCTCTGTCGGGGTTGAAATCGTATTTGTGGTGATGCATCGACACCGTGTATAACGGTTCTTCCCCAAAAATATGTCCCCAATATTCCAAGTAATCCAATTCCAAATGTTCGTCGGTTTTCGACCACATATTTTCCGGCGGCAACGCCCAAATCGAAGGATGATGATGAGGGTTTTCTGTGTCGGAATAGCGATGTTCCGGCACACGGAACTTGGCTTCCAAATACCCATGGGTATACCCCCAACCCGCACCGGTCACCATGTCCATGGTGCCAAGTGCATAGTTAAACACTATGTTCGATTTCTTAATCAACAATCCGTCAGGGGTCAATTCTAAATCTTCCGGCAAGGTGTTGGGCGCTTCAAACGGAAGCGTCACATACCACTTGTACCCCATTTTCCCCGTGGCTTTCAAATCGATGGTATCCAAGGTAGAAAAATCATCGCTGAACGTCAAGGTGTTCATGCCGGCAGCGGCGGCAGGCGCGGGAACTTCCAACGCTTTGTCGGCAACACGCATGTTTTTGGTCAGCGTAACACCCGTCAAAACGTTGGTCGGGCTCGGCACGGCAAAATCCACTGTGGCAGTAATCACGTGATTACCGGAGACAGCTTCCCACACTTCGCTTTCAAACACGTGGGATTCCCCCACCGCAAGTGCGCCCGTATATTTTATCTGTTTGAGCGGTTCACGGTCCACAAAAACCATCACCGTGTTTTGTCTGGCCAAATAGGGGATATCTTCGGGGCCCTCGTTCTTCACCGTCACCGAAAAAGTAATCGGTGTGCCGGGTTTGGGTTGGTCTCCGGCATTCCATGTCAAATCGGTAATCGTCAGTTTCGTGCTCACTGCCATCGTCGTTTCCTCCTTGTTTGGCGAAAATCCATTTTCTTGTCCACATTATAAGCAAAACACCCTAAAAAGTAAAGCCTTTTTTGGATTTTTCTCGTTGTTTTTTGCTCTCGTGTTGGCTTTTTGTTCTCACAAAAGAAAAAAAGGGGCACCGCGCGAAAGCGGTGCCCCTTAATCGCGTTTTTTTTGTTGTCACTCGTTATTTACAAGCAGCGTCAACCACGCGTTGAATTTGTTTTTTGTAAGTGGTCAGCACAGTGCTAACATTCTTACCGCCGCAAACTTCGGCAATCATAGTAAGTCTCGGGAGTGAACCCAAAGAAGAATTGAAAGTTCCGAGCGGGGATTTCAAACTGGTGCCATCCATGATTTTGCAAAGGGCGTCACGGTACTTAGCAGGAGTGTTCTCCGAATACACGTTGAGCGTGTTGTGGGTGGATTCCATCATTGCGTAGCAAATCGCCACACGCGGGTCGGAAGTACCTTTACCGGCAACGTACCATTGGTTATCCATCAAACCGTAGTTATTAGAACCTTCGCCGCGCGGCGCAATCACCATACCGAGGTTGTTAACACTCTTGCCGAACACCGAACTGCTTTTTGCTCTTTCAGCCAATCTGTCCCAATAACCGGAACTGTTCAGCATAGTGGCAATGGTGCCGTTGATAAAAGCATTTTGAACCGAGTTGTTGTCCGGAGCAGCCGGGTCAACAATCGCACCTGCACCGTAGTGCATTTTTTGCAACATATCCAACGCTTTATACAGTTGTTTGTCGGAGGTGTTCTCTTTAACCACACCGCTTTTCATCACAACAATGTCGGTATTGTAGCTGGCAAAGAAACCACCGGGGGTATAGCTGGCAATTTTATGCATAAAATACTTGCCGGGGTTTGCCGCAACGTATTCTTTGCCAAGTTCCAAATATTTTTCCCACGTCCATTGGCCTTTGGCAATCAACGTTTCGGGGTCGTCCATGCGGTTATCTTCAAAGATTTTTTTGTTATAGAAAACAACGTACGGCACTTGCATGTAGTTACCGCCCATGGAATAGGCTTCACCGTTCCAAGAGAAATCTTGGATAACGGTTTCGCTCAAACCGCCTTCTTTAACATTTTTCCACAAATCGGCAGTGGTCAAATATTCGGTTACCGGAACCGCGCAATCCGCCACAAACATAGCCGGATAGCTCGACGCATTCATAAAGATAACGTCATACACTTTACCGGCAGCTTGGTTGGCAGCCACTTTTTGTGCAAAGTCGGTGTGTCCCAAACCGTCCATCTTCAAAATACCGTTGTATTTTTCTTTGAAGATGTCATAGCCTTCTTGCGTAAACGCACTGGCAGCGCCCGTACCGCCCGAAGCGTGCAAGAACGTTTTTCCGCCGAAATCAACACCCTTATCTACGCGAGTGGTACCTTTTTTCAATTCCACTTCGCCGCCAACGTAACCGGAAATATTCGGGCGAGAAGTCGTCGTTGCTGTTATTTTGGTAGAAGTTCTGCTCGGTTTTTTGGTCGCAGTAGTTGTGTCGTTTTTGGTGGTAGTCGTCTTTTTACCGTCATCTTTGGTGGTGGTAGTCGTCTTCTTACCATCCTCTTTGGTGGTGGTAGTCTTCTTACCATCCTCTTTGGTGGTGGTAGTCTTCTTACCATCTTCTTTGGTAGTGGTCGTCTTTTTACCATCTACTTTGGTGGTGGTAGTCTTCTTACCATCTTCTTTGGTAGTGGTCGTCTTTTTACCGTCACCTTCGGTGGGGTCAGCTTCTTCACCTTCGGTGGGGTCAGCTTCTTCACCTTCGGTGGGGTCGGCTTCTTCACCTTCGGTGGGATCGGCTTCCTCCCCTTCGGTGGGGTCGGCTTCTTCACCCTCAGTGGGGTCAGCTTCTTCACCTTCGGTGGGGTCAGCTTCACCGCTGCCGTCGGTCACTTCGGCTTGTTGCGCCGTAGTGGTCGTAGTGCCATCGCCATCCGGATTTTTGCCGCAAGCCGCCATCGGGATGAGCAAACAAACCGCCAACAAAATGGCCAACACTTTTTTGAAACTCATGTGGTTTTCTCCTTTCCCTTTATGGGTGTGTTCTGACGACTTTTGTCGTCGAGTTTTGTGTGCCGAAATCGACATCACACGTACAAACAGTAGGATTTTCCTTTTGTCGCCAAAACACCCAACTGCACAAAAGCGTACAAAAACCACCCTACTATTTCATTCATATTCTACACTGTTTTTCAATATTTGTAAAGCATTTTGCGCAAAAAGGAGAGCAGTTTTTACTAAACCGTTTTACCTTTTTGTCCCCAAAACAGTACCGCTGTGTCTGTAAAACACAGCGGTAATAAACTATACGTTTATAATGTTTTTAACCAACAATACCGGTACGCTCAATACTTTCCACAAAGTAGCGTTGCAAGAACAAATACAACACCAGCGGAACAACAATCGTCATCAAACCGGCAGCGGCTAAGATGGCGCGAGTATCCAAAGCGGTGTCACCGGCAACCTGCAAGTCAAATTGCAATTTGGTTTTTGCCGTTTCCATCATGGGAATCAAGGGTTTGAGTTTCTCGTTGTAGAGCATGTCGGAATAGTAAAAGTCGTTCCAGTGCCACACAAACGAGAACAACGTAACCGTCAAAATACCGGGGCCTGCACTGGGAATAATGATTCGGATAAAGGTTTTGAGCGGGTTACAACCATCCACCCAAGCGGCTTCTTCCAAATCTTTGGGCAAACCAAGGAAGAATTGGCGGAAGATGAAAATGAACAACCCGTTTCTCAGTCCGCATCCAAACAAGGCGGGTAAGAAGAACACCCACGAGGTATTCAGCAGGTTAAAGCCTTCCAAACCGAACCAACCCAAAATGCCGCCAAAATCAAACGACTTGTATTGCAAGAACTGGGTAATCAACATGGTTTGCGGCGGGATAATAATGGTCAGGAGCACAAGCACCCACATAAAGCCCTTTTCGGCAAAATTATATCGCGCAAAGCCATAGCCAATCAACGCGCAAGAAACCAGTGAAGCAGCTGTTCCCAAAACCGTGTTTTTCAAAGAAATCAACGCCGATTCCGAAAATTGCAACCGTTCCAAAGCGGCTTTCACGCTATCGAGCGTAAATTCACCGGGAATCCACACCACGTTGGGGTTCATCATGGATTCGGGGGTGGCAAGTGCGGTTAACAACAAATAAAAAATGGGGAACAAAAACAAATAGCACAAGCCGAGCAAAAAGAGGGCTCGAACAATGCTCACGGCAGCGCCCTGTGCACGACGACGTAAAATCAAGGGATTGAATGTTTTAACAGTTGTTTTCATGTCATTTTCCTCCCTTGTTACGATTTTACATTGACTTTGCGGAACAGGAACGCAATAATTCCCAAAACAACCGCAATAACCAAGAAGTAGACCCATGCCATGGCCGAAGCAAGTCCCAAGCTGACACGTTCAAACTCCGCCAACACTTTTTCCATAACCGGGTTTTGTGTGTCAATCATGGTTTCGATGATGGTATAGAAAATATTCAGCATAATCATCGGCCCCAACATGGGGATGGTGATTTTCCAAAAGTTTTCCCACGCGGTAGCGCCCTCAATGGAAGACGCTTCGTACAAGGAACCCGGAATACTTTGTACACCGGCCAAGAAGATAATCATCTGCACGCCGGATTTCCAAAGCAAGCCAAACATATTTCCGTAAATCAAGTTAATAATTTTGGTAATTTCTTCGCCCAAACCAAGGTTAACCAAGAAATCACCCAACGCGTTGGTATCCACCATCGCGCCGGCCGAGACCATGCCGCCGTTCATAACCTGCGAAGACAAGGTGTCCTGCTGCACGATCGACATAACCACGCCACCGGCAAGCACCACCGGCAAAAAGAAGATGCTGCGCACAATCGTTCTGCCGTGGAATTTCGATTTCAAAATCAAAGCAATAAACAAACTTGCTACAATGATAACCGGCACTTGCCACAATAACTGTGTAATGGTAGAAACCAATTTGGTAGTGTAGTTCGGGTCTTCTTGGAAAATATATCGGAAATGTTCCCAACCAATGTTTTCACGCGTAATGCTGCCGATTTCTATGTGAACATCGGAAAAACAGAACAAAATCGACTGAACCAGCGGTGTTAAGAAGAAGAACACAAACCCGAAATAAAACGGCAACACAAATCCACGTCCCGCCCATGCTTGACGTTGTGTCAGTGAAAGACGTCTTTTAAGCTTCATTGTTCTCCCTCCATTCTGTAAAGTTAAGCGCTCCGACGGTTTTGCCGTTTTCCAATACCACGTCTGTCTTGTTGTAGTTTACTACCACAACGGTACCGTCGGCATACTGTGTTTGATACACGTTTTCCATCAATTCATCGTGGTCAACAATCGGCTGGTCGGCAACTTTCTTTTGCAAGGGTTGATAAGCCTTGTTTTGCTGAATTGCCTTATCCTTCCACAAAGTCCAGGTAGAACCGTAAAAATGCGTGTATTCGCCATCAAACAACTCGGAAGCCTCTTCGTGCATACCGTAGTACAAAAGCTCGCTGCCGTTTTCAACAGCCGCCAAATACGTCACCGTGGGGTCGGCCGATTGCGTAATCGGTTTGGTGGTGTACGGGATATATCCGTGTAACACCGTTTGATAGAACGGCACGTCTTTGTCAAACATATCGTAACCGCTCGAACAAACCGGAACATCTGTTACCAAACTGACATACGGCAAAGTAAACGCGTTACCGCCGCTGAGTGCCACCGCAACACCGGCATCGTTGTATTTTTTCAGAACGTTTGCCACCGTCTGCGGGAACAAGGAACGGCTTTGTTGGTCTTTCAGATAATAGTTGGCATAGCAATAATCACCCAAATTCCCCAAGTTCACCGAAGTAAGACCTTGCTTTTTAAAGTTTTCTAAATAGTTGGTTGCCACTCTGTCAAGTTTTGTCGGTGACAAAATGGCGGTGACGTCTGTTCCCAACTTCGGAACGTAGTTAGACAAAATATACTGTTGACGCAGCACCACTTTTCCAAACACCGTACGGGCGGCATCCTTGGTTTTACGAACACCGTTTCCGCTCTTTTGGAATGTCAGCAAATCCACTTCCGGGTACAAGGAATATTGCTCTTGTTTGCAATACTCTACCAAAGAGGAAAAAGCTTTTTTGCCGCCTAACACATTGGACGGAGCAGCGCTGTTCGGAATCTTTTTGTTGGTCACACCGTTGTTACTCCAACCAAGATATTGCATCGAAAGCGCGTCAATTCCGCCTTCTTTCAAGTCTTTTGCAATTTCCACCGCCTCGTCAAAGGAGGTCAGCTGCACTTTTTTAGTATACGGAATAACGCCGAGAAAACTTGCGGCCTCTTCATAAAAACCGAGCATTCGCACATGGAATTTCGGGTCAATGGTTTTCTTGGCAAAACCCTTTTCCTTGATAAGATAATCACGGTAAGCCGTAGCCATACCCACATAGTCGGCGTTGTCACCATCGAGCATGTAGTAACGAATGTTGTAAGCATCCATGCCCAAATCCGGTTCTGCCAACATGTTCACGTCTTTTTTGTTAAACATGTTGCGTTGTTTTTGCAAATAGCGATATTGGAAAATACTGCTTACCGCATTGTAACCGCATTTTTCGTGACCGTTCAAAGCGGTAATATACGCCGTAGCATCCCCTTGATGAACAACGCCCATCAACGCGTTGTTTTCCGTCACGGTGCCAAACACCGGCAAACGAACCGTTTCGGTCAATGTTTTCTTCAGTTCGGGCACGGTGGTGGTTTCTTCACCGTAAATCATGCTCTTATAGTTGGTGTTGGTGATAATTCCGTTGTTAAAGGTAACCAACGCGCCGCTGCCATCCGGAACAAACAGATAGCCCTCTGCCTCCCAGTTACCGGCACCGAACGAAGGAAGCAGGTTGATGGATACCACGCAAAAACCGTTTTCGTTTTCCTTAATGCTGTCCAAATTCAAAGTAACATCAAAGAAACCGTTATCCAAGGTGTATTCCACGTCAAAAGAAATTTCCAACGACGGGAATGCGTAGGTCACGCAAATACCGTTTTCAATTTTCTTGACGGCAAAACCTTCTTGACCGACAGAGTCGGAATAACTGTTGACAAACTGTGTGGAAGCACTCCACGCCACGTCGGGACGGTTGATATATTCCACAACCGCCTGCGAACGAAGATTGGTGTAGTTTTTACCGGCGGTATACGGGTCGATATCGGAATCGGCAGGCACACTGTGCCATTGTTTACCGGTAGCAACGTTTTCGAGATAAAAATATCCGTACGTCATATCCGCATACAACGCCATGTTGCCGCTTTGAGCAATCGGCTCAAAGGTCAGATTTTCATCACCGTTTACAAGAGTCGTTGCTTCATGCGGGAAGCCTGCCGAAACCTCTTCTTGGGTTTCCTCAGCAAAGGCCACGCTGCTCATGGAGAACACTAAAACCAGTGCCAACGTCAGGCAAAGAAGAACGCGAAAATGTTTACCAAAATGTTTCATCGTATCATCCTTCCTTTCCTTAACGTTGACTGAGTTCCAAAATAATGGAATAAATGAAGCTGCCGGTTTGTTGTAACAAACTAAAGAACAGAATGAGCAAGAACGCAATCACGGCCATACCCAACACAGAGGCAATCACCGAAATCACGGTTTGTGTCATGTTGTACTCGTGAATACAGTACAAACCGCACAGCAAAAGCAGTACCGACCAAGCAATCGCCACAATCAGAATAATATTCATGATCGCGCCTTCGGACATTGCCAAGAAGTTGGAGAGAATCACGTTGACAATCATCGCCACTTCCAACGGTACCAACGAATACGAGGTAACCGAAGCAATTTCCTTTAAGTTACCGTTGCCGTTAAACAAGGTACAAACGGCCCAGTTGGCAATCACAAACAACACCCCAAGACCGATCGTCTTGACCAACATAACCGCCAAACTGTAATCTACCAAACGGTTCATATTGAAGATGTAGCCTGTCAAGAAATAGTTCATCGTAAAGACAAAGAACAGCGCAACCAACAAAACAGCCGAAACACGCCACGAAGCAATCTTACGGGGTTTAAGTTGCGAGAACCCGTCCATCGGATGGAACAAGGTATACAAGGGGAAGGTGTATTTGCTTTCCAACTTAGAATACGCGCTGGCAGAAGCCACTTTCACCTTTTTCTTTCTAAACTTCTTAAACAATACCCAAGCCACCAGCAAAACAACAATCACAGCCAACACCGGAATAAAGGCGGCTTTAATGGCAATGTTGCGTTGTTCTTGGAACGCTTCGGAATACGAAAAACGGTCGCCGGCGATCTTGAAGTACTTCATGGCTTCTTTGTAATCGCCTTGCATGTCGTACACACAGCCCATACCGTAGTAGGCGTTGACGTTGTTGGAATTTTCTTTGAGCAATTCCTGCCACACTTCCAACGAACCTTCAAAATCGTTTTTCTCCAATTTGAGAAGAGCATCGCGATACCGTTCGACGTAAGATGTCGGCTCAAAGCGGATAATGCAAAGTTTTTCTTTATCCAACACGCAGACAGATTTGCCCAACGTTTCCAAAGCGGGCGGGTTGCTGCCAAATTGACCGAATTGGTCACCATACGAGCCAAACACCGCAATCAATTGACCGGATTCCGCATATTGGAAGACTTTACCGCGACCTTGGTCCAACAAGTTCATAAACCCGTCATCGTCAATGTCCAAATCGGTAAACGTGGTAATCACATTTTTGTCCAGGTTACGGCCCCATTCACGGTCACCCAAAACAAGTTTGCTGTCCAAAATGTTTTTACCCAAGTAATTCAGTTTACGGATAACGCCTTCCGGCACCGTGGTTTTACCGGTAATCACGGTGGCGGTATACATAAACCCTTCCGCATTGACGTCAAAGTTGCTGATGGTAATCGGCACTGCCGAAGCCATCGCTTCCAATTGTTGCTGTGTCAAAAACGGACGGAGCAAATATTTCATAATAACTTCTGCCGTTTGTACCACGGTGTTACCGCCGAATAAACGTTGGTAATTACCTTCGCCGTCAAAAACGAAAGCACCCATGTTACCGCTCTTGGCAATCACGTATAAGTTATTGCGATTGTCAACCGAAACTTTACTCACGTCAAACAGCAAATCCTCTTCCAAACGCGCTGTTTCGGGGCGGGTGAGAATATAAGCTAACGAGTGGTCGGCATTGTACACCAATACCCGTTCGTTCGCGGTATCGGCAATATATATACGGCCATCGTTGCCCACGGTCACCCCTTCTGCCGTCGGGAAGGAAGCGGGTTCACCGTTTTCTTCTTTGAGGTCGTCGATGATTTGTTTTAATTTCAAATCGGTATCCAACACAAGGATACGGCTGTTTCCGCTGTCCAGCACGTAAACCGATTCTTTATTATCGTAAAAAATATCACTCGGTGACGCCATCGGCACCTCCAATCCCAAAGAATCAGAGGTAATACGTTCTGCGGGAACGTATCCCACCGGCGCTACAACCGACTCGTCGTACAAGTTGTAGTCATAGGTAGTATAAGGGACAGCCGACAGCGGGGCAGCCCCTACGGTCAACGGCAATGCCAACAACAAGGCAACCGTCAACAACACTCCTAACAGTTTTTTCGGCATGGATAAACACGCACCTTTCCTACAAGACTGACCCAATTACTTCAGACCGGAATGCGACATTGTTTCCGTAATGGAACTTTGCGAAATAAGGAAAACAATCATCGGTAAAATCATCATGATGACCGTTACGGCAGAAGCCGCACCGGTACGGGCAATACCGCCCGCCGCAATGGAAGACAACACCGCGGGCAACTGTTTTAATTCTTCACTGTAAATATAGTTGCCGTAAGCGCTGTTCCAAAATCCTTGGAATGAGAAAATAACCAAGGTCAACCACGCCGATTTAATGCTCGGCATGACAATGCGGAAAAAGATTTTAAATTCACCGGCACCGTCAATACGAGCGGCCTCCAAAGTGGAATCTTGAATTGTAGAGATAACGAACTGGCGCATCAAGAACACGCCCATCGTACTTGCCAAGGCAGGCAATAAAATAGCCCAATACGTATCAATCATACCCAAGCCGGCAATAATCAAATACCGCGGCATGGTGGTAACGTTACCGTTAAACAACATGGCCCAAACGATGGCGGTAGAAATCATCGCGCGACCGGGGAAACGTCCTTTTGCCAGCGGGTACGCCGCGAGCGAAGAAACAAACACGGTAATCATGGTGCCAACCACCGAAATGAGCAAACTGTTAAACAAATAACGGCTAAACGGCACCCACAAGTTACCGGCGAGATAAAACACCATTTTGAAGTTGTCCAGTGTCGGATTCTCAACAAAGAACTTCGGCGGATAAGCAAACACTTCTTCAATGGGTTTAAACGCTTGCACCGCCGCGTAGAACACCGGCAAAATCATAAAAGCAGACATCAGCGCGACAAAAAAGCCAATAAAGAAGGTACCGGCTCTGGAACGAGACAAAATAACACGACTGTTCCTAACACGCATTTCTTCAAACCAATTTTTGATTTTTCCCATTATTTTGCCGCCCCCTTTACGCCGAAACTTTCGTCAACAACTTGTTGGTTGCCGTCCACGCCAAAATCATCAACAAGAACAACACCACAGCAGCTGCCGAAGCGTAGCCCATTTCGTAGCGGATGTTCGCGTGGTCCAAAATGTGCAAAACCAACGTGTGTGTCGAATAGTTGGTACTGGGGTTACCGGTAATAAGCGGCGCAATCGAGAATGCACTGGAAACTGATTGCACAGCACCGAACAACAAGAATTCACGCATCTGCGGGAAAGTAACGTAATACAGTTCTTGCCAACGGTTGCGCAAACCGTCAATGGCAGCAGCCTCAAAGTATGTACGGTCAAGCGATTGCAAACCGGAAACAAAGGACAAAAAGCCGGTGCCAAAACTACCCCAAATGGTAATAATCATGACCACACCCATATTGTAGGTAGGGTCGGTCAACCAACTGATGGGTGCGGTAATCAAACCGAGTTTTAACAAAATATCGTTCAAAAAGCCTTGCGAGTCAGCCGAGAAAATGTACGTCCAAATGGTAGTAGCAGCGGCGCACATGGCGGGTGTATACATAAGGAACGTGAACAACACGCGCAATTTGTGACCCAATTCGTTAATCAACCACGCTACCACAAAACTCAAAATATACCCAATCGGGCCGGTAACCAGCGCCAAGAGCAAGGTATTTTTGAGTGCTATCATATACACGTCGTCTTCAAACAGAAGACGAATATAGTTGTCAAGACCCACGAAGTTCGGCAATTGAACCATGTTAAAGTCTGTAAAGCCGAGCAGTATCGAAGCCAAAATCGGTAAAATCGTAAATGTGATAAAAGCCAGCAAAAACGGCGATAACATCGCATAGTGTGCTAAATAACTTTGCCGATTTTGTCTGTGCAAACTGGCACCTTTAATTGCTTTCGGTGCCTTTGCGGTTTTTGTCGCTTTCAATTACCTCACCCCCTCAATCTAATCCGAATTCTTTGCGTTTACGCTCAATTTCAGCGTTAATGTCGCGGTTATAACGTGCCAACATACGGCGCGGTTCCGCACTTCTGTCAAGCGAAGCACGCACAGCGTTGGTCAGCGAACGCGCCAACATATAGTCGCCGGGAACAGGATACACGTTTTTCGCCCAACTGCGTTGTTCTTCCAAAACAGCTAACTCTTCGTCAGTCCAACCCATTTCGGCAAACGCCTCAATGGAAGCCGGCGTATATCGCGCGGCGACACCCATGGTCGCTTCCAATTCCGAACCGTAACGAATTTGCGATTCGGTGCTGGTCCACCATTTTAAGAACTCATACGCTTCGTCTTCCACGCCGTGTTTTTGAGCCGTGGTCAACATCATGGCACCAAAACCACCCGCCGGTGTGGAACGGTCAATGACCTGTGTGCCGTCTTCGTTTAACTTCGGCGTACCGTCTTCGTTTGTTTGCGGTATGCCGGGAATCAGTGCCATTTTCCACAAACCACGCAGTTCGGGAGCAGCTGCCGCCAATTGGTTATAGGTACCAAAGGTGATAAAACCAATCGGGACGTCACCGGTACGGAAACGGTTGTAGAAATCCACGCTGCGGGCAACACCGAACTTAGAGTACAGTTCTGCCCATTGCTCAAACGCTTCGTATGCTTCGGGTTGGTCAAACAACGTTTTCGTCAACGACTCGTTGTAATAATCCCCACCGCGTTGGAACAACAAACTTTGGAACACTTCAATACTACCCGAAACACCGGGAGTAGCCGTAGCCGTTTCGGTCATACCCACGTTCATGTTGCGGCCTTGTAAAGTACGTAACACCTCATAGAATTCATCCCACGTATCCGGAGGAGTCAAATCCATTTCTTCAAAAATATCGGTACGGTAGAACATGATGGGGAACGCTTGCGTTTCCGGAATAGCATAAACACCGCCGTTGTAACGGAACCGTCTCCATGCCGCTTCGTTATACACGCCTTCGCGTTCTTTTTCAATGTTAAACTTGCCACCGTTCAAGTTAACAAGCGCACCACGCATGGACAAGTTGATAACAAAGGTTGAGTCAATCATCAACGCCACGTCGGGACCTTTACCCGCCATGGTGGCTTGAATCAAGGTGTCGTGTGTATCCACCAAGTTCAGCTGAATCGGAATTTTGGTATCGTTGGTAAATTCCGTAATCATGGAACTCAAAACTTGCATTTGGTCACGACCGGTGGTGACCCATGCCGTCACTTTGTTCTTGGCGGTGTTTTCAATTTGATAATCGTTAAAGAACGAGCCAAAGAATTTGGCAACACTGTATTTAAGGGATTCCCAGAACGAAACATTCGGGCTGGGCAACTCTTCGCCAACCGGCACAAAGTACAAGCAATCAACGTCCAGCGGCTGACCGCCAAAGGTCAGCAACAACGAACTCAAACTTTCAATATTCCCTTTAAATTCGCCCAAGTTTGCGGTAATTTCGTACGATTTGGAGGCATAAATACCCAATTTTTCCGCCGCTTCCAAAATCACCGACGTCTGCGAACCGGTCTTGCCGGTTACCGAAATAATCGTGTCAACAATATCAATAAATTGTTGCTTTTCGTCCAACAATTTTTGTTGCAAACCGGGAATTTCGTCTTCCAAGTAATAGTCTTGATAAATGTCAGGAGCCGTGCCGGTAACCACAATAATGTCACGGTACAGTTGGTTCAAGTTCAAAACGCTTTCTTGAATTTTGCGCAACGCATCAGCCAAAACACCCGCCACGCACGAAAGCGAAATTTTGTCGCCGGCTTTCAAATACAAGGGTTTTACTTCCTCACCGCCGACAGCATACACTTTCCAATCCGCGTCATAGTAGAATCCCAATTCTTGGGCTTCGGCAAACGGAATTTCACCGTTTATCGACAACGCACGGTAAGAAACCATACCTTGGTTCGCGTTTTGGCGTGCGCGGAAAGCCAGTTGATACCAGCCTTCTTCCACGTCGGCAGGTACTTCCCACGTAATGGTCTGACCGTTAGCCGACCAGTTGCCGCCGCCAATGTAATTAAGTTTCATGTCGGTGGGGTGGTTCGGGGTGGTACCGGGGTCTTGGTGGTCGGTACTCGCATACAACGTAGAGCTGGATTTGCTGTACGGTGTTTCGGCTTCCAGCTTATGAATCGGGCCTTGCGGCTTTTTATCAGCATCAAATTGCGCCACATAATCCTCATAGGATTGCAACGCTTCTTTGTTTTTAAGCACAATGCGTTCAATGGCCATGGCTTCGCGCACGCGCTCTACGCGGATGGTGTGTGTACCCGCTTCCAAATAGAAGAAATACGGGTCTTGGTACATACCCAAAACGTCAATCAACGCCGCATTCATCCATTCAGAACGTTCCACTTGCGACGGACGCAAATCGTTGCCCAAATCGTCGGTCTTGATTTCGGTTGCGTCTTTCCACAAACGCGAAAGAGAAAGCGTTGCCGCTTCGACAAACGGTACTTTGCCGTCAATCAACACTTTGAGCGTGATGTCACGACCGCTTTCGGCAAGCGGATAATAGTCAAAATACATGTTGTAAATACCACTCGTCGGTACATCAACCGTCCACTCACAGTAGGCATTATCTTTGCTGATAATCATACCGGTTTTGTCGCCGTGCGTAGCAATGGAGTTCTCCTCAACCGCCACACCCGTCAGTTGTTCTTGCGACAAAACGACAGAATCAGCGGGGCGTTCTTCCCCACTGTGCGTGTCATAATACTGCATATAGGTATCAACCGAAACCGTACTTTCGGCTTCAGTCTCCCCTTCTTCGGCACCTTCTTCGGTATCTTCGTCTGCGGTTTGTTCCGTGTCAACGACGTCTTGCGGTTGTTCGTCAACCGTCTCGGCAAAAGCCGCCGGCACCGACAGCACCAACAACGCCATCGCCAGCAATACCGCTAACACCCTTTTCAGCATTTGACTTTTTTTCATGACCACACACCCTTAAATAAAAAGTTCACAGCAAAAATCGCGCCTTTCTCTCTGTTTTTGACAAACACTTTCCTTCGTCAAACCCAAAAATCAAAACGCACCTGCCAAAAGGCGAAACTATCATTACTAACATTATACTTGTTTTTGGCAAAAAATATAGTAAAATTGTTGCAATAAACTAGCATTTTTCTGTCAATTTGTAAACGAGACGACATTTTTTTGTGAATAAAATGTTAATGTTCCCATGATTTTCCAAAAAATTGTTCAAATTGACAAAACTTTTCAATCTTCAAAAGCAATTTCGTCGGCACGGGATTTCATAAATGCCACAATTTCATCCACCGTACCGATGGCGCCTCCGGCGCCGATATCCATCACGCAATGAGCACCCACCGCGTTGGCAAATTTACCGCTCTTGCCGTAATTCCAGCCCATGGCAAGTCCGCCCAGGAAACCGGCGCAGAACGAGTCCCCCGCGCCCGTGGTATCCACCGCTTTAATGCCCTTGTATGCCGGCAGCGTGTAGCGCAGTTCGCGCGTTTCGGCAATGCGCGCACCTTTGCTGCCCCATTTGATAATAACGGTGCGTACCCCTTTGTCAAAGAAAAAGTCAATAATGCGGTCAATGTCGGTTTCACCCGTCAATTTCACCGCTTCGTCGTAGCTGGGCATAAACAAATCCAAATACGGCAACACCGCTTCAATTTTCGGCAACCAGGTATCCGAGGAATCCCAGGCGGTATCCATCACGGTAAATTTGCCCGCTTGTTGCATGCATTTCATCATGCGCGCGCACGGTTCGCCGTCAAAACTGTTCAAAAGCATGGCGCCCGCCACAAAAACAATATCACAGGACTCGAGCACCGCTTCATCTAAATCGTTTTCGGTAAAAGCAGCGGTACTGCCATCGCAATAAAGGAAACTGCGTTCACCGGTAGAACCGATGCACACCACCGAACCGGTCGTCGGCACCCCTGCGCGCGAACGAATACCGGCAACACCGACGCCCGCTTTTTCACAAGAGCGTTTGACAAAATCGCCAAAATTATCTTCGCCCACAAGGCACAACAATTCCGACGGAATTCCCAATCTTGCCAAATCCATGGCAGCGTTGGAAGCGCAACCGCCCACGTGCATTTGCACCGTGTCCACCGATTGTAACACACCGGGAGCGGGGATAGCATCCGCGGGTTTTACCAAAATGTCCGTAGTAATACTACCGATACACGCAATCTTTTTCATTGTTTTTCCTCCTATACTTACAAAAAAAGTCAACATAGTTACACAGTACCCATCATTATAACGC
>JAZNKF010000020.1:0-12398 GCA_045578425.1 Acutalibacteraceae bacterium
GTTTTGCTTTCGCCGACTTTTAAGCCGCCGTCATAACGAAACCACACAGGCTCTGCTCTGTCGACGTGCAGTTGAATCACCGTTTGTTGTACGGCGGGTAACAAATCCGCGGTACCGTCGTTTGTGAGCGTGACGGTGAACACCACCGGCGTACCTGTTTTGACTTGATTACCACCGTTCCAGGTAATATCGGTGATTTTGAGTTTTATGTTTTCGGTCATGGCTTTTTGCCCTCCTTATTTTTGCCAAACGGTCAAATATTCAATATCCAACGGCCAACCTTTGGCACCGCAAATGGTAATCGGATAGGTATATTTGTCAAAAACAGTGAACGGAGCTTCGCCCATTTCGCCTTTGATAACTTTCAGTTCAGGGGTACCGTCAGCACCGCCCCATTTTTGTTGCATAATTTGCACACCGTCAAAATAGGTGGTGAAAGAACCTTCTTCCCACAGCCAACCCATGGTATGCCACTCGCCATCACCCAATCCATGGTGATAACAGGTGTTTTCGTTTTTCACCCATTGATAAATGGGGTCACGGCCACCGTGTTCATAGGCTTGTTCGTGCATGGTAACAGTCATTAAATCGCCGTCCATTCCCATGGTATCGCCCCAGTATTCCATGTGGTCCATTTCCAGCCAATGGTCAATATAGCACCAATAGCGCAAGGCGGGCAATGCCCAAATAGCCGTGCTGCCGCGTGTGCCGGGAATCGAGCGTTCACGATCCACGCGGATACGTGCTTCCATATACCCGTGCTTGTAACCCCAACCGGCACCGGTGCGCGTATCGACCATTGCCAAACCATAGTTGATTTTGGGATTGTCAATATGCACCGAAAGTCCGTTTTCTGTCAACGAAAAATCATCGGGTGTCAGCGTTCTCACGCCAAACGGACGCGATAAATACCAGTGGTACCCTACTTCGCCCGTGGCGTTCACGTCAATGGTATCCAAAGTAGTAAAATCATCGCTAAACACCAAGTTATTCATCCCTGCATTGGCAGCAAATTCAGGTACTGCCAAGGCTTTGTCGGAAACACGCAGGTATTTCACAAATACCATGCCCGATTCCCACGTTGTCGGACTGGGCATCGCAAAATTGATGGTGGCGGTAATCGCATGGTTGCCTGCCACTGCTTCCCAAGCGGGGAAATCAAACGTTTTGCTTTCGCCCACTTTGAGTCCACCGTCATAACGGAACCAAATTGGCTCTGCTCTGTCAATATGCAGTTGTACCACCGTTTGCTGTACGGCAGGCAACATGTCCGCGGTACCGTTGTTTGTGAGCGTGACAGTGAACACCACCGATGTACCCGTTTTGATTTGGTTGCCACCGTTCCAGGTGATGTCAGTGATTTTGAGTTTGACGTTTTGGTTCATGACTATATCCCCCTTTGGTAAAAAAAGGTATGACTTCCCCTACAGTATACTGAAGCATAAAACGTTTGTAAAGGATTTTGGTGAAATTGATTTTCTTTTTTTGCTAAATCGGTTTAGCGTTTGTTGTCCCCCATTTTTTTGAAAAATATAAGGCGAAAAAACCTACGGATTCTATTCAAATTCTGTGCAGGTTCGCAGGGCAGGACCTTGGTTCTGCCGCGATGTTACGTACAAAACGAAAACGGCGGGAGACAAGCCCCCGCCCTACGATGTCAGGTTGGGTTTGTGCGTAAATCAACATTGGTTTTGCGCAAAACAAAAACCGCCGCCCAATGCAAAATTGCATTGGGCGGCGGTTTGTTTGTGAATCTTTTATCGGTTTTGCGGATTACTCTTCGTCGTCGAAGATTTCGTCACCATCACCGGAAACGATGAGGTCAAAAGCAATCGCAGTATCCGCCAATAACGTTTCAACCGTCAAAAGAGGTTTTTGATATTTTTTCATAATTCTGTTCTCCTCCCTCTTTTTCTTACGCTGTTAACGAAGCAACATAACGGTTGTAAGCGGCAATAGGGCTATCAGTATAGGTGTTGGTGTAGAACGTTTCTACATTTTCACCTATCTGCAACTGAATGTAACCGCGTCCGTCATATTCACGTTGTTCAAAGGTTTCAGACGGAGTTTTGGTCATCATATTAACCGCCATGTCAACATACGTATCGGTTTTTTCAACACATTTCAATGTGTTGGTGGTGCTGCTGTACGCTTCGGATTTCCACACTCGGGTAGCGGAACTTGCATTGAGTGTCTCATCGGCTGCATTTTCCACCGTCAAAGCATTTTCGTTAGCGGAACGTTTGAGCAGTGCGCCCATGCTGACAACATCATAGTAGGTGCCGTTGTACGCCATTTGCAACAAACCGGTTTCTTCGCTAACTTTTAACTCATCACCAAAGTACAAACGCGTTTTGAAACGTACACCGTCAATTTCGCCGTCTGCGCGTTGATGCAAAGAGGTACCAACCGTGCTCATATTGAAGTTCTCTAACGTTTCACCGACGTAGAAATCGTCGATAAGCACGTAGTGACCATTAGCAGCGCTGTTATCATCAAACCGGAAATATAAATGATATCTGAGGTCTTGTAACGTAGTTGTTGCCGTATAGCGAATCCAACCATCTTCTTCATCAACCGTTGTGATATTCACCGTGTCGGGATAATTAGTATGAGAAGAGATTACAACCGCACCGGCGGTCGCTTTGTAACGGAAAGAAACGGTAATATCATCGCCCGTTGCAATTACGTTGGGGTTTGTGGTAATGCCGGTGTTTGTCATAGCAAAATTCAACAAAGCAGAGTCATAGTTGCTGCTGGGATGCACTTTCCACATATAGTTACCGTTGTCGTTAACAACTTCCATTCTGTCTTCCCAAGCATTAAACACGTCGTTATTAGCACAGGGAATCGCAATGCAATCTTCATCCCCTTGTGCTAAGTTCATACCGGGGACATACTCGAATAATTCAAACTCATCAAAGTAAACAGGCGCACTGTTGGTTGCATCCCAATATTGAGCCGGAACACTAAAAGTTAACTTGCCGGTCAACGCCTCTGTTGGGACAAAAGAGAACGAGGTTATCATCCAGTCAGAAGCATTCATCGTGGGGCCACCGGTGGACGTGTAGTTATAAGTGCCCCAATAGGTTTTAAGAAGATTACCACGCGCTTTATAGCGGAGAATGTACGTTTTGCTGGTACTTAATTCTTCGCTAAGCGTAAGGGTAACCGGGAGACCCTGTCCGTTTGCGGTTACTTTAACAGCCGTGCTGTCGTTAAATCCTTCACCTTGAACAATTCTGTCTTTGCCAACAAAGCTCGGATCTTCAAAATCACCATTTGTCAAAAGATTGAAATATTTAACAACTTTCAAGTTAAACGTATCCACAGCACCGCTGGGGAGCATAGCGGTGATGGTAGTTCTGCCATAATCTTTGGCAACCACACGACCGGCAGCATCCACCGTGGCAACAGCATTGTTCGAAGAAAACCATTTAACGGTGTAGTCGGTCGTCGGGTACGTAGCAGTGTATTCCAGTTGCAACATTTCATCGGGTCGCAACTCTGCTTTTGTTTGGGTGATATCAATTTCCGTTGCTTCAGCAAGATAGAAATCGTCAACATAGAAATCGGTATCACCGGTAAAGTTCAGACCGTAGTTGTAGGTGGAATTAAAAGTGCCGGTGTAAGTTAAGTTAGCCGTAAACGTTTTCCAACCATCGGCATCGGGGTCACTTGTATTCTTTGAGTTGATAGTCACTAAATTCTTTAAGATATCAACTGATGCATCGGCGTTACTGACGCCTTTGAAACGGAACGAAAGGTTGAATGTCTTCCCTTCTAACAAGGATTTCAGATATGTGTCTTTAAGGTATTTTGATGTACCAGCAGTAGACAAACCGGAGAATTTCCATACTGCGTTATTATCGACAGTTTCTAACGACACAGACAGGCCATTAGTAGCATTGATAAAATTACCAAAAAGCGAGTTTACAGCCGTCTTATCCCGCGCTTTTGCCGTAAGCGGGAATACAGAAGCATCAGAACCGGGAACTAAATTCAAACCGGGGGTGTATTTGTAGACGGCAAAATCGGTATAACGCACCGTCGTGCTTGCCACTTGGGTGGTGTTATAGAAATATAGACCCGGTAAATTTGTTAAATCTTCCAAAGGCGTAAAGAACATAAAAACTTCGTTTGACTTGCCTTCTGCAGGAGCTTCAATGGTAAGTTCCGTGTTACTGTTTTCTGTAGAAGTGTCTATTTTTGTGCTTTGGCTATTATAGAGTTTTCCGGACCCGCCGCTTATTTTGAATTGTAAAACGTATCTTTCGCCGGCTTTCAGCGTTTCGGTTACCGTGGGCGAAGTCGACTTAGATGTGCCTTTGCCATCTGCACCGGCAATTTCCAAAACCAAATCGCTGTCGGCGAGAAGGTTGTAAGAATGAACAACATTCACGTTAAAAACATCGGTTTTTCCGGTGCCGTTGTCGGCGGTGATTTTAGCCGTGCCACGGCTCATTGCCGTGACTTTACCATTTTGATCCACCGTGGCAACCGCCGAGTTACTGGAAGACCATTTTACAGGGTAGCCCAACGGGTAGGAGGTACATTCCAGTTGCAGTGAGTCACCTTGTTTTAAATCTTGGTCGGCGGTGGTGATGTCTACTTCTGCGGTGACGCCCACAAAAATGTCATCAACCCATACTTCGGTCACGGAAGCATTGTTAAAACGCAAAGTGATAGCATTTGCCCAGTCAATACCCGTTTCTTTGGTGTGTTTGAATTTTGCAGTATAGGTTCTCCAGCCATCGGCATCTTTCTCACCGACGGTTCTTGCAATCTGAGTTAATTCCGGGATTTGAGCGTTGATATCGTTATAAGGAGGTGCATCGTCTGCACCAAAAGCTTTGTAGCGGAAAGAGAACGAGAAAACCGTGTCGGCAGGAATAGCCTTGCCAATGTTACTAATGGAACCTAACTTAACGTATTTGCCCCAAGTGGAAGGAGTATCGGTAATTTTATACACGTAGTTGGAGCTGCCTTCTGCTTCCGCTTCGTATACAAGACCGTTGTTTGTCAAAAATGCGTTGGATGAAGTGCTGGTGCTGTTGTAGCTGGGAACAGTATATTCCCATTCGTTCGGGTACAAGTTCATACCGGGGACGTATTCGTAAATACGGAAATCGTCCATATAGCCGGCAGTGGTACCGGTGTTGTAAATGTAGAAACCGGTCATTTTGTTGGTATCTACCGCCGGGGTGAAGATAGCTTGCAATTCCGACCACACTGTTTCCGAACGGTTCAGTCGGCTGGTCAAAATTTGACCGTATGAGCTAGCGTAATCTGCGCCGACATAAAATTCACCGTCGGAGCCGCCTTTGGCTTTTACACGGAAAATGTATTGTTTGCCGGCTTTCAACGTCCCGTTCAAAGTGATACTGAGACTGGAAGTTGACCAGCCGGAACCCGGTTCAATCTTCAAAGCCGGTGTTCCGTTGATACCACCCGTCGGGTCGATGGAGTTATTTGTGTTGAGGGTTACCGCTGCGGAGAATGCGTCGTCAAAGTCGCCACCCGGGAACAAGTTTGACGAAGCGGGCTCTGCGGTTGCTTCCGCTACTGCGGGCAACACCAAGCCGGAAACAGCACAGCCAATCAGCAATGCCGCCGACAAGGATACCGCTAACAAGCGTTTCCAAAATGTTTTCATGTTTGCAAGACCTCCTAATAAAATTTTTAAAATATAGTACAGTAAGCCTATAATTGTACATTATCATTATGAGACTTCTTGAGCGTTTTGTCAAGCACCCTTTTTGAAAAATATGAACAAATTTTATCGTGCCGGTTTGTGCAGATTTACGACAAGCAAAAAGACGGTTGCAAAATGGCTTTTTTGCACGGTTTTTTCGTTGAAATTGACTTGATAAACACCAAAAAATATGTTACACTTGCTAAAAAGGCGGCAGGTGCGTTATGAGTAACATTACGACTTATTTTAATCATTCGTTCAACCCTACAACCGCCGTGGCGGAAGATATCGACGTGCGGGATATTGCGCATTCATTGTCGTTATTGTGCCGTGCGGGCGGGCATTTTCCGCATTTTTATTCCGTCGCGCAACATTGTTTGAACTGTTTGGCGGAAGCAAAGGCGCGTTCATACAGCAAGCGCGTTCAACTGGGGTGTTTGCTGCACGATGCGAGCGAAGCTTACCTTTCGGACATCACACGCCCTGTAAAAGAATGTTTGCCGGAGTATCGGCGCTTTGAGGAACAGTTACAAGGTTTGATTTTTTCAAAGTGGCTCTCCCCTGCTTTAACCGCCGAGGAAGAAAAACAAATATCCGCCATTGACGATGCACTTTTGTATCACGAATTTTTACAATTAACACAAAAGCCGTTGTTTGGTGACGTGCCGCCGCTTAAATCCGTACCGCTGTTATCGTTTGCGGCATTTGAGGAAGTCGAAAACCAATTTTTGCAAGCGTTTGCAGAATTGGTGTAAATTATATATAGGTTATAAGGAGGAACTTTTTATGTGTGCTCGCGAGATACCCCAAGGATTCCACGCGCATCCGGCAGTGTTTGCGGTGGAAAACGAGTATCAGATTATGGTACCGGTGGAAACGCAGGGAGAATTTTTGATTTCGGTGCGTGTGGGTGAACATGAATATTTTGACGAGATAAACGGCGTTCGCCGTTCCGATACCCGCGTACACCGTGTGTGCGTACCGATGGATGCGTTGAACACCGCCAAGGAATATACCGTGATTGCGCGGAAAATCGTGGAACGAAAAGAGTATTTTACGCCCACGGAAGAGCCGCAAGAATACGTATATACTTTCCGTCCGTTGGAAAAGGAAACCGATATTCGCTTTTATCATTTGGCAGATACCCACAACTATGTTGCTCCTGCCGTAAAAGCTGCGCAAATTGCGGGTGAGAAGCCCGACGTTTTATTGCTAAACGGGGATATTGCCGACGGCTTGGGTCGAGAAATTTGTTTGTTCAAAGTATACGAAATTGCTTCCGGTATCACCGAGGGGGAAATTCCGTGTGTTTATTGCCGCGGAAATCACGAACTGCGCGGAGTAAATGCCGAGCATTTGGCAGAGTACACGCCTACCCGCGACGGGTATTCGTATTACACGTTCCGTTTAGGACCCGTTTGGGGCGTTGTGGTGGACTGCGGTGAGGATAAAGAGGACAGTTCCGACGAATACGGGCATACCGTGGCATGTCATCAATTTCGTGTGAAGGAAACGGAGTTTTTGAAGAATTTGTCGGGCTACGACGACCCATCAGTGAAGTACCGCGTGGTAATGAGCCACAATCCGTTTGTGCGCAAACACGAAGGCGTTTTTAACGTAGATGCTGACATTTATACCGAGTGGGCAAAAATTCTTAAAGAAACCGTTAAACCGCAAGTGATGATAAGCGGGCACACGCACGATTGTTTTGTTATCCGTCCCGGCGACCCGATTGATGCCAAAGGTACACCGTGTCCTGTGATTGTGGCTTCGATGTGCAAATCGCTCGATGGAGATATCAACGGTCACGTCGGTGCGACTATCACATTACAGCCCGACCGCGCCATTGTTGTTTGCAACGACAACCACGGTGCTATCGGAATGCAAGATACCGTTTTGTTTGAATGAGAATTTTTTTGATTTATCTTGCCGCCGTTTCGGCGGCGGCAGTTATTCTCACTGTCAGCGACAAATGTTGCTCAAAACGCAAACGCAGGCGCGTACCCGAGGCGGTGTTGTTTTTCACCGCGGTTTTGGGCGGCAGTGCGGCAATGTACCTGACCATGTTGCTGATTCGGCACAAAACGTTACATAAACGGTTTATGTTGGGATTACCTGCTATTTTGTTAGTGCAACTATTATGTTATATAAAAATAACCTCTCTTGCTTAGGGAGACTTCTCATAAGGAAGTCTCCCAGTTTTATTCGCCCAAAGGCGAGTTCTATTGCTTCGCAGTGATATTTGTCTTGCGACAAGTGTTATTGCCTTCGGCAGTTTAGGGCAAATAAAATAACACTGAAGCCGTGAGGCTTCAATAACACTATTGCTGAAAGCAATAATATCACTCCGACAAAGTCGGAATAAAACTTGAAAGACTACCAGTTTTTATGTATAATGATTTTGAGGTGATAACATTGGCTGATAGCATTTTAAGAGATAAAGCAAAAGAATTTGCAAAGACTATTGTTTTTATCTGTCGTGATATGAAAGCAAATCATAAAGAATCAGTTTTAATAAATCAATTACTTCGTTCTGCAACATCAATCGGTGCGAATTTACACGAAGCACAATATGCACAAGGAACAAAGGATTTTATTTCTAAACTTGAAATTGCTCAGAAAGAATGTTATGAGACTGAATATTGGTTAGAACTTCTTTTTGAAACAAATTGTATGAGCGAAGAAAACTATAAAACATTGCTAAACGATTGTGGTGCAATCCGCAGAATGTTAATTTCTTCGCTTAAAACTATAAAATCAAAATAAGGGTTTGGGCTTAGCCCAACAAAGCATTTGTACATGCAAATGCGATGCTGGTTCTTCTTACATACTTTTAATAAAATCAACCACCGAGTGTGACAGTAATTGATCTCTCTCGGTGGTTGATTTTATAACTATAATATTTTATTTTTCGAAAACTATAATATGTCCCAACTTTTCATCATCTTTTTGATATATCAAAGATAAATCATTATTTATCAGCAGTTCTTTTATTTGACCTACATCAGAAAACAACCTGACCTTGCAAAGCCATTCTTTCGCCTCTGCCGTGGTAAATCCGTATTTTTCAAAGTATGAATACCATGGTGTTTTTTCTCGTCTTAGACAACGGATTGTGATCCTTCCTTTTGGTGCAAGAACTCGTGATGCCTCAGCTAATATTGTCGGGATTTCTCGACATTCTTCCAAGCCGGCATTAGAACAAACCGACGTGAACATTTCATTATCAAAAGGAAGATTCCAAAGGGATGTTGCGATGCCAAGTCCATTTACTTCATAATACTTCGCCAATGCATCAGCATTTTTAGCACAAACAAAGTCGATATCGACACCTATATAGTAATCACACTCGCACATATTCGACATAACAACATTGGTTCCTCCACCGGCACCTACAGTTAATTCGAGAATGTGATTACTAATGCTGTGTAACACATTACTTGAGTAAAAGTTCCAAAAATCCGGATTGCTTTTTTGCCACCTTGATGCTTGAAGCGCTTTCTTCCGTCCGTTTTCTATCTGTGAACTATATTTTATTGCTTTTACCATTGAATTGCTATCAATGTCATCGCTGAGTCCGTTTCTGCCGGATACCCAAGTAGCAGTACCGCTTTGGGAATAATGATCAAGTTTAGATATGAAGGTTTCTTTATTTGGTATATGATTCTTTAAAAACATAGCTTTTTCCAAGTGAAATTGTTCAGGATCGTGCGGATAGTATTTTGACACATTTTGGTGTATAAAGTCTTTAAGAACGGGAATATCTTCCCAAAATAAAACTTCGTCTAAAGCATTAAGAATCATAGGACCTCCGTAATTAATTGGAATACCATAAATTATATAAGTTTCTTTTGCAAATCACAAGACTTGTATTTTAGGTGATTTTGTGGTATAATATACATGTAAAAAAATACCGCCGAGGAGATAACCTTTAGGTCACTCTCGGCGGTATTTCGTATTATATTATTTGTGTATCACAAAACATCCTTATGACAAGTAACCTTAACCGAGAGAGGTTATTTTTTTGCGCAGATTGTGCAACAAATTTAATTTTTCTGTGATGTACGAACGCGAAACACCACGGATGCTACAAGTACCACGGCACTAACAGCAAACACAATGGACGTTATCGTTACGGAATGGCCAATGATTTGGTACAACACACCATCAACATAGTCTTTGAGAGCCGATTCCCCCAGCACCAAGCGGGCGGGTAAATCGTACCATTGCAATAACCAAAGCGGCACTGCCACCACCGAAAAGCCCAAAAACGTCATGCCGAAAACCGATTGCAAACGTTGCGGAATGTTTTTGGGCGTTAGCAGCCACAACGCTGTTGCCAATATCGCCGATACTATCAGCAGCGGGATGGTAAGGAAAGCAAATACGCGCAGCGGGGATAATTTTTCTACCACGCCATGGCCCTGCTTTAACAGTTTGTCACTGAGCCCAATGTTCAAAATCGGTGACAGGGAATTGATTAAATCGTCGGCAATGGTTTGTGCAACAGTATCGGACGGACGGTCTTGTTCCGGCAACGTATCAAAAAAGGCCTGGATGGTTTGTGTGAGCACGGTGCTGTCCCACTGAACTTTGGGAAGCGACGCACCGTTAAACAACGCATCATACGCCGCGTCCATTTGGGGAGTAACCAGTGTTTCGACGACTTCTTTGCTAACGGCAGTTTTCATGGCTTCAAACGGCAAGTCATAGAACAAACATTCCGATTCCAGTCCGTTCAAAAGTGCTACGTGAACAGATTCGATAAGTTCAGGAGAATGCGCTGCTTTAGTGTAAGCCGCACGGTCACACAAAGCATAATGCAGCACATGGGACAACAGCGTTGCCGCAACCGAAAACACAAGCAAAAGTGACAACAAAAAGCGAACTACTTTTCGAAAAGAAGTATCAACCATAGGTTTTCCACTCCTTCCCCTCAATCTTTTTGCAAATCAAAGCCATACGCTGGGTTTTAAAAAGATGGCCGTTTTTGCGCGGGTAACAAGTATACATAATCAATTGTTCCACGCCGTCTTTGGGTTGAATCAACGAAGCGTCTTTGTAGTGAAAAATATGTGTTCCCACTACTTTGTAGATATATTTACCGTAAACCGTGTCCATGGTAACAAGCGTACCAATGGGCGTTATTTCCAGTTCGTGAAAATCCGAAGTAACGTGTGCGGACAACACAATTTTACCATTTTGACCGCAAAAGCGCGAGTTCAGCCACATGCCGGCACCTTTGCGCAAAAACTCGTCATCGTCGCCAAAAAACACTTTGATATCGCGGCGTTCCCAACCATCAACATTCAAAGTCGCCCATTGACTGCCAAAAGGAATGGTAGGAATATGTCCTTCGTCTTGCGTGACGGTGGTGTTTGTGTTGCTGCTATAACTTTTCCCCGTGAGCAGACGGTAATATTCCGAATCGGAAACAAAGGCTTGAAAAAGCACCACGACCACACATCCCCACGCGAGGATGGCAGAAATATAGGGAAAGAGCAAGAAAAAGCCCTTGAATAAAGGGCTTTTTCTTGAAAAGAAATTATGATGTTTCATACAAATTAGCAGGAAGCAGCTTTTTTGCAACGAGTGGCAACCACCACAGCGGCGGCGGCTAACACGCCGGCCAAAACAACCAAACCATAGTTGACAGCGCTTTCGGGGACGTTGGTCTTTTTAACATCATCACCGTCAACCGAAGCAATAACTTTGTCTTCTACTTTGAGAACCACATCAACGTCACCTTTGTGGATGGGTTTTTCAGCCGGTTTGATTTCGTAGTCAACACCCAAAGTCACGCAAGCTTTGTCAAATTCTGCCAACACGACTTCGCGTTCTGCCGGAGTGTATTCGGACAAAGAATCACCTTTGTCTTCTTTGATGGCTGCTTTAACGGTGTCGATGTTTGCAATAACTTTTTCGGCTTGTTCCGCTGTGACTTCCACTTGTTGCAAAACATTTTCGATGGTGGGCAAATATTTTTCGAAATATTCTGCCGGAACGCTGGCTTTGACAGCGGCGATGATATCCTCTTTCGGGGTGGCGGCGGAAACCGGAACAACCGTAAGAACCATCATGCTGGCGAGCAATACGCATGCTAAAACAAGGGACATAACTTTTTTCATGATACTTATCTCCTTACAAAAATAAATATTTTATGGACATAATAAAACACCTACATTAAGATTACACCTTTTATTTTTGTTTGTCAACTGTTAATTCAAATTTTTTTTGCATCTATACTTTGGGTTGTACCATTGATTTTTTTAACATAATATGGTATGGTATTATATTAGTAATGAAAGGAGGGGGTCGGCATGGAAATGATAATCAAAGGACGGCGCGTTCACTATATTGATAGCGGCAGCGGTTCCAAAACCGTATTACTGTTGCATGGTTGGGGCGTCGACAGCAGCGTGTATCATTTGATTATCGACCATCTTTCCTCCTATTGTCGTGTTTTGGCACCTGATTTACCGGGCTTTGGTGGCTCAGAAGAGCCAAACTCACCCTTTTCCCCCACAGATTACGCTGATTTCGTAGTGGACTTTGCCACGCAACTTGGTGTGAGTGAAGTTATCGGTATCGGCCACTCCAACGGCGGACGGATTTTGATTGAACTTTTATCGCGCAAACAAAGTCCTCTGCAGTTTAAAAAAGCGATTTTAATGGATTCTGCCGGTATTCCGGCACACCATTC
>JAZNKF010000021.1:0-6559 GCA_045578425.1 Acutalibacteraceae bacterium
TGGCGGAAAAATACGGAGTGGAAAAGTTCATTCTTATTTCTACCGACAAAGCGGTTAATCCGACTAACATTATGGGTGCATCTAAGCGTGTTTGCGAAATGATCGTCCAATGTCGTGCCGACAGCAAAACCCAGTTTGCCGCTGTCCGCTTCGGTAACGTTCTTGGATCCAACGGCTCGGTAATCCCGCTGTTCAAACGCCAAATCGCATCCGGCGGACCTGTTACAATAACCGATAAACGTATTATCCGTTATTTTATGACGATTCCCGAAGCAAGCCAGCTTGTTATGGAAGCCGGTGCAATGGCTAAGAAGGGTGAGCTTTTTGTCTTGGATATGGGTAAGCCCATTCGTATTTATGACCTTGCAAAGAATATGATAAAGCTTTCGGGGTTCGAGCCCGATATTGATATTAAAATCGAAGAAATAGGTCTTCGCCCGGGCGAAAAGCTTTATGAAGAACTGCTTATGAAGACCGAAACGCTCGATATGACCTCGAATAAGATGATCTTTATCGAACGTGATAAACCCTACACTCGTTCGGAAATCGATGAGAAGCTTTCCGTTTTAAGCGACGCTGTTAACGCATCAAGCGGAGATATTGGCTCAAAACGAGTAAAAGAGGCGATCGTTTCGGTTGTTCCCACTTTCCACGAACCACACGAAATTAATAAAAACGCTGCTTCTTCGGACGAAATGAAAGAAGCCGGACAAGAATAAATAAAACGCCTGAGCGGATATGCTCAGGCGTTTTTTGTTATTTGGTTATGTGTTTTTCCAATCTGTTGTAACAGAACTTAATGACCAAAAAGGCGAGCGTTGCACAAATGATTCCTAAAACTAAACCGCCTAATACGTCGGTAGGGAAGTGAACGTATAAATACAACCGGGAAAAGGCGATCAATCCAGCAAATGCCAACGCTAAAGCACCCCACTTTTTATTGTATGTAAAAATAGCCCACGATGCCGCGAAGGATGCTGACGTGTGCCCCGATGGGAACGAATAGTCCTTCGGTGCACTAATTATTAACGAAATATTTTCGGCAACGTCATAAGGACGAATTCTGGCAATAATCGGTTTTAGAGTTACATTACAAAGCAATAAGCTGAAAATCAATGCGACACTTGCAGTCAAACCTATTTTGCGTGTTTTGGGTATTATTATAAGAACAATTGCAACTACAATCCAAAACCAACCCGCGTTACCGAAAAAAGTTATTGACTTCATCAATGCGTCCATTAGTTCTGACGCAAAATTTTCGCGTATGAAATTCAGTATTGATAATTCAAAATACATTCCGCACTCCGAAAAGAATATACTATATTATATCATATTACCACGAAATTTGCAAATGAAAAGGACTTGTTGCCAAGTCCTTTTTTGATTACTTATCCAAACTCTTCATCGTGGGGATCTATCGCTCTAAAGTCCGATTAGTTTAGGTAACGCTCGATAAGTTCCGCTCTCAATTTCTCTCATTTTGCACGTGGTTACGATAACTTCCGATAGGTTAAGATTGCGGAATATTTTTTGGTTCAAGTTGTGGCTTAAATTGGGTTAAATTCACTTTTGAAAAAAATGTCGGTTCTTTTCAAAAAAATTAAAATATATCTTTGTGTTTTCCAACTCCCACCACTCTTTTATTTCGGCAGGACGGGAATCCAAATCATAAATTCGTGCTCCATCCAAAGCCAATAAGAACGGAGAATGGGTAGCAATCACAAACTGACAACCACAATAGCGTGCCATCTCCTCCAACATTTTAACAAGTTCCAATTGCATTTTAGGCGACATGCTGTTTTCCGGCTCATCTAAACAATATAAAGTATCGTTTTTTAACTTTTGCTCAAAGTATTGCAGTGCGGTTTCACCGTTACTGTTCAGTTTCACTTCGTTTCCTACCGTCTTGCGAATAAACTGTCTGCGTGATACAGACTTTTTCCGAGCGAGCACCTGTAACCGCAACGCTTCATAGTCCTGCATTCCGGAGAATTTCACCGTTTCACCAAATTTGAGATTTGCCCACTCATCTTTCGCAGTTTCTTTACTCTCAATGATTTCGTTATTATTTGTGCGAACAGTAAGCATATAGTCAAAAATATCATCACTGGTGATAATCCTGCTTCCGTTTGGTATGCGATGTTCAAATCCTTCATCATCATATCCAAGTGAGTATTCACAGTTTTCTACATAGGATGCAAACATTTCGCTGGAGTTATAGGGTGCAATACGATTCAACTTTAACTTTTCGGCTATCAAATTAAGAAGTGTGCTCTTTCCCGATCCGTTTCCACCATACAGAATCGTAATTTTCTTAAATCCGATTTCAAACAAATCTTTCTCCGCAAATAGACCACACGGATACGGATTGTCCACATATCCATAGGGACCACCATTTTCCGCCGCTCGGTCAGCCAACAAATCATCTTCCATATCGATCGGCAATGTGAATCTTTCCAAATACATAGTGTATTTCACTCCCTTCTATAAAATATAGTAGCACAATTGATGTCCCATAAATAGGACATACGCATCGATTGGCTTAACTTTTGGTTTGACCTTATGAAACAACCCAAGATATCGAGAGATATCTTGGGTTATCGTAACTTATCAATCTAACGGCTTCATTGTGGGGAACAGTAAAACGTCGCGAATCGAAGCGGAGTCGGTCAGCAACATAACCAAGCGATCGATGCCGAAGCCCAAACCGCCTGTGGGCGGCATGCCGTATTCCAAAGCGGTGACGTAGTCGTAGTCGACTTCGGCTTTGGTGCTCGGGTCATCGGCGCGTTTGGCGGCCACTTGCTTTTCGAACCGTTCTTTTTGGTCGATGGGGTCATTGAGTTCGCTGAACGCGTTACCAAATTCGGTCGCATTGATGAAATACTCAAACCGTTCCGTAAAGCGCGGGTCTTCCGGTTTGCGTTTGGCAAGCGGACTATTCTCTACCGGATAGTCGTAGATAAAGGTGGGTTGAATCAAGTTTTCTTCGACATAGGCATCGAACAATTCAATGAGTACGGTGCCTTTGGTGGCATCGGCAGGAACTTCCACGTGTTTTTCCTTGGCAACGGCGCGAGCTTCTTCGTCGGTTTTCCAATCGTAGTAATCGACACCGGCGTATTTTTTGACCGCTTCTGCCATGGTCAAGCGTTCCCAATGGCCCATATCAATCTCTTTACCTTGATACGTAATCACCGTACCACCACAAATGTTTTTTGCCAAGCGGATATACAGTTCTTCCACCAAATCCATCATGCCGTAGTAGTCGGTGAAGGCTTGGTAGAGTTCCACGGTGGTAAACTCGGGATTATGTTTGGTATCCATGCCCTCGTTACGGAAAATACGACCGACTTCGTACACGCGGTGCATACCGCCGACAATGAGGCGTTTTAAGTACAATTCCGTTTCGATACGCAGGTACATATCCATATCCAGCGTGTTATGGTGCGTGGCAAACGAACGCGCTGCGGCGCCGATTTCCAACGGGACCAAGATGGGGGTATCCACTTCCAAAAAGCCTTTTTCGTCCAAATAGGCACGGACTTCTTTGAGGATGCGGGAACGTTTGACAAACGTATCTTTGACTTCGGGATTGACAATCAAATCCAAATACCGCTGACGATAACGGGTATCCGTATCACGCAGACCGTGGAATTTTTCCGGTAGCGGTAACAAGGATTTGCTGAGCAATTTGATAGAGGTAGCGTGGACCGAAACCTCGCCCGTTTTGGTACGGAACACAAAACCGGTAAGACCGATGATATCGCCGATATCCCATTTTTTGAAACCGGCATACACGTCCTCACCCACGTCGTTGCGGCTGACATAGACTTGGATGCGGCCTTCGTTATCTTGCAGATGCAAGAAACTGGCTTTACCCATAATGCGGCGGCTCATCATACGGCCCGCAATAGACACGGTAACGGGTTGTTCAAGTTCGATGCTTTGACCCTCTTCGGGTGTGCCGTGAGCGGCAATGTAGGCGGCTTCTTGTTTTTCGTACGCGGTGCGAGCAGTGGTGGTATAAGCCGTAACGTCATATTTGGTGACTTCGTACGGGTTTTCACCATTTTCGCAAAGAGCTGTTAATTTATCACGACGGATTTGCAGCAGTTCGGAAAGTTGCTCTTGTGTCATTTCTGCGGATTCGCCGTTTTGCAGTTGTTGTTCGTTCATTTTTTGTAAACCTCCGTTTTGTAACATTCGGGCGGGAAAGACTGTGCTCCCGCCCGAACAATCGGTTTATTTTGCGATTTGACGGATGGTTAATGTGACAAGACCACCCGGAGTTTCTACTTCGATTTGTTCGCCGACTTTGTGACCGATGAGAGCTTTGCCGATGGGCGATTCGTCGGAAATGCGACCGCCCAGCGGATCGGCTTCGGTTGAGCCGACGAGTTGATAAGTAGCATCGGTTTTTTTGCCTTTTACACGTACAGTAACGGTGGAACCAACGTGCACAGCTTCGGTGTTGATGTCGGTTTCGTCCAACACACGCACGTTTTTGAGTTGGTTTTCAATTTCGGCAATGCGGCCTTCCAAAATGGCTTGTTCGTTTTTGGCTTCGTCGTATTCGCTGTTTTCGGACAAGTCACCAAACGAAAGGGCAACTTTGATTTTTTCGGCTACTTCCTTTCGTTTGACGGTTTTTAATTCGTCAAGTTCACTTTCGAGTTTTTTGAGGCCTTCTTCGGTAATGACGGTTTGCTTTGTCATACGGTATAATCTCCCTTCAGGGTAATTTTTAAACACTAATAGAAGTATTATAGTCAATCTTTTCCCTTCTGTCAAGGGATAAGCGCCCGTAATTTTGGTTTTAAGTTCGGCTATTGTCAAGCACACCTTTTTGTGATACAATGACAACATCATGAATCGAGGGAGTTGCTATGCCGTTTTTACCGATTAACCGACGCGAAATGCAAGCCGCGGGCATTGCACAACCGGATATTGTTTTGGTGACGGGTGACGCTTACGTGGACCACCCCAGTTTTGGCACCGCTATTATCTCGCGCGTGCTGGAAGATGCGGGGTTTTCCGTTTGTATTCTTTCGCAACCCAAAAGTGATGCCGATTTTATAGAATTCGGCAGACCTCGGCTTGCCTTTTTTGTCAATGCGGGCAACATTGATTCGATGGTGGCACACTACACCGCCGCCAAGAAAAAACGCAGTGACGATGCGTATACCGCGGGCGGTAAAGCGGGGGCGCGTCCTGACCGCGCGGTAATTGTGTATTCTCAAAAAATACGTCAATTATACGGCGATATTCCCATTGCCATTGGCGGTTTGGAAGCCTCGTTGCGCCGTTTTGCACATTACGATTATTGGGATGACCGCGTGCGTCCCTCTATTCTGATGGATTCGGATGCCGATATTTTAATGTTTGGCATGGGTGAAAAGCATGCGGTTGAGATTGCAAGCAGGCTTAACAACGGTGAATCTGTTTCCGCACTCACCGATATTCTCGGTACTTGCTACAAAGTACCCACCAAAGATTACGAGTGGCGTTCGGCGGTGGAATGTCCCTCATACGACCTTGTCAAAGAGCCCACCGAAAGCGGCAAAAAACAATATGCGGTGGCAACCAAAATCCAACAACAAGAACAAGATGCGGTAATCGGTAAAACCATTATCCAAAAACACGGCAACTTTATTGTGGTGCAAAACCCGCCGATGCCGCCGTTGTCCACCGAAGAATTAGACCATATTTATGAACTCCCCTTTATGCGCAATTATCACCCCTCATACGAGCCGCTTGGCGGTGTGCCCGGCATTGAGGAAGTGAAATTTTCGCTCGCGCACAACCGCGGGTGTTTCGGCGCGTGTAATTTTTGCTCGATTGCGTATCACCAAGGCAGACAGGTAACCGTTCGCAGTCACGAATCGGTCATACGCGAAGCAAAATTATTGACCGAGATGCCCGATTTTAAAGGATATATTCACGACGTGGGCGGCCCTACCGCGAATTTCCGCTTTCCCTCTTGCAAAAAACAAGAAACCCACGGCATGTGCAAAAACCGCAAGTGCTTGGCACCGAAAATTTGCCCGCAGGTTGTGGTGGATCATTCGGATTATCTTGATCTGTTACGAAAAATTCGCAATCTTCCCAAAATTAAAAAAGTGTTTATCCGTTCGGGGATTCGTTTTGATTATTTGATAGCCGACCCAAGCGAAACATTTTTTAAAGAACTGGTGCGCCATCACGTCAGCGGCCAGCTGAAAGTCGCTCCGGAGCATTGCTCGGCAGCGGTGCTTACCGCAATGGGAAAACCCGAAATCGAAACGTATTTAAAATTCAAAAAACGGTTTTATGAACTCACCAAAAGCGAGGGAAAACAACAGTTTTTGGTGCCGTACTTGATGTCCTCGCACCCGGGAAGTACGCTAAAAGATGCGATTGAGCTTTCGGTGTTTCTCAAACGAGAAGGAATGCGCCCCGAACAAGTCCAAGATTTTTATCCGACCCCCGGTACGGTTTCGACTTGTATGTATTACACCGGTTTGGACCCGCTGACCATGAAACCGATTTATGTTGCCAAAACACCCGCTCAAAAGGC